>CAYJMQ010000019.1:0-11824 GCA_964371555.1 uncultured bacterium | reverse complement strand
ACGGTCGCTTACGCTCCCTGTGGCCAAACTGAACTACGGTCCCATATGCCATTTCAACAACCTAAATCCTCATACCCGGTTTTTTATTCCTCTTTCATTCAATTTGGTCAGAACCTCATTGGGACGGTCGCTTACGCTCCCTGTGGCCAAACTGAACTACGGTCCCATATGCCATTTCTAAATTTTTATACCCGTTTTTCATCAAAAACGCCCCATGCTTACAGATTCCTGTCAAATATTCAAATGATATTTTTTGTTAGATCTCTGGAGACAAAACCATTTGCCCGCCCCCCCTTTTTTTGATAGTTTTAAACCTTGCGTTGTGTTGAATAAATGAAAATTGTCGAGAGAATTTCGAAAATCACACTTGCCCTTTTTTTTATTCTTGTTCCGATCGCTTTTGTCTCCAGAGGCTTTGTCAATGACTCCTATTTTTACAGAGTCTATCTCTTTACACCGACCAAAGAGGCTGTGGCAAGAATGTTTATTCTGTTTCTTCTGACATTATTTCTTCTTGAGATCGCTCTTTTTAAAAAATCGGTTCAAAAAACAGCGCTTTATTTACCGATGTTCTTTATTCTTCTTCTGGGGGCTTTTTCTCTCATTGGATCTATGAACTTTCATCAGGGATTTGAACAGTGGATTCATTGGGCATCTCTGTTTCTATTCTTTTTTCTATGCTTAAATCTTGTGGAAGATATTTCCTCCATACGTTCTCTGATGAAAATCGGTGTTTTTACAGGCGCTCTCGTTTGCTTCATAAGCATCCTTTGCTATTTCTTTCATTTTGACCTCCCTTTTTTTTTAAAAAAAAGGGACGTTTGGTGGGGGGTTACTTTTGACAATCCCAAGCTCATCGCTGAATATCTGGCCCCGCTGTTCTTTTGGATCGGTGGATTTTGCTTTGCAAAAACGGATTCGCGGCGGATTTGGGAAAAGAGAATCTATGCTTTGATTTCAGCGTTTTTTCTCTTCGGCATTTTATTCGTTTTTAAAAGCCGCGCCGCCGCTCTGGGACTGATGGTTCCGTTTTTATTTCTTGTGTTCGTTTTTTCTCCCAGAAAAAAAATCATTGCAGCCCTCTGTGGCGCCGCAATTCTCCTTTTATCCCTTCCCCTTTTGAAACAGACGTTTGACAGCAAATACACGAACAATCTCCAACGCCTTGTGATATGGAAGAATGCGGCCATCATCGGCAAAGATCACTGGCTGCGAGGGATCGGTCTGGGACAATTCGATTTGGTTTATCCGACTTATGCAACTCCGAAAGATCGCTTTTCGATTCCGGAAACCCAATTTTGGAATGATTATATACATCATGCGCACAATGAATATCTGCAAATTTTTTCTGAGATTGGGCTTTTGGGATTGGGCCTTTTTGCTTTTCTTCTTTTTTTATTGTTTCGTCAGATTCATTCTTATTTTTTAAAAAGTGAACCTGATGAAACGCGTCGCGTTCTTTGTTATAGCCTGATGCTTTCTCTTCTCTCTCATTTTACGATCGCCCTGTTTGTTTATAATTTTCAAACAGCGCCATCTGCTTTTTTTGCGATGGCTGCGATGGCATTTTTGATTAAATTAACTGGAAGCGCGGAACAAAAAGAAATGCGAAATTTTACGCGGCTGATCAGTCTTGCCCTGATCCCCTTTCTTTTGCTTTTTGCGCCAAAGTTTCTCATTCAAAATACTCTTACAAAATACCACCTTCATGTGGGTGAATCGCTTCTGGAATATTCGCCGCAAAAAGCAAAAGAGGCATTTGAAAAGGCGCTCCGCTGGAATCCAAATGAATGGAGGGCCTATTTTTTTCTTGGAAATATTTCAGCTGGCCATAAAAATTATGAACAGGCGATTTCGCATTTAAAACATTCATTGAGATTCAATCCCTATCATGTCGCGACTCTTTTTAACCTGGCTCTCTATTATGAAAGAAGCGGGAAATACGAGGATGCAATCCAAACATATGGAAAAATACTCTCCTTCGCCCCGGATTTTCGAATGGCCAATAACCGGCTGGGGCAGATACAGGTAAAAAATCACCGTTTCGATGACGCAAAACGCTATTTTTGGAAGACGCTGCAGCCAGCGGCTTACCAGGAGGGAGAGCTGCCAAAAGCGCTCTTTGGTCTTTTTTTATGTGAGTCAAAGTTAAATCAGCCTGAGAAAGCGTTGGCATTGCTGCGGGAGGTATATCTGGCTCATCAAAGGGATTTTACATTTCACCCAAACTATTTTAGGCTGCAGGGGGAACCGACGGATATTTTCCAGTGGTGGTTAGAGCACTTATGAAAAAGGGTATCGTTATATCCCTCATTTTTTTATCGTCATTTATTGAAGCGGCAAAACCTTCCAAAACATCTGCGGTCGATCCTTTGATAGCAGCGCTGGGGGATCCCCATCTTCATATTCAGATTGATGCGATGCTCAAACTGGAGGAGATGGGGCAATCAGCTGTCCCCTCGCTGCTTCATTATCTAAACAGCAAAAACCAGACTCAACAATGGCGGGTACTCCATCTGCTTGCGAAACAAAAAAGATACGAAGTAATACCGGTATTAAAGGAGATTTTTAAAGACCCCTCAACGCGAGAAAAAAGAACCCTTTTCCTTTCAACCCTCTACTCCTTCGGATGGGTGGCGGGGAGCGAAGAGACGGCCTTTATGCTTGATCAGTTAAAACAGGTAAGGTTCGGCGATACGGATATCATTCTCATGGGGGTTCTCGCATTTCATAAAATCGCAAAGACGAATCTCGAAAATCTTCTGCAGGGGATCTATCAGGCAGGTCTTTTTTTGGAAAGCGCTGAATCACCGAGGCTAAAAATGATATCGGGCGCAATAAAAAATATCGATATGACGGAATCAAAAATTCTTCGTTTGTTTCGACAAAAAAATGCCGCCCGTTCCGCAGGCGCGCTTTTTATTCTTCGGATTCTGAAACCTAAAGGGGCAGAGCCTTATTTTTTGCAGAGTCTTCATCCTGGGAATGATCCGGCTATTCTTGTTCAGGCCATTCTTGGGGCGGCAGATTATCGGATCAAAAGGGCTTTCCCAAAACTTCTTTCTCTGGAAAAGAGCGAAAACAGCGCTGTTCAAAAGGCGATTAAAACGGCGAACCTGAAACATTGATTTTTTCGAATCCTCTTTTTGTCGCAGACAGTCCACCGGACTGTCTGCTCATTTGGATTCGCATTATTTTTTGTAAAACAAAAAATAATGCTGGGAAGAGGATTCGAACCTCCAAGGGTTGCCCCACACGGTCCTGAGCCGTGCGCGTCTGCCAGTTCCGCCATCCCAGCCAGTCTGCGCGACATTGCATAAGCAATGGCGCCCAAAAAAACTAAGATATTTTCCCCAGTTTTACAACAGATTTTCCCACTAGCTCTTTTGAGGATATCAGATTAAAGTGAACGGTTGTGGAATTCGATGAGAAGCAAATCCTCGAAAAACTCTCCACCCCCCGTTATCGTCCTATGACGTTTGAGGGGCTCTGCCATCTCTTCCAGGTGCCATCCCCTTTGAGAAAAAAATTTCGGAGGGTTCTAAAACAACTAAGACACGATTTTAAACTGGTTCGAATGCCGGACAAACGCTATCGGTTAATTTCTCAGGACGATTATGTGATTGGAACCGTTAAAAAACATCCGGAGGGCTTCGGTTTTTTAATTCCGGATGAGCCGGGGCCGGGGATCGAAGATGTTTATATCAATCGATTTCAGATGATGGATGTCATGGATAAAGATCGAATAAAGGCGCTTGTTACCGAAGAGGCGCGGCGGGGGGGACGGAAATCAGGGAGGGTGATTGAAATTTTGGAAAGAGGGGCCAGGACCGTTGTTGGAAAATTGAATATTCGTGGAAAAACCGCCTATGTCATTCCACAGGGAAGCAGCGCTGAATTTGGCGGCGCAGATCATATTTTAATTCCTTTTAACGGTAAGCTGGTTTCACAGCAAAATAAGGTTGTCATTTGCAACATTAAAAAATACCCCCAAAAACACCGCTGGGCTGAAGGGGAAATCAAAGAAATCTTAGGGGAAATTGGGGAACCCGAAGTCGATCTTTCGATGATTGTCCATAAATTTCAATTGCGTGACCGGTTTGATGAGAAAATTTGTGGGGAAGCGGCTGATTTCAAAAAATGGGGTTTACAAGACGAAATTCAAAAACGTGTCAATTTGAAGAAGCTCCCCTTTGTGACGATTGATGGAGAAACCGCCAAAGACTTCGATGATGCGGTCTGCGTAAAAAAACTTGTAAATGGGAACTTTAAACTTTGGGTGGCGATTGCAGATGTGAGTTTTTTCGTGAAAGAGGGTTCTTTCATTGATGAAGAGGCATACGAGCGCGCGGCAAGCTTCTACTATCCGGGCGGGGTGATTCCGATGCTTCCCGAGATTCTCTCAAATGATCTCTGCAGTCTCAAACCCAATGAAGACAAACTGACATTTTGCTGTGAGATGGAGTTTGATTCCGAAGGAAATCGTATCGACTATTTGATCTATGAGTCTCTGATTTTAAGCCGCCATCGATTAACCTATACGGCTGTTCAGGACATCTTGGATGGGGATGCAGTCGCCAAAAAGAAGTATCCGGAATTAATTTCAGATGTTCTTGTCATGAACGATCTCAAGGAGCTTCTTAAAAAAAAGAGGGAGGTTCGCGGCTGTCTCGATTTTGATTTGCCGGAATCAGAACTGGTTCTCAATATGCAGGGCGATGTCGAGTCGATTATGAAAAGGCCAAGGCTTGAGGCGCATATGCTGATTGAAGAGTTTATGATTGCCGCCAATGAAGCGGTAGCCGAATATATGTTTTTTAAAAAAAAACCCTTCATTTATCGCGTTCATGAAGAACCGGATCAGAGCGCGCTTGCGCAGTATCATGAACTTTCCGATCATCTCGGGCATCCGCTCCCACGGAGTAAAAAACCAGATCCGAAAATTTACAGCGACCTTCTTGAAAAAATTAAAAACCTGCCTGAGGAAAAAATATTAAATACCGCGCTTTTGCGATCGATGAAGCAGGCGAGATATTCTGAAAAAAACAGCGGTCATTTCGGTTTGGCCTCAAAATGTTATACGCATTTCACCTCTCCGATACGTCGCTATCCTGACCTCGTGGTGCATCGTCTTATCAAAGAGGAGCTCAAGAAAAAGACAAAATTTTCCGATACGAAGAACGACCCTGGGAAGATCGCGGCACAGGCCTATCATTGTTCAAACCGGGAACGGTTGATAGAGGGGGCTGAGCGGGAATTCATGGCTCTCAAAAAAGCCCAGTTCATGTGCGGAAAAGTCGGGAGTCAGTTTGAAGGCTATATTTCAGGTATGATTGAATTTGGATTTTTTGTTGAGCTTGCGTCTTATTTTGTTGAGGGTCTTGTTCCTCTTTCAACCCTTCATGATGACCGATACCAGTTTATACCAGAACGTTATCTGATTCGGGGGAGAAGGTTCCGGCAGGAATTTCATTTGGGACAGAAAGTTCTTGTCGAGGTGAGATCTGTCAATTTGGACAAGCGACAGATCGATTTTAGACTCATTGAGTAGCGAAAAAATGGGAATTTTAAGATTAGGAAGTCAGATCGGCCAGACCGTAAAGAATGTGGCGCGCTTGAAAAGCATTCTTGTGGTGATGGGGAGGCATGGCCTTGCGGAAATTGCCGAGCGGATGCGTCTCGATCGTCTGATTCCGGGCTTTAAGTTCATGCGCAAGGAAGGGGATGCAAAACTTACACTTCCAGAAAGGGTTCGCCTGACATTTGAAGAACTGGGGCCTACGTTTGTAAAGTTGGGACAGGTGTTAAGCACACGTCCCGATTTAATTCCCCAGGAATACGCGGAAGAATTTAAAAAACTTCAGGATCGCGTTCCCCCGGTTCCCTTTGAAATAGTTAAAAAGACAATTGAGTCAGAGTTTGGGCGGCCGCATTCTGAAATTTATAAAACATTCAATGAGAATCCTTTGGCAGCCGCTTCCATTGCCCAGGTTCACGAGGCGACACTCCATGATGGGACGGAAGTGGTTGTGAAAGTCCAGCGCGCCGGTATTGATAAACTGATCGATACCGATGTCAGCATTCTTTTTGTGATTGCGGGGCTTCTTGAGAAATACATTGAGGAAGCCCGGGTTTTTAATCCGGTGGGAATCGCTCAGGAATTCTTTAAAACCCTTAAAAAAGAGCTCGATTTTATCGTTGAAGCGGGCAACATGATGAAAATCAGGAAGAATTTTCAAGATCGTCCCCACGTGATTATTCCCCAGGTGTTTCGCAACTATTCAACCGCAAGAGTTTTGACTCTCGAAAAACTCAAAGGGATCCGGTTAAGCGATCGCAAGGCGCTTGAAAGTTCTGGTATTGATATCAAGCAGCTGACGCATGAAGGGGTTCAGGCTTTTTATAAAATGGTTCTTGTCGATGGCATTTTTCATGGCGATCTGCACGCCGGAAATATCTTTATTCTGGAAGACGGGAAAATTGGGCTGGTCGATTTTGGGATTGTGGGGAGACTTAACCAAAAGGTGCGGGATGCGCTCGGCAATATGTTTCTTGCCCTTGTTTCGGAAGATTTTGACGCGCTTGTTTATGAATATCTCGAAATTGGGATTCCAGCGGGAAAAATAGATATCGATCATTTTTCAAAACAGGTTCGTGAGGCAGTCGAGCCCTATTTTGGTCTGCCGTTAAAAGATGTCAATGTTGGCCGCATGCTTTTGGATTTGACGATTCTTGCCAGCCAGCATGGTTTGAGAATGTCTCAGGATCTCATGCTTGTCTGCAAGGCGATTGTCACCATCGAAGGGATGGGACGGTCTATTGATCCTGATTTCGATATTGTCAAGGGGATGAGTGAGTTTGCAAAGGTTCTTTTGGAGGCGAGATACAACATGGAGAGGCTCTCCAAAGAACTTTTTTATCTTGTGAGAGATGTTACAAGCCTTGTTCAGCATGCGCCGAGGCAGCTTCGCCTGATTTTGAAAAAACTCTCTTCAGATGAATGGGTAACACGCATCAAGATTGAAGATATTGAATATTTGGATCGTGCCATGACAAGAGGGCGGAAACTTCTCTCTCTTTCTATTATCACTGCGTGTGTCGTTGTTTCCGCGACACTTCTTTTGATATTTCATAAAGGGACGACCTTTTTGGGTCTTTCCACATTGGGACTTCTTGGATTTGTCTTTGCCATTGTTCTGATTTTTCTTTATTTTGTCTCTTATTTCAGGAAATAAATTGGAACGTTAACTGCTATTCTTAATAAATTCGGTCAAATAGAATCTGACAAGTGACGGAAGGGTAACTCGTGCGCCGTGATAGTTCCAATGGGCTTCATTGAAGGGGCCGAGTTCAATTTCAATCAGGTCGCCTGATGGCAAGCCTGTTTCACCCGGGGGGCGAGGGATACCCCCGCGAACAACGTTATCAACAACTTTCTTTTGAGGGGCATAGATGCCGCCTGAAAGGGTGTGGAAGGAAACCTCAATTTGGCCCGGTTTGGAATAGGTGACAACGAGTTTCAGGCTGTTTCGAAAAACCAAAAAATCAGCTTCTGTCTCAGCAATGCCATAGACCTTGATCGAATGGCGGGGATCTTTTCGGTGCTGGTTGAAACGGACAGCGCATTCCTGGAATAGATTTCGAAGTTCTGCCAAAAAAAAGAGGGTATGGTTTTTCAAAATCTTTTCATAATCGAGATGACCGAAAGGATCGACTTGGCCGGTCTGTTCGGTCATCACTTCTGATTTAGCCAATTCTTCAAGCCAATCTGGAATCTGAAGCGCTGTCATGTTGTGTCATGCCTTTCTTGATTTTTTATAAGAATTTCGATACCTTACGGCCATTTTAGAAAAAGACCCCACTCTTGTCAAGGATAAGCCGTCTTTCAAAAATGAGGTATTCTCATTCTCGGACGGGACATAAGGATTTGAAAGTGATTGAAAAAATATCGATTGGCCAGGCGCTCTTATTAGACTTGGGAATTTTCATCGATGTTCGCACACCGCTCGAATTTTCAGATGGTGCTATTCCCACAGCGATCAATATCCCTATTCTTTCTAATGATGAACGCATTGAAATTGGGACGCTCTATAAACAAAGGGGGGGGGAGATAGCCCGGGGGCGTGGCCTTGAAGTTGTTTCACCAAAACTTCCGGAATTTTTCAAAGCTATCAAAAAAGTATCTGAGGGGAAGACGCCGCTTCTCTATTGCTGGCGCGGGGGGCTTCGTTCTGAGACAGCAGCGGCTGTCTGTGGGCTTACAGGTCTCCCTGTCAAAGTCATTGAAGGGGGGTACAAGAGTTATCGGCGTGAAGTTCTTTCCATTTTGAATGGAGATTATCCCTTCGAATTGATCCCGTTTTATGGTTTGACCGGGAGTGGAAAGACACTTCTTTTACAAAAAATGAAAGAAGAGGGTTTTCCCGTCATCGATCTTGAAGCCCTGGCAAAACATAGGGGTTCTGTCTTTGGACATGTTGGTTTTTCTGAAAAACAGACGCAAAAAAATTTTGAGGCCCTCTTATGCGAGGAAATTCGAAAATATCAGCGGGAAAAATTTGTTTTTGTTGAAGGGGAGAGCCAGCGGATTGGATCTGTCCTTCTTCCGGAATCATGGATGCGTCAGATGATGAAAGGGAGGAAGATGTTTATTAAAAGCTCTCTTCAGAGAAGATCTCAGAGGATTTTGGAAGAATATCTCCCCCATATTGAACAACTTGAAGAAGCGCTGATTTCTTTGAAAAAAAGATTGGGGGGAGAGCTTTTTTTAGAAATCTATAACCTGTTTAGACAGAGGGAATATGAGAGCGTTGTTCGACTTCTGCTTGAGCGGTATTATGACAGGAATTATAAGTTTTCTGCCCCTTCCTTGAAGATGAAGGAAGGGGATGATGTAAGGGTGTTTGTAAATGATACGGGTAGTGATCAGCAAAAGATTCTGAATGAAATGAAGAATGTCGATCATTTGACAGATTCTTTGGAATCAAGGTAGGGTAGAACCTATGCCAAAGGTGCTTCTCATCGACGATTCCAAAACGATTCAAAAAGTGGCGGCACTGATCCTCAAAGGGAGCGCTTATCGATTGGTGGTAGCTCACGATGGTGAAACTGGCAAACAACTCGCGCTCAGGGAAAAACCTGATATTGCGCTCGTTGATTTTACGCTGGGTCCCAAAAACGGGTTGGATTTGATCCGTGAATTTTCGATTGAGCCTGCGTTGCAGGGGATGAGATCGGCGCTTCTTTACAGCCATTTTAAACACTTAAATTCCTCTGATCTTGAGAAGTCGGGGGCCAAGGGGAAACTTGCGAAGCCTTTTGACGCGAAAGAATTTTTAAATCTCCTTAATCAGCTAAATCAACCTTTTATTCAGCCTTCAAGGCAGCCTTCAAAGCAGGATGAAATTCCGGAAATGATGGAGGCCGAAGATCCCCTAAAAAATCTCTTCACAGAAGGGGAGTTGGATAAATGCCTCAATTTTTTGGAGAAACCCCTGGCGCTCGTGACAACAGACGAAGATCCGATCGCATCGACAAAGATAGCGCCCCAGATTGTTTCACCCCAGAGTGTTTCAACGGATGATCCTCGTGAACAGGTTTCAAAAGATACTGTTGAAAAGATTTGCCGCGAAGTCATCCCCCCTTTGGCTGAAAAAATTATCCGGGAAGAGATTCAGAAACTCATCAAAGAGTCTCGTTAATTTTTATGATTAAGACACATTTTTTGGATGAGCTGATACGTATAGCTTTTTTAGAAGATCTTGGAGATTCAGATCTCACCTCTTCCTTTTTGATCGATGAGAAAAGCCGGGCAATGGCAGAGATCATAAGCAAACAGGAGGGTGTGATCTGTGGTCTCTTTCTGCTGGAGAAGATTTTTTGCTGGAATGACCGGGCAATAGAGATCGAATTTTTAAAAGAAGATGGTGACAGGGTCAAGCCGGCTGAAGTCTGTTGCCGGGTGAAAGGGAGTTTAAGATCGATACTTTCCGCTGAACGGGTTTCTCTTAATTTTTTGGGGCGTCTTTCAGGCGTTTCAACTTTGACCTCCCGCTTTGTCAGGGAGGTTTCGGGTCTTTCGGTTGATATCATGGATACCCGAAAGACAACCCCGGGTTTTCGTCTTTTGGAGAAAATTGCAGTGAAAATGGGGGGGGGGAAGAACCACCGCTTTGGCCTCTATGACGCAATTTTGATTAAAGAAAATCATTTAAAGGGGTCTTCTATTATATCAGCCGTTGAAAAGGTGCGTCGGGGACTTAAAAAACAGATGGAAATTGAAGTCGAGGTGACAAACCTCAAAGAGGTCAAAGAAGCCCTGGAAGCAAAAGCCGATATTATCCTGCTTGATAATTTTTCATTGGAGGATACAAGAGAGGCGGTTCAATTAATTGAAAAACAGGTGATTGAAAAACAGGCAAAGATTGAGTTTTCCGGGGGGGTAAATCTTTCGAACGTTCGTGCGATTGCGCAAACTGGGGTGCGGCGCATATCCGTTGGTCAGATGACACATTCTGCGCCGAATTTTGATTTTAGTCTGCTTGTAAAAGAGGTTTATTAAGATGCCTTTTACAAAAGTCCATTATTTTAAAAAAATTTCTTCGACGAATGAGTATGCCCATGATCTTGCAAAGAAAGGGGCAAAAGAGGGGGAATGTGTTGTTGCAGAGCAGCAGACAGATGGGCGCGGGCGTCTTCACAGGAAATGGTTATCTAAGCCGGGGAATTTATATGTTTCGTTGATCCTGCATCCCAAAATCGCTGTAAAAGATGCCTCACATCTGACATTTGTGGCATCCTTGGCGGTTGCAAAGACTCTCGAAAAATATTTGGCGATGGCCCCTTCTCTGAAATGGCCGAATGATGTCCTGGTGGATGGGAAAAAGATTGCGGGGATTTTGACCGAGCTCGAAACGACCAGTTCCAAAATTGATTTTGTGGTTGTTGGAATCGGGATTAACATCAATCAGGAAAAGTTTCCAAAAAGTCTTTCACAGACAGCGACATCGCTTTATCAGATTCTTGGCAAACCGCTCAAACTTGATCAGGTTTTGGAGCAGTTTCTTCAGTCTTTTGATGAATGGTATACGGCTTATCTGAAACAGGGTTTTTCTGTGATCAAAGAGATGTGGGAAGAGAAGAGTGTCATTATAGGGCGCGAGGTGGAAGTGCGTGATCAGCGAAAGAAAATAAAGGGGGTGGCGCTTGGGATCGATCAAAATGGGGCGCTCCTTCTTCAAATTCCATCAGGCGAAACGGTGCCGGTTTACACCGGTGATCTGATATGCTTTTAGCCTTGGATGTTGGGAATACGGATACCGTCATCGGGTTTTTTCAGGGAAAAAGCCTGATCCGTTCCTGGAGAGTGAATACCCGCCTGCTTAAGTCATTTTTTTCGGGGAAGAAAGATATAAAACATCATATCAACGGGGCGATTGTCTCTTCAGTGGTTCCGGCAATGAACCCCACTATTCGTTTTTGTCTCAGAAAATGGAAAATTAAAAAAGCGCTGTTTGTCACCCCCCGACTAAAATCCCCCATTTCCTTAAAGGTAGATCGCGCTGAAGAAGTGGGAGCCGATCGTATTGTCAATGCGGTTGCGGCCTATGAAAAATTCGGGGGTCCCCTTTTGGTAATCGATCTTGGCACTGCCACAACGATCGATTATATCGATCGTTACGGGGCATACCGGGGAGGGGTGATTATTCCGGGATTAAAAATTTCCGCAGAAGCTCTTTTTGAACGGGCGGCAAAGCTCTTTCGGATTGAACTGAAATCCCCCAAAAAAATCCTTGGCACAAACACTGTTTCTCAAATGCAATCT
>CAYJMQ010000018.1:0-34434 GCA_964371555.1 uncultured bacterium | reverse complement strand
CAAAATTTAAAAATTATTGACGCGACTTGCCCGTTTGTAAAGCGTTCACAAAATTATGCGAGGCGTTTTAGCAAGCTTGGGTTTACGGTGATTATTGTGGGGGATGAAAATCATCCTGAAATGAAAAGCGTTCGGAGCTATGTGAAAGGGGAATATCTGGTTACAATGAATCCGAAGGATGTTGAAAAAATTCCAGCTGATCGGAAAGTAGGGGTGATTGCGCAAACAACGATTCCACTTTCGGTTTTAAATAGTGTCGTTGAAGCATCCCGTCGCCGATTTCTGGAAGTAAAAGTTCACGATACCATTTGTGACGCGACCAAAGTCAGGCAGGAAGAAGCGGCGGAACTTGCGCCGCATGTCGACTGCATGATTATTATCGGTGGGAAAGAGAGTTCGAATACAAAGAAACTGACAAAAATCTGCAAAGGGCTCCAGCCCAAAAGTTATGAAATTGAACATGAACGTGAAATTGATTTCTCCTGGTTTGACGGTGTCAATACCCTCGGTGTGACAGCCGGCGCGTCAACGCCGATTCCTGTCATTGAGCGGATCTGTAAGTATATTGAAGAGAAGATCTGCCCTCTTCAAAAAGAAGCATCCTAAATAAAGCCCAAATGAAGATTAAAGAAAAATTATTGAGAGAGATTGCGGCGCTGGTTGGCGGGCGTCTCGTCGATGAGGGACGGGATTCTCAAATCAAAATTCAGGGGATGGGGTCCATTTTTCATGCCAAAAAAGGGGATGTGACTTATCTCTCAGAGCGCGCCTATCTCCCCCATCTTTCACGAACAGAGGCCTCGGCGGTATTGGTCTCTCAGGAGCTCGATCTTCCCATTCCCCAGGTCATTGTTCCTAATCCCAAGCTTGCGTTCGCAAAAATGATGGCGCTGTTTACAACATTTCCAACTTTGCCTTCGGGTGTCAGTTCATTGTCATTCAAGGAGGGAAATGTAGAAATTGGCAGAGGTGTTACCATTGGGCCATTTGTTTATATCGGGAGAGGGGCCAAAATTGGGGATGGTGTTATTTTATACCCAGGTGTCTTTGTCGGTTCAGGGGTTTCTATTGATTCAGAAAGCGTGATCTATCCGAATGTGGTTCTTTATCCGGATACCTCCATTGGAAAAAGGGTCATTGTTCACGCGGGGAGTGTTTTGGGGGGGGATGGATTTGGTTATGTTTATGATGGCAAATGCCATCAAAAGGTCCCTCAGGTTGGAAAGGTTGTCATTGAAGATGATGTCGAGATTGGCGCAAACAGCGCCATCGACCGGGCGGCGCTTGATGAGACACGCGTTGGTTTTGGGACGAAGATCGATAATCTCGTTCAAATCGGTCACAACTGTGTGATAGGTCCGTTGAATATATTCTGTGGGCAGTCGGGGCTTGCCGGCGGGGTGAAGACCGGCAAACTGGTTACACTTGCCGGGCAGTCGGGGGTTTCAGATCAAACCGTTATTCCGGAGGGGGTAACTCTGGGGGCTCGAAGCGGGCTTATGAAAAACATGGAATTAGAGCCGCATCAGGTCTACTTTGGGGCTCCCGCAAAAAAAGGGAAAGAGTTTTTGTTCTTGCTCTCTTATATTTCCAAACTCCCCGATTTATTCAGGCGGGTAAAAAGTCTTGAGGAGAAAAAAAAGTAGCATCTTGGTTTGGGCATTCTCTTGACAACCAAAGCCCCTTTTAGTAGACATGTCGAGATCTGATCCTCGAGAGTTCGTTTAAGTCTTGATGGATAGAAGGACATTATTGATATACATGGCGTCAGAAAAGAGTTTTAAGGAGCTTTTTGAAGAGAGTCTAAAAGGGCGGCATTTTTCAGAAGGGGAAGTAGTTGAAGGGACCGTCATCCAGGTCGGTTCCGATTATGCCCTGATTGATATTGGGTATAAATCAGAGGGTCTCATTTCGCTCAGGGAATTTAAGGATGAACAGGGCGGGGTGCATGTCAAAGCGGGTGATAGATTTCCTGTCTATATAGAAAACATTGAAGATGAGGAAGGGCTGGTTCAGCTTTCACGCAGCCGCGCGGAAGCGCTTCAGGTTTGGGATGATATCGTAAAGGCTGAAACAGAAGGTTTTTTTGTCGAAGGGATTGTTGTCGATAAAGTAAAAGGGGGATTTTCAGTCGATATTGGGGTGAAGGCCTTTCTTCCTGCTTCACAAATTGATCTCCGGCCGATCAAAAATATCAATCAATTTATTGGCCAGCGTTTAAAATTCAAAGTCATTAAGCTGAACAAAAAAAGGGGGAACGTGGTTCTTTCCCGTCGCGCGGTGATGGAACAGGAGCGGCAGATTCAGAAAAGTACGCTGCTTGAGACGCTTGAAGAGGGAAAAACGGTACAAGGGGTTGTGAAAAATATTACCGAATATGGCTGTTTTCTCGATCTGGGCGGGGTCGATGGCCTTCTTCATATTACAGATATGTCATGGGGACGAGTCAAACACCCCTCGGAACTGGTTTCGATCGGCGACAACATTCAGGTCAAGGTTCTTAAATATGATCATGAAAAAGAGCGGGTCTCTTTGGGGCTCAAGCAGCTTCAGCCCGATCCGTGGGATCAGGTCAAATACAAGTATCGTGTAGGCGATCGCATAAAAGGAAAAGTGGTGAGTCTTGCCGATTATGGGGCGTTTGTAGAGATTGAGAAAGGGGTTGAAGGATTGATCCATATTTCTGAGATGTCGTGGACACTCAAAATCAAGTCGCCATCTCAGGTTGTTTCCGTTGGACAGGAAGCAGAGTCTCAGATTCTTGAAATCGACACAGTAAATCGCCGGATTTCTCTGGGGCTCAAGCAGACGCTTGCCAATCCATGGGAAACCCTTTCAGAGAAATATCCCCCCGGCACAAAAATAAAAGGGGCTGTGAAAAATGTCACGGACTTTGGGGTTTTTGTCGGGATTGAAGAGGGAATTGACGGTTTGATTCATGTTTCCGATATTTCCTGGACTCAAAAAAATGTGAAGGCGCAGGATCTCTATAAAAAAGGGGATGTAATTGAAGCGGTTGTTTTAAATATTGATCCCGAAAATGAAAAGTTTTCCCTCGGGATTAAACAATTGACAAAGGATCCCTGGTCAGAAGTCGAAAAGAAGTTGAAAAAAGGGAGTGTGGTCGAGGGGACGATTACGAAGGTCGTTGACTTTGGATATTTTGTAAAGATTGCGGAGGATGTTGAGGGGCTTGTCCATATTTCTGAAATTACGAAGGAAAAAGTTCAGGATCCTAAATCTCTCTATAAAATCGGCGATATCGTGCGGACTGAGGTGCTTGGGATCGATCACCGCGAACGTCGTATTTCACTGAGCATCAAGGCGCTCACGGCGCGCGAAGAAAAAGAGGACATTGCCAAGTATATGAGTGAAGGAAAAAGCGCTGTGAAAAAGCTGGGAGACATTTTTGCCCAAAAGCTCAAGAAAGCGGTTGGGAAATCTGATTCTGAAGAAGAGAAATGAAAAGTCATCCCATCCTTGTGTTTTTCGCCTCATTTGGAATTATTTTTCTGATATTGATCGTTGCAGTTGTGGCAGGTTCTTTTTACTTTTTCGGGGAAAGGCCGGAGATCATTCAGAAGGATAGTATTGGTGTTGTAAAAGTTGAGGGGATCATCCATGACGCTGAGCCGGTGCTCAAAGTCCTTGAAAGATATAAAGACAATAACCGGATTAAAGCAATCATTGTCCGGATCGATTCGCCGGGCGGGGTGGTAGGCCCTTCCCAGGAGATCTATCAGGAGATTAAAAGGATCCGGGGCTCAAAAAAGGTGGTCGCGTCAATGGGGGCGCTTGCCGCTTCAGGGGCCTATTATATCGCCTGCGGCGCCGATCAGATTGTGGCAAATCCCGGAACACTGACGGGGAGTATCGGGGTTGTTATGGAATTTGTGAACCTCCAAAAACTCTATCAGTGGGCCAAGATGGAAACCAAGGTTTTAAAGAGTGGAAAATATAAGGATGTCGGTTCCCCCTTCCGGCCGATGCAGCAAGATGAGGAAAAACTGTTAACAGATCTGATTGAAAATATATCCCAGCAGTTTAAACAGGTGGTTCTTGTGGAAAGAAAGCAGGCCGTCCTCGAGGAAGTTTCTGACGGGAGGGTTCTTTCCGGCGAGCAGGCTCTGAAACTTCATCTTGTCGATCAATTGGGAAATTTTGAAGATGCTGTTCAAACAGCCAAGAAGCTGGCCGGCCTGACGGGTGATGTCGATCTTGTCTATCCGCCCAAAGAGAAGCCGACATTGCTTCGATATCTTTTGGGAGAATCGGTGTCAGGGGCGGTTGAAAGAATTGCCCAAACTCAAAAGAACGTATCACCGCTTCTGTATCTGATGCCAGCGCTCAATCTTTAAAGGGGGTAACTTATGGAACGAATGTGGGCCCCCTGGCGAATGGAATACATTAAAAAAGCAGGTCAGAAAAAGGGGTGTATTTTTTGCTCCCAGCCCAAAATCAAAAATCGAAAGAAGGTGTTGATTCTGTCTCAAGGGCCCCTGTGCTATGTCATGATGAACAAATATCCTTATATCAGCGGGCATCTGATGGTGGTGCCGAACAGGCATGTTGATCAACTCGAATTTTTAAGCGCGGAGGAAGGGCTCGATGTTTTTATTACTGTGCAAAAGACAATAGAAATTCTCAAAAAAACGATGAAGCCCCAGGGATTGAATATCGGTGTCAATCTGGGTCGGTCTGCGGGGGCTGGAATCGTTCATCATCTTCATTATCATGTGGTTCCCCGGTGGAACGGCGATACGAATTTTATGCCTGTGATCGGGGGATCGAAAATCATTTCAGAAAGTCTTAATAAAACATACGAAAAACTCTCCCCCCATTTCCAAAAAATAGAATGGCTGCGGCAAGGGAACTAGCCCTTTCTATTCTTTCCGGAATTCGAAGGGGGAAAAAATCGAATTTTTTAATTGATAAAGCATTGGAAAGCCGAACGAATATGGGTCAGGGGAATCCTCATTTTTCCGATCGCGCTTTACTGACGGAACTTGTTTATGGAACCTTGAGATGGCAAGGGAAAATAGATTCCGTTATCAAACGGCATCTTACGAAATCGTTTGATGGCATATCTCCATTTGTGCTGGATGCGTTGAGGCTTGGCGCCTATCAGCTCCTTTTTTTAGACAAAGTGCCTGAATACGCGGCCATTTATGAAACGGTCAATCTCCTGAAAAAAGGGGGTGAATATCGGAATGCCTCATTCGCAAACGCAGTTTTGAGAAATATCCAAAAAAATAAAAAGGAGATTTTAGAGGGGTTTGAAAAATTTTCACTGCATCGACTTCAGCCTGGAAGGCTTAAACCCGAGCAGATTTCATTTCATCTTTCTCATCCTCAGTGGATGATAGAGAGGTGGATCGATCAGTTTGGAATTGAAAAAACGATTGAAATTTGTGAGGCCAATAATTCAGTTCCGGTGATGAACGTTCGGACCCACACACTTAAAATTTCACGGGAGGAACTTTTTGATCTGCTTCGTAAAGAGAAACCGGACTTGGAGATTAAAAAAAATCTCTTTTCACCCGTTGGCTTGAGCTTAAGTCAAGCGGGGGCTGTCCGGAAAATTGAAGCGTGGCAAAGGGGCTATTTTCAGATTCAGGATGAAGCGTCACAGCTGGCTGTTTTTGCTCTGGATCCCGGACCAAACCAGCGAATCCTCGATGCTTGTGCCGCCCCCGGGGGAAAAACGACGCATCTTGCCGAGCTTACCCGGGATGAGAGTGAAATTGTCGCGCTTGATATGAATGAAAAAAGGATGCGGCTTATCGAAAAAAATCGCGATCGACTGGGGCTTCGGTCGATCCATCCGCTCCATTGTGATTTTCTCGAATTTGAATCCAATGATCTTTTCGACCGGATTTTGATCGATGCCCCCTGTTCCTCTTTGGGAACCTTGAGGCGCCATCCAGAGGGTAAATGGCAGAAAGAGGAAACAGCGATCAGGTTTCTTTCAGATCTGCAGTTACGTCTGCTAAAAAAAGGGGTATCTCTTTTGAAAAAAGGGGTAAAAAAGGGGGGTGTTCTTGTCTACTCTGTCTGTACGTTTACGAAAGAGGAGACGGATGAAGTTATTGACCGCTTGCTGCAGTCAGAGCCCTCACTGCAAATCGAACCCCTTTCCGGTATTCTTCCTGAAGCATGCGCCCCATTTATCACTGAAAAAGGAACTTTTCTCGCTGTTCCGAAGGTCTTTGGAAGAGACGGGGGGATCGATGGCGGGATGGATGGCTTTTTCATCTGTAGATTCAGCAGTCGCGATCATTAAAAATCGTTAAAGTCTTAATGAGAAACTTCCGATAGATCTCTTGAGAGGGGCGGGAAGATTTATATGGAAAAAATCAGAATTCTCGTTGTGGATGATAAGGCGGAAGATATCGATCTTTTAAAGAATTACCTTGAATCAAAGGGATTTCAATTAATTGTTGCCAAAAATGGATTTGAAGGGGTTTATCTTTTCGATAAAGAATCTCCCCAGCTTGTGATTTTGGACTGGAATATGCCTGGCTTATCGGGAATTGAGGTTTGCCAAAACATGAAAGAGAAGAAACCGGAAATCCCCATTCTTATTCTTTCTGTGGGAGGGACCGTCGAACACAAACGAACCGGCTTTCAGGCCGGCTGCGACGATTATTTGGCAAAACCGTGTGATTTGGACGAACTCTACGTCCGCGTTCAAAATTTGCTAAAAAAATATCAGGTAAAACCAAGAGGGAAATTGATCTATGGCGAGATTGTTTTAGATCAGGATGCCCATCGCGTAACAAGGGGGGGGGAAGCGATTGAGCTTTCTGTGACCGAATATACTCTCCTCGAATATCTGATGCTCAATATCGATAAAGTTCTTACGCGAAAAATGATTTTGGAACATGTATGGGGGACTGAAAATCCGGAGACCTTTACCAATATTGTCGATGTCTATATGAATTATCTGAGAAAAAAGATCGATATTAATGGCAGAAGATCATTTATTAAAACCGTTCGTGGTTTTGGCTATATGCTTGAAGATCTAACCCAAAGAAAGGCGGCCTGACATGAAAGATACAACGAAACAGCATCTTAAAATTTTAATTATTGATGATAGCGCGGAAGACCGAAGTCTGGTTAGAAATTTCTTTAAACCAAAAGGGTATGAAGTCCTTGAAGCAGAAGGGGGAAGAACAGGGATTTTTCAGACGAACCACCAAAATCCCGATCTTGTGATCTTGGATTACACCCTTTCCGATATGGATGGCGTTTCCGTCTGTGCGGAGCTCAAAAAACAAAAACCAGAGATACCTATTCTTATGTTTTCAATTGAGAAGGATGTAAGACACAAGGTGAAGGCGTTTCAGACAGGGGTGGATGATTACGTGGTAAAACCGTGTGAGCTTGAAGAGCTTGAGATTCGTATCCAGAATCTTGTAAATAAAACGAGAAAACTTCATCGAAAAGTATTAAAACTTGGGGATATTGAACTTCACCCCGCCTCCCACAAAGTGACCGTATCTGGAAAACAGATTGAATTGACAATCAAAGAATTTCAACTGCTTGAATACCTGATGAATCATGTTGGAACCGCTGTCACCCGCAATATGATTTTAAATCATGTCTGGAAAGATAAATCGGAGACTTTTACCAATATTGTCGATGTCTATATTACCTATCTCCGGAAAAAAATCGATGCCGACTCTCAAAACAGCTATATAAAGACGGTGCGTGGAATCGGTTATATGATCGAAAAGCCCCCCGAAGCCTTCCAAGAAGAAGTGATTTTAAAAAAGGCTGCTTAAAACCGTGTCAGCTTAGGTTCAACGCCAGCATCCGGACTTCAGTTTTCATAGCCCTTTTTCGAACCAGCGGTAGGTTTTATACCGTTTTGCCCCGCAAAGCTCCACGGCATTGACCATCGGTTTGTTATTTGAAAGGACCCACGAAATTTCTCCCCGATGAAATCCATGTTTGGCTGAACGCCTTACAATCTCAACATAACAATAAGCGCCAAGTCCTGTTTTTTGATATTCCCTGATCATTCCCAACTGTACCGTCCGGACGGCGCCTATTTTTTTGGAATAATACAAGATTTTAAGCAAACCGAGCGGAAAAAGCCTTCCATTGGCTTTTTTAATCGCTTCATTGAAATTAGGGAGCGTAAGAGAAAATCCGACTGTTTTTCCATTTACTTCCACAAAAAAACAGAGATCCGGTATTAAAGCGATTTTTAAATCTTTCGCTTTGAATTCGATTTCCCTGTCTGTCATCGGCACAGCCCCCCAGTTTTGCGCCAACGACTCATTGACCATATCCATTGCAATATGGGCGTCCCGGAGAAAATTTTTCCCTGTGTCAATAGGCCGGATGACGGGATTAAATTTTTCTTTTGCGTCATTGGCCAACTGGAGCAGCGGTTCTGTGAGGACCGCCGCTGAATCTTCAACAAAATAGGCGTAGGCATCCATCACCGGCTTTAAACCGGCATTTAAAATCAAATGCTCATAATATGGTGGATTGTGCGTTAACATGACGTAAGGATCCGAATCAAATCCTGAAACCAAAAGCCCCGCTTCATCGTTTATGGTGAGATTGAAAGGCCCCCGCAATATTTTCATTCCCTTTTTCTTCGCCCATTCAGCCGAGAGTGAAAATAAGGCCATTGAGACCTCTGGTCGATGATAGGATTCAAAAAAGCCAAAAAATGCGACTTTTTCGTTTCTGAATTTATTTGAATTGTTATTTATTCCTATGACAATTCTCCCAACGAGTTTTCCATTCTCATATGCCCCATAGATTTCTGCTTCTGAGTGTTCAAAAAATGGATTTTTATGAGGATTCAGAATCTTTTTTTGATCCGCGACGAGCGGTGGAACCCAATGAGAATCGTTCTTGTAGATTTGCCAGGGAAGGAGAAGGAATTCCCTGAATTTTCGGGTGTTAAAATCGATTTGTTTAACTTCGATTGCCATTATGGGAGGTTTCTATCAAAGGAGATTCTCTTTGTCAAAATCGGTGTGCAAAATCTGGTCTTGCCGCTTCATTCCAAATCCTATAAGATTCGCGCCCGTATGAATTCAGACGCATATCTTTATTGGGTCGCTTTAAATATGCTGGGAGTCAGTTTCCGGCAGTTTGATTTACTGCTCAAACATTTTCATGGAAATCTTTCAGAGCTTTTTTCGCTATCCACGCAAGATCTTTGCGGCATTCCTGTTATTTCCCAGAAACTTCGGGAAAAACTTGAAAAAATGGATCAATACGCGAAAGAAGCTCAAGAGGAAATAGATTTAATTCGAAAAGAGGGGGTTCGTCTTATTCGTTATATAGATCCGGATTATCCCCGGCTGCTTAAAGAAATTTCTGATCCTCCCCCCCTTCTTTATATGAAAGGGAATTTTCCCAAATCAAAATATTATCTTGCCGTTGTGGGGACCCGGAGGGCTACCCCTTATGGGTTGGAGGTTACAGAGCATTTGTGCCGGAATTTTTCATATTACGACACGACCATCGTCAGCGGATTGGCTCTGGGAATTGATCGCAAGGCTCACGAAACAGTTATTTCATCAGGTGGAAAAACAATGGCAGTCATTGGAAACGGTCTCTCTTATATTTATCCACCCAGTCATAAGAGGCTCTATGAAGAAATTCCTTTGTCAGGCGCCATTCTTTCTGAATTTCCGATGAAAACAAAACCAGAGAGATTCCATTTTCCAAAGCGCAATCGAATTATAAGCGGTCTTTGCCATGGCGTTATTGTTATCGAAGCGCCGAAGAAAAGCGGGGCGCTGATTACCGCTTATGAGGCGCTGCAGCAGGGGAGAGAGGTTT
The DNA here is from genome assembly GCA_964371555.1 of uncultured bacterium. Classification (GTDB taxonomy): domain Bacteria; phylum Bdellovibrionota; class JACOXK01; order 2-02-FULL-40-11; family 2-02-FULL-40-11; genus CAYJMQ01. The sequence goes on along the minus strand of CAYJMQ010000018.1, from coordinate 24,618 downwards.
TTGCGGTGCCCGGGAGAATCACCTCGCAAACATCTTCAGGAACGAATGATCTCATACAAAAGGGGGCAAAACTTGTGACACAAGTCTCGGATATTTTGGAAGAGATCGAACCCTCATTTTCAAAAGACGACTTGACACCGAAACCCCAGTTTGTGCAGTCTTTAGGTGTGGAAGAAGAAAAAATTCTTTCGCTTTTAAATGATTCACCGCAGTTTGATCAACTGGTGGAACAGACCCATTTCAATTCAGGGCATCTTTCCGAGCTTTTGTTGTCTCTGGAGTTTAAGGGATTGATTTTTCGTGATTCTCATGACCATTTTTACAGGAAATATTTAACATGAAAGCGCTTGTTGTCGTTGAATCTCCGGCGAAAGCCAATACAATTAAAAAATATTTGGGAAAGAACTTCCAAATCAAGGCCTCTATCGGTCATGTCAAAGATCTCCCTAAAAAAAGTCTGGGTGTCGATCCGGCCAAAGATTTTAAACCCGAGTATGAAGTGATTAAAGGGAAAGAGAAAGTTCTAAAGGAGATTGCCAAAGCGGCGGCCTCTGTCGACAAGGTCTATCTTGCCCCCGATCCCGATCGTGAAGGGGAGGCGATCGCGTGGCATATTTACGAGGATATTAAGAAGAAAAATAAGAATGTGTTTCGGGTTTTAATCAATGAAATTACCAAAAAAGCGGTTGAGGAGGCGATTGATCATCCGGGACCGCTCAATAAAGATAAATTCGAAGCACAGCAGACAAGACGGATTTTGGATCGACTGGTCGGCTATAAAATCAGTCCCATTCTTTGGAAGAAAGTGCGAAGAGGCCTCAGCGCCGGGCGTGTGCAGTCGGTTGCGCTCCGGATGGTTGTCGATCGGGAGGCTGAAATTCAGGCATTTAAGCCGGAAGAATATTGGTCGATCGTTGCAAAACTCTCTTCTGATGGAAAAGAATTTGAAGCCCGTCTTTTTCAGATCGACGGAAAAAAAGCGGAAATCGCAAATGAAAAAGAGGCCAAAGCGATTTTGACTGCTTTGCATGGCGCTCAATTTTCGATTGCGGCGGTTGTTTGCAAAGAACGAAAGAAGAATCCGATTCCCCCGTTTATTACTTCCAAACTTCAACAGGATGGGGCAAGAAAGCTGGGGTTTAGCGCCGATAAGACCATGCGATTGGCTCAAAAGCTCTATGAGGGGATTGAGGTTGGGGCAGAAGGGCTGTTGGGACTCATTACCTACATGAGAACAGATTCGACGCGGCTATCCGGCGAGTCTATTTCGGCCGTGCGAAATTATATTGTAAAAACGTACGGAAAAGAATATTTGCCTGACGCGCCAAATATTTACAAAAGCCGCAAATCTGCGCAGGAAGCCCATGAGGCGATTCGCCCGACCTCTCTCGATCATCCGCCTGAGAGAATCAAATCGTATCTCGATCGGGATCTCTACCGTTTATATGAACTCATTTGGAACCGATTTGTTGCCTCTCAGATGATGCCGGCAGTGATTGATCAGACGATTTTGACTGTGGATGCCGCCGGGCCTCATCTGCCGATCCAAAAATATATCTTTCGCGCGACAGGCCAGGTTATTAAATTTTTGGGGTTTTTGGCAGTCTATCAGGAGGAAAAGGAAGAGATTCAGAGAAAGAAGGATGTCAATAATGAGGAAGAAGAGGGACTTCAGCTTCCGGATGTGAAAGAGAATGACCGGATGGAATTAAAAGGGCTTACCCCGCTGCAGCATTTCACGGAGCCCCTCCCCCGATTTTCAGAGGCATCGCTTGTTAAAGCGCTTGAAGAAAATGGAATCGGCCGCCCCTCTACCTATGCGAGTATTTTGAATGCGATTCAGGAGCGCGAGTATGCTGAAAAGAAGGAAAACCGGTTTTATCCGACAGAGCTTGGAAACCTTGTGACGGATCTCCTTGTAAAAAGTTTTCCGGAAATTCTAAACATAGAGTTCACGGCAGGCATGGAGGAGAAACTCGATCTCATTGAGGAAGGAAAAGTCGACTGGATCAAAATGCTCAAAGAGTTTTATCAGCCTTTTAGTCAGACCCTGAAGAAAGCGGAAAAAGAGATGCGAAATGTGAAAGTGGAAGAAAAAATGACAGAGCATCTCTGTGACAAATGCGGCTCTCCGATGGTCATCAAATGGGGGAGGCGCGGACAATTTTTGGCCTGTTCCTCTTATCCGGAATGCAAAAATACACGTGACTTTGTGCTAAACCGTAAAGGGGAGGTGGAAATACAGGCTAAGGAAAAGACTGGACAGAGCTGTGATCTTTGTCACAGTTCACTGATCGTGAAGCGGGGAAGATTTGGCCGTTTTCTTGCCTGTTCGCGTTATCCGGAATGCAAGTTTACGAAGTCATTTACGCTCGGTGTCCCCTGTCCTCAAAAAGGATGCGGCGGAGAAATTGTTGAGCGATCTTCCCGGGCGGGAAGAATCTTTTATGGGTGTAAAAATTATCCAAAATGTAAGTTTGCAAGCTGGTATCCTCCCGTGGGCAAACCGTGTCCATCCTGCGGCGCGGCATTTCTGGTTTCGAAGACAACAAAGAGCGAAGGGGCAACTAATTTTTGTTTGAATAAGGCGTGTAATTATAAAGAATCAGTGTAAGGTCTTACCTAAGATCATAAAATATATCGGCTTAAATTTTCGTCTTCGATAATATTTTTGAGTTTTTCGCGAACCATTTTTCTGTCCATGAGGATGTTTTGACCTGACATTTTTTCCGCATCGAAAGAAATATCTTCAAGTAATTTTTCCATAACGGTGTGAAGACGTCTGGCGCCGATATTCTCAGAGCGCTGATTGACGAGAGAGGAGATTTCACTGATTTCGTCAATGGCATCTTCTGTAAATTGAAGATCAATTCCCTCGGTCTTAAGGAGCGCGAAGTACTGTTTTGTAAGGGAATTTTTTGGCTCCGAAAGAATTCGCATAAAATCTTCCTTATGGAGACTGTCGAGCTGAACACGGATCGGAAAACGTCCCTGAAGTTCGGGGATGAGATCGGATGGTTTTGTCATATGAAAAGCGCCAGCGGCAATAAAAAGAATGTGATCTGTTTTTACGATTCCATATTTTGTTGACACATTTGCCCCTTCAACGATGGGAAGGAGATCTCTTTGAACCCCTTCGCGGGAAATATCGGGGCCGATTTTAGAATGAGAACTTGCAACCTTGTCAATTTCATCAATAAAAATGATTCCACTTTCCTGAACGCGTTTCAACGCAAGCTCAACCACTTTATCCATATCAATCATTTTTTGCGCTTCTTCGGTAGCCAGGACCCGCAGCGCCTCAGTAACTTTGAGTGTCCGGTTTTTAGCTTTTTTGGGCATAAAATTTCCAATCATGTCGCGCATCTGCATATCGAGTTCTTCGAGATTTGCCTGGTTCGTAAAAACTTCTATAATCGGAAATCCCCTTTTTTCCTGCGTTTTGATCGTAACCTCGCGATCGTTTAATTTCCCCTCTTTAAGAAGTATTCTTAGTTTTTCGCGTGTTTTGTTTTGTTCCTGACTTACTTCAGTTTCGAATGCAATCGTCGCTTCTCTTGGATCAAGATTTGTTTTTGGAAAAGCGGGTTTTTCCATCGGAGGCAAAAGAAGATCAAGAACCCTTTCTTCCGCCCGGGCCTCGGCTTTATCGTGAACTTTCTTTTTTTCTTCTTCTTTGGTCATTTTAACCGCAAGCTCGGTTAAATCGCGAATCATCGATTCAACATCTTTTCCGACGTAACCGACTTCCGTAAATTTTGACGCTTCAATTTTTAGAAAAGGGGCGTTGGCGAGTTTTGAAAGCCGCCTGGCAATTTCTGTTTTTCCGACCCCCGTCGGTCCGATCATGATGATATTTTTAGGGGCAATTTCATCGCGCAGATCGGAGTCGACCTGCTGCCTTCTCCAGCGGTTTCTTAAAGCAATGGCAACGGCGCGTTTCGCTTTATTCTGGCCGATAATATATTTATCGAGTTCTTTTACAATTTCTGGCGGGGTTAAATACTTCATCTAAGCTCCTCACAGAGGATTTGCGGATTTGTATAGACGCAGATATCCGATGCAATATGAACCGAGGTTTCCGCAATCTCTTTTGCTGAAAGATCTGAATGTCGAATCAGCGCTTTTGCCGCCGCGGCGGCGTACGGTCCGCCAGAGCCGATACCAATGATTCCGTCATCTGGTTCAATGACGTCGCCGCTTCCAGAAATCGTAAGCAAAGTGTCTTTATCGGCAGCGACGAGGAGCGCTTCCAGGCGCCGGAGCATGCGATCTGTTCTCCAGTCTTTGGCAAGCTCAACGGCAGCCCGCGTCAGATTTCCATGGTATTGCTCCAGTTTTCCTTCAAACTTTTCATAAAGTGTAATTGCATCCGCAGTTGCGCCAGCAAAGCCGATGACAATTTTATCCTGATAGATCCTCCTGATCTTTTTGGCATTATGTTTAATAATGGTATGCCCCATGCTGACCTGGCCATCTCCGGCAATTGCAATACTTCCCTTATGTTTTACGCCCAAAATAGTTGTGCTTCTAATTTTTGGCCTTCGGATGCGCTTTATCATATTCCTCCATCAGTTTATCGACACTCACTTGGGTATATTTTTGTGTTGTAGATAAACTTTCATGTCCTAAAAGTTCCTGAATATCCCGCAGATTGGCCCCTGCTGAGAGAAGATGCGTTGCAAAGGAGTGCCGGATAGTATGAGGGCTGATGCGACGCTTGCCGCCGCACATCAGGATATATTTATCGATCAGCCGGGCGATACTTCGTGTTGAGAGCCGTCCCCCAAAATGGTTCAGAAAAAATGCCGTTGAATCATCCCCCTTTTTTAAAAATTTTGAGCGTTCTTCCTTATAAATAAGGAGTCTCTTTTTTGCTTTTTCTCCAAACGGAACAATTCTTTCTTTTCTTCCTTTGCCCCGAATTTTCAGGGTGTTTGTGTCCCATGAAACATCTTCGAGATTGATTGCTGTGAGTTCACTGACCCGCATGCCGCTCGCATACATCAGCTCAAGAATAGCCCGGTCTCTTTTCCCTATTTTTGTGGCTGAATCAGGGGTCTCTAAAAGATGAAACATCTCATCAACGTTAAGAATTGCAGGGAGCTTTTTTTCTTGTTTCAAGGTTGATATGAGTTGCGAAACATCTTTTAAAATAATTTTTTCTTTGAGAAGAAATTTCATCAGATGCCGGATCGAAGCGAGCTTTCTTGCGATGGAAGAACGATTGTTCTGTTTATAGAGATTTCCCAAGTAAGATCGAATGGTTAAGCTCGTAATCTGATTCCAGTCAGAGAGTTTTTTTTCCTCGGTTAAATAATGATAAAACTGATTTAAATCACCCATATAATTTCTCAATGTATGGGGCGAGACAGTCTGCTCAAACTGAAGATATTTTGAGAAGCGTGCGAGCTCTGTAAACATTGAATTCGGCTAATATACTCACCGAAGCACTGAAGTCAAGGCATATGCGATTTTTTGTTTACTTTAAAAATTCAAAAAACTATAATCATTTGAAGGTTTTATTAGATGTCTAACTGATAAATATCCAAAGGAGGAAAACAATGGCAGCAGAAAAAGGCTATTGTGTTAAGTGCAAGGAAAAACGTGAAATGAAAGATACTAAGGAAGTAACAATGAAGAATGGCAGAAGAGCGATGAAAGGAAAGTGCGCGACCTGCGGTACGGGGATGTATAAAATCCTACCGAAAAAATAACTTTTTCTTCTGGCAGTAATCACAAATGAAGGCGTTAGTTACCGGAGGGCATGGTTTTATTGGGAGCTTCCTTGTTGAGAAGCTGCTCAAAGAGGGGTTCTCTGTCCGCTGTTTGATTCGAAAAACCAGCAACCTTCAGTGGATTTCAGGTCTCCCTGTCGAACTGATTGTGGGGGACATCACCCAGAAAGAAACGTTACCGGCTGCTGTGAAAGATGTTGATTACATCTATCATGTGGCAGGTGCGATTAAAGGGGTAACTTCTCAAAAGTATTATTCGGTTAACTGCGACGGGACGATTTACTTGGCTGAAGCGGCTCAAAAATATGCGCCGAATTTGAAACGTTTTGTTTTTGTCAGCTCAGTTGCGGCAACAGGCCCGGTTGCGGCAACTGAGCCGCCGGTGGAAACGAGTGAATGTCATCCGGTCAGTGACTATGGCAAAAGTAAGCTCAAAGCTGAAGAGGAACTGCGAAAACAATTTCCAAACCTCCCGCTCACCATTATTCGCCCCCCCATCGTTTATGGACCGCGTGACACCAATTTCTTAATCGTATTTAAATATGGAAAAAAAGGGCTCTTCCCCATACCGGCTCCATATAAGCGATATTTTTCGATTGTTCATGTTCAGGATCTTGTAGATGGAATTTACGAGGCTTCTATCAATGAAGCTGCAAAAGGGGAAACATATTTTATAGCGAATCCGGAATTTTATTCATTTGAAAGCATGGCTCAGCATCTTTGCCATCCTTTTTCAAAAAAACCAAGATTCATCCGCTTACCTGGCTGGTTTCTTCGTGCCCTGGCATTCATTGGCGATATTTATTCGCTCATTACAAAAAAAGAAATTATGCTTACCAGTCGAAAATACCCGGAGATTAAAGCAAGCTCCTGGATTTGTTCCCCGGAAAAGGCGAAGAGAGATCTCCATTTTCAGACGAAAATTCCATTTCCTGAGGGGGTAGAAAAGACCGTTCAGTGGTTGCAAACACACCGTTACCTTTGATAATGAATAAAGCAACTGTTTCCGTCTCGCAAGCGAGACGGAAACTATTACATTTCGGGGTGTAGCGCAGCCTGGTTAGCGCGCTTCGTTCGGGACGAAGAGGCCGGTGGTTCAAATCCACTCACCCCGATTTTTTGTCATTGTAACTTGTCGAAATTAGAGATGAAATTTCACTCGGAGTATTTTTGTGACAAATCTTCTAGTGAGGCGTTTTTTGAAATTTCAACATAAAATTTTATAGAAACTCCTAGGGTCAGCTACAACTCATTGAAAATAATGAGTTGTGCTGTCTTTTGAAATTTACAAATGTGTTTTTGATATTTCAAATTTAAAAATCGACGAGTGTTCTGATGGGCAGTTCGAGTGTATTCAACAGAAAAATGTTGGCTCATCGCTACCATTTTTTCAAATGGCATTATTGACACTCTTTCGAAATTTTTTAATTCGGAAAATTGAAAAATCTAAAAAAAGGACCGGGGCTCTTTGCCAGAGTAGCTCAGAGCATCACGTCATCCCGAGCGTAGCGAGGGATCTCATCGTCGAAGTCCAGAATTATCCGTCATTCCGAATGGTCGTCATTCCGAGGGCCAAAGGCCCGAGGAATCTCTTTGCGATTATATAAAAGGATTGTTAAGAGATGAGACCATGAAACAATATTTTGTTTACATTCTGACAAATAAATCAAACAAGGTCCTTTATACAGGTATCACTAGCAATTTTGAGAAGAGAGTCTATGAACACAAGATGGGAGAAATTCCTGGTTTTACGAAGAAATACAATGTGAAAAAATTGGTATTTTTTGAAGAATTCCCGACCCCTCAAGACGCTATAGCAGCTGAAAAGAAGATCAAAGGATGGTCTCGAAAAAAGAAGATTGATTTAATAAAGTCGATGAACCCATCTTGGCAGGACTTGTCTGCCGAATGAACTTTTCATCCACATGAGGTTGTTAAGCGCAAATCTTATCATTTGAATATTTAGCTCTGAAAACAGAGCGTTTTCATGGGGTGCCAATGATGATAAGTTATACCTATGTTTATAATTAAAATTTCGACATTTCTTTTATTAATTTTTTTTCAATTGATCTTTCTGCCTACGACTCGCAGCGAACAATATCTGGATTTAATATATACTTTCCTCTTAACCACAGGAATTCTTTTACAATTTTGGTTCTACACTACAAAATGGGATAAAATTCCATTTGGAAAGTCATGCCTTTTCCCACAGAAAAATATCCGAAAATATTTTTTAATAGGCCTTCTTATCGGAGTCGGTCTATTTTTGATCCCCAAGGTATTAGATGTAATCTTATTTACGACAGAGATTGATCTAAAGCCTCTTTTGCAACCACGTATCTATTTATTTATGTTGGTTTTGATTGTTGCTCAATTCTTATCCGCTTTTTCTCAGGAACTTGTTTTCAGGGGTTATGTACTCAATCAGTTAACCCCTAAAATTGGAACTCACCTTTCATCCATTCTGGTGGCAATTTTATTTTGGGTTATGCATTTACCAAGTCCTGACGAAACAGGTTTATTTCAAATTACAACTTTATTAGGTGGTGGCTTGTTTTTAAATTACGCTTTCTTAGCCTCTAAAAATATTTATTTTCCGATAGGAATTCACTTTAGTTGGAATCTCATGACTTATGTAATAAAATCGAAAGAAATTTTTGAAATTAAAATTTTCGGGACAAGTGCCCTAGCTGTTAATTCAGTCGAGATTATGGTCTTGTTATCCAGTGTAGGTGTTTTATTGTGGTATTCCAAGCTTTGGCGGCATCGTTAATGTTTTGGAACGATAACACCTATAAAAAAGCAAAGCTAAAATTTTTCACAGAGAGATTCCTCGTCGCTTCGCTCCTCGGGATAACGGATAATAACAGACTTTAACGATGAGATCCCTCGCTACGCTCGGGATGACGGGTATGTTTGTTACCTTGCTAAGCGCCTTCTATTTCACACAGCGGCGGCTGATTAACAACTCTGTTAGCTCCAACCAAAGCGATTTATCAATGTTTTGAGCTATCGATACATTCCGTTTCCCTAAGCGTCCGCGCGAGTCCAGGTTGACAGTCATTCCGAGGGAGGCGCCCGAGGAATCTCCTGTTTCAGGATATGAGCGATGTTTTTGACCAAGACTAAATCAGGGTATTATCGGCTTTCCTATTTATATAGAGACAAAAAATATCGTGGGTTCTTTTATTTTATTCTGATCTGTTCAGGATTCCAGCCATGGCGCTCTTCTACGAGGTTCTGACACCAAATATAGAGAGCATCATAAATGATTATCCCAACTTTTAACATTTTATGATCATCTGTAATGTTTTTTGAAAGTCCTAGCGTGATCGCAAGTAGTCCTGAAGCCTGAGGTGATTTCTCCAGCGAATCAGTATCAGCCGCACGAACAATTTCGGCCAAGTGATTAAGAGCTGGATCCCGAAGAGAGTATTTTTCAAGAAAAGCATCAAAGCTGCATAGAGGCCCTTTATGGGTAAGCTCTACTCCCGGTACATCATAGGGAATAGCTCTTTCTTCTTCAGCAACTTTTAAGACCTCTATAGAGGGGACATAAAGAAATTCTGCTTCCTTATCAATAAATCTTTTTATTAGCCATGGGCATGCAATGCGATCAATTTTTGGTCTTTCACGTGTTACCCATTTCATAGATACTCCTTTCTCCTTTTACCCCCTAAAATATGTCCATTCTAGGGGGTAAAATTCAAGCTTTTTTACTGAGATAAATCCATGCGTTTTGGTTTTCCACCTACCTTAGTAGTCCATAATGGCTCTGACGAACACGATACAAGATCATATGCCTCAACTAAACCCAAACTGGGTATTGAGACAAACGCAATGTCAGTTGAGGGATCTAACGTTACCCAATACGGATTATCTAAAAGAGAGAATTCGCAATCTAGATCATACTCGCCTTCTCCGTTGGCTCTGAGAGAAACGAGTGTTTGACGGCCTTCATGAGTATATAAAACAAGTTCCCCATCTTCTGAACTAGCAACCCCTTCAATTTGTTTTGCAGCTGAGCTAGCGGAACCAAATTCATCCATGAAGACTGTCTCTACTTCTCCTGTTTCTAAATCAGCGAAATGAAGTCCAGTAGAATGATGTGCTGTGTAGAAAGCCCCAAAGTCAGTGGCTGAAAGAACTCGGGGAACAATATTATCACGAAATTCTTTTGTAACTTTGAGCCCATCTTCTGTGACCTCATAAGCAATTACCCTTGGATCCACTCCCTGGACAGTGACATACAGGTATCCTTCATCTGGTGATAGGGAGACAATGTGGGGTTTTGATCCATTTCCAACAGATACCTTGTCCAGTAGAGTGAGTTCAGAATTTGTATCAACAATGGCAATTGCGCTTTCTCCATTGAGGGGAATGAACATGAGCCCCCATGATGTCAGCGCGGGCTGATGAGGTTCTTTCCCTACCTCAAGTGTTTCAAGCACAATCCCTGTTTGAGGATTAATTTCTACCAATTGCCCAGATGCTTTATCTGTAACAAATGCTCGATGCCCATCCACATTATATAAAGCACCAAATGCGTTTTCCCCCGTCGTCGAACGATTTTTTATGACTCCCGTTTGACTATCCAATTGAACAGCCCCTCCGCCTTCGATGGCCACCAAAAGTTGCTTCTCACTTTTTGCAAAAGCCACGGATAGAGATCCGATCCCGATTAGCACCATGAGAAGAAACTGAACACTTTTTACATTTATCTTCATAACATACCTCCTACGGTTTTTTTACTGAGTGTTATTACTCAATGGGAATTTTTTTAGCATTCGCACCCAACGAATACCACTTAAGAGTTCCTTAAAAAAAATTAAGGTGGAAAAATCAAAAATACATATTATAAAACTTCTCATGCATATTCTCGTTGTGGAAGATGAACCTAAGATTGCTCGAGCCTTAAAAGAGGGATTAGAAAGAAATGACTATACTGTTACTCTGTCCCCTTCTGGAGAAGAAGCTTTTTTTCTCCTCAATAGTCAATCTTTTGCTTTACTTATTTTAGACATCATGCTCCCAGGTAGAAGCGGAATTGAAATATTAAAAGCAGTCCGAAAACAAAATAAACACCTGCCTGTATTATTGCTAACTGCCAGGGATTCTATTGAAGACAAAGTAGATGGTCTAGAGAGTGGCGCGGATGATTATCTCGTTAAGCCTTTTGCATTTCCAGAGCTCTTGGCTCGAGTAAAATCTCTTTTAAGAAGTTCTAAAATAAATACCCAAACTACCTTTCAGCTCAAGGATCTTTGCATTGACTTTCTTCAGCGTCGTGTAAAACGAGCAGATACATTTATTGAACTAACAAAAAGGGAATATGAAATTCTTGAATATCTTGCACAACACTATGGCCAAATTGTTTCTCGAGAAATGCTTGCAAAAGAAGTTTGGAAGGAAACCTCCCGCGTAACCCCTTTAGATAATGTCATTGATGTTCATTTTAACAGGTTAAGAAAAAAAGTAGACGTTCCGTTTTCTATAAAAATTTTACACACTATTCGAGGCGTTGGATTTAAACTTGGAGTACATGAGAATATGGCATGAAAAAAATATCCGAAATGAATATCAGACTTCGTTTGACGTTGTGGACGACAGTACTTACGGGACTTATCCTTCTTCTTTTTATTGCGATATCTCTGGGTTATTTTTTGCATGGTGTGAGAGAAGAATTTGATCGAAATCTATTTGAGCAATATGCTTTTATAGAACGCCACATAGAAAAAACTAACAAAAATGAGTATTCTCTGAGAAGCTCTTCTACATCACCCACCACACATCTTCTTTTAGAAGATCAACCTCGATGGGTGGAGATATGGTCAGGAGATGATGAAACTCTGTTATATAAAGATGGCCCAAATCACAATTTTTCATTAGGCCCCCTACCCAAAAGAGAACTTTTGACTAATGAAAAAGTCATATCATCTATAAAAATTCACCCCCATCATCGTTTTAGAGTGATGTCTGGCACTTACGATGTTTTAGGAGAAAAAATCATTATTAGAGTTGCTCTCAATGAATCTAGAGTTTGGGGTGAGATGAAAGAACTTATCTGGATCTTTGGTTGTGCTTTTCCTCTGGCCCTTATTTTTTTAGGATGTGCAGGATATTTTTTAGTCCGAAAAACTCTTTACCCAGTTCATCTAATCACTCAACAAGCGCAAACTATTTCATCTCGAAATCTAAAAGAACGCCTTGCAGTCATTCATCCGTCCGATGAATTGGGGCATTTAACGATCGTACTGAATCAGCTGTTAGATCGACTGAACCATTCTTTTGATCAGCTAAAACGCTTTACAAGCGATGCGGCTCATGAATTACGAACCCCTTTAACTATTTTGCGAAGCATTGGAGAAGTTGCTATCCAGACACCTCAAAATACAGAATATTATAAAAATGTGATTGCCAGCGGTCTTGAAGAGGTCAATCACCTGACCCGCTTGACAGATACTCTGTTGCATATTTCTAGAGCAGATGCTGGAACCATGATATTGGATAAAAAGGAATTAAATTTAAAAAATCTCGTTCAAGAAACTGTCGAACTTCTTGGTATAATTGCTGAGGAAAAAAATCAAAAAATAATTTGCGAAGGGCCAAGTGAACTTAAAATTATTTGGGATCCAACGCTTTTAAAACAAGTGATTCTGAATCTGGTGTCTAACGCTATTAAATACTCTCCCAGTAACACTCATATTTTAATTAAGTATGGAAGAGAAGAAAATACTACGCCTTTTTTAACGATTTCAGATCAAGGGCCAGGCATTGCACCTCAACACCAAGCTCATATATTCGATCGATTCTATCGAGTGGATCCATCAAGAACGCGTTCTCTAGGAGGTACGGGTCTAGGCCTTTCAATCGTCAAGTGGGCAGTTGAAACTCATGGGGGTATTATTGATCTCATTAGCAGGCCGGGGAAAGGAGCTACCTTTCGAATACTATTCACTCGAGTTTAAATGCAAGAATGAAGGTTCACCCCCTTGCGTAATTAGAGACAATGACAACCATTTTAGGGATCAAAACGATGCGCATAAAAGTCATCCTGAAACCCTTCCCCAGCGCGAGGTAGACCCCTCGGGCCTTCAGCCGTCGGGGTGACATTCGTATGGGGTGCTCATGTCAACCTGGATCAGACCATCGTTAGTTAAGAAAAATTGCTGTCAATAACTTATCACTGTCACAGATCAGGGCTTTTTTCCATTTAGCTTCAACATTTTCTGATGGCATTCATAGGTGGCGCATCCGTATGGATTTACGGGTTGAAGGCCTTCCAGTGTGGGTAACGGCGTTGATCGCGCTTCGTGGAGAGCCTCTAATGCCATATGGCGCATTTTAATAGATATTTTTTGAGGATTAAAGCCAGTGGAAATGCCTACTGAGATGGTAATGCCGAGCAGGATGAGTGAAAGGATGTCTTTGAGCATTGCGAACCTCCGTGAGATTCCTCGGACGCTTACGCGCCCTCGGAATGACATTCATATTTTCCGGCCATAAGGGAACATGACCCTTGCCAAAACCGGATCGCATACCTTAAGCTCACCCCGACAAATAGCACAAAAAAAGAATCCGAACCAGTAACCCCCTTCGATAATTAAAAGGGGTAGACAATCTCATTTCTGATTTGCTACGATTTAAAAAAAGGAGGGGGGACGATGAGATACTTTATATCCATTGGAATGATGGTTATTTTTGTTGTCAGCGCGGGATGTGCGGGACGACTTGTCTATAGAAATGAGGGCTTAAAAAATACCGTTGTCGTAAATTCTCTTAAAGGTTCTAAAAAGCATTTTCTTCAAGAAGAGACGAACCATTTTTATGTTTGGGGACTTTTCTCCTCTGAGCCTCCACTGCTTTCTCAGGCGCTAAAGAAACAGGTGGGGCCAAATCAGCGTGTTTCAAATCTTGTGCTTCGGGAAAAAAGAAAACCAGGGCAATTTTTACTCTGTCTGATTACAGCTGTTCTCTATTGTCCTTACACGCTTGAGATCGAAGGGGATATTCACTGAGTTAATTAGATTCTGCTGAAAAAGTCATGCTGAGGGACGAAGTCCCGAAGCATCTCCGCTGGGATTCTTCGCGCTTTGCGCTCAGAATGACACTTTTTCAGCAGAATCTATCCTGAGCGCAGCGAAGGATCGTGTGATGTTTGCCGAGAATAGAGGCCGATGAATTGGGCTTCGGCAAGGATGTGGTTTTTCATCGCATCTTCTAACTTCTTTTTGTCTGCAAAATTTTGAAGAGAGAGTGTTGTATCGAGTGCATAAAGCTTGAAGAAATAGCGATGCGTGCCTGATGGGGGGCAAGGGCCGCCGTACCCAACGCTTTTAAAGCTTGTGATCCCTTCTGTGCTCTTTGATGGAACGCTATTTTCTGCAATCGATGATGTTTTTGGATCGATGTTCCAAATGGTCCAGTGAACCCATGTTCCCATCGGTGCGTCAGGGTCGTCCATGATTAAGGCAAGGCTTTTTGCATTCTGTGGGATGTCAGATATTTTTAATGGTGGGTTTACGTTGGCCCCATCACATGTGTATTTGGGGGGAATCCTATCGTTGTGTTTAAATGCTATGCTTTCAAGTTTCATCTGCTTTCCTCCTCTTAGACTTTTCTCGGCGAATGTAATGTGTGCATGTAATTGAACAAGTAAAAAAAATAACACCAAAAGGCAAGCAGGAAGTCTCTTTTCGAAAGCCCTTTTTTTCTTTGAACAGTGGGAAAATTCGCGATCCATTTTCACTTTTAAAACAAACCTAGTTCTGATAATTTCACATTCTACACAATGTCAAAATTTTCGCAAAAGCTTTTAAGTTGGTATCACAGTCGAAGGCGGCCGATGCCGTGGCGGGGTGAAAAGGATCCCTATAAGATCTGGCTTTCTGAGGTGATGCTTCAGCAGACGCAGGTAGAAACAGTTATCCCCTATTATGAAAAATGGCTAAAAAAATTTCCTACAGTATCGCATGCTGCGAGGGCATCCGAAGATGAAATTTTAAAGATGTGGGAGGGGTTGGGATATTATGCCCGCGGAAGAAATTTTCATGAAGCCTGTCGCGAAGTCGTTCTATCTTACGGTGGGGAAGTTCCAGATGATGCAGATTCATTTGCCAAACTCAAGGGGGTGGGTCCCTACACAATGGCGGCTGTGCAATCGATTGCCTTTCAACGACCACTGCCGACGATTGATGGGAATGTGAAACGTGTCGTTTCAAGGCTCCTGACTTTAAAAAAATCACCCTCTCAATCTTTAGGTGAGATTGAACTATTTTTAAAAGAGAATATTTCTAAAGAGGAACCGGGTAATTTCAATCAGGCAACGATGGATCTCGGGGCAACGATTTGCCGACCGCAGCATCCAGAGTGTTTAAAGTGTCCTGTTTCTTCTTTTTGTAAGGCGTTTAAAAAAAATAAAGTTGATATCTTTCCAATTCCAGAGAGGCGAAAAGAGCGCCCCCACTATCAGATTGCGGTCGGAATGGTATGGAGGGGGGACAAAATTCTTGTGACACGGAGGCCTCCCAAAGGACTTCTTGGGGGGCTGTGGGAGTTTCCAGGGGGGAAGATCGAGAAAGGGGAATCCGCAAAAGAATGTGTTGTAAGAGAGATTCAGGAAGAGGTAGGGCTCCATATCAGACCAGGCGATTCGATAGGGGTCATTCGCCATGCCTATACCCATTTTTCAATCGAAATGGAAGGGATCCCCTGCCAGTATGTCAGCGGGAGGCCAAAAGCGATTGGCTGTGACGGGTGGCGCTGGATTAGCTGGAACGATGTTCCAAAGCTTGCGTTTCCAAAAGCAAATCATAAGCTATTTCCACTGTTGCCAAAAACAAATCCGTTTTAAGTCATTCGAATCCCGACGAACTCGTTCAAGTTCCAAAAGTTTTATTTTGTAATTGAGACCGGGCGTATAACCACCGATACCCTTTGAAGCCACGACCCTGTGACAGGGGATCAGAATAAGAATAGGATTTCTTTTGAGCGCGCCGCCGACTGCTCTTGGCGAATTGGGTTTTCCAATTCTCGACGCTATTTCTTTGTAAGTGCGAACCTCCCCATAAGGAATATTGAGCGTCTCCTTCCAGACAAGCTTATCGAATGCAGTCCCCTCCGCTGTAAAGAGAAGATCAAATTTTCTTCGTCTGCCGGAGAAATATTCAGTCAACTCTTGGTAAATCGGGGAAGTCTCGGGAAGAAAGGGTCGAGATATTGTTTTCGTCTTAAATTCGATTTTTGTGATACGGTCATTTGAATCTATGAAAATAATAATAGATCCAATTGGTGAATTCATTCTATAGTGATTCATCATTTGTTTTGTATATTATTTGACCTTCCTTTGACAAAATGAATTCTATTCATTTTTCCAAATGAGGAGTGACATATGGAAAAAAAATACGGATGCAGCGATCCAAAAATTGCAGATTATGTCGAAAAGATTTTTAGGCCTGAAGACGCTGTTTTGAAAGAGATTGCCCAGCGAACAAAAAAAGAAGGGATCCCAGAGATACAGCTAAGCGCGATCGATGCCCTTCATCTTGAGGTGATCGCGCGACTGGTCGGTGCGAAGAAGGCTGTAGAAATTGGAACGTTGGCTGGCTATTCAGGGGTTGCCATTCTGCGCGGGATGGGAAAGGGGGGGGAGCTTTATACCTTTGAAATCGATCGCAAGCATGCTGATATTGCCAAAGAGTCTTTTAAAAAAGCGGGGTTTGAAAAACAGGCAGTCGTATATGTTGGGCCGGCGCTGGAGAACCTCACTAAAATTGAAACAAAGGGGCCTTTCGATCTTGTATTTATAGATGCGGACAAGGTTTCATATCCAAAATATTTAAGATGGGCAGAAAAAAATCTTCGTATGGGAGGGGCAGTTGTCGCTGACAACACCTTCGCGTTTGGTATGATCGCCGATCAGTTCTTTGATAACTCCAGTGAAGAGGAAGATGTGAAAGCCCTCCGTGCATTCAATCAGGAAATAGCCCAGGGCGGGCATTTTCTCGGCACGATTTTTCCAACTGGAGAAGGGCTGACAGTTGCGGTAAAGATAAGCTGACAAACCATTTCGGAGGATGATTTGTCTATTTAAATGCCAGTGCTCTTTTGTCTGAATCTGCCGATATTTTGATTTTATCTCCCGCTTTAAACTGCCCTTCCAGAATCAATGTGGACAACGGATTTTGAAGATACTTTTGAATCGCGCGCTTGAGGGGTCTTGCGCCGTAGACTTCATCATAGCCGTGGTCGGAGAGAAATTTCTTTGCCTTATCGTCAAGTTGTAGAGAGATTTTCTTTTCGCCAAGGAGTTTTTGCAGATTTTTAAGCTGAATATCGCAGATTTTCATCATGTGATCCTGATTGAGCGAATTGAAAATGATGATCTCATCAATACGGTTAATGAACTCAGGTTTAAATTTTTCCTTTAAAGCTTCGAGCATCTTTTCCTCAAGATGAGGCTTTCTTTCCTTTTGATATTCAGCAATGTATGCGCTTCCGATATTGCTTGTCATGATGATCACCGTATTTTTGAAATCGACAGTTCGCCCCTGACCATCGGTGAGTCTCCCGTCTTCCAGAATTTGGAGCAGAAGATCAAAAACATCGGAATGCGCCTTTTCGATTTCATCAAAAAGGATGACGGAGTAGGGGCGTCTTCGAACCGCTTCTGTGAGCTGCCCCCCCTCTTCATATCCGACATAACCTGGCGGGGCGCCGATGAAACGCGCAATCGAATGTTTTTCCATATATTCAGACATATCAATCCGAACCATCGCTTCTTCGCTGTCAAAGAGAAATTCAGAGAGCGCTCTCACCGTTTCCGTTTTACCGACCCCCGTGGGGCCAAGAAAAATAAAGGATCCCAAAGGCCTTTTTGGATCCTGCAAGCCTGCCCGTGATCGTCGGATGACTTGGGAAACTTGAGATATGGCGTAATCTTGCCCAACAATCCTTTCTTTGAGGCGCTCTTCCATATGAAGGAGTTTGTCTTTTGTCGACTCAAGCATTTTAGAAACGGGAATTCCTGTCCATTTGGCAACGACTTCGGCCACATCTTCAGCCTCTACTTCTTCTTTAAGCATTTTTTTCTGACTTTGAAGCGATTTCAGTTTTTGTGTTTCAGAATCATATTTTTTTTGGAGTTCAATGAGCTTTCCATATTTATATTCTGCCGCCTTTTCAAGATTGCCTTCCCGTTCCGCTTTTTCCTGTGCCGCTTTTGTTCTTTCAATTTCTTCTTTAACAGACCGGATTTTAGAAATGTTTTCTCTCTCTTGTTTCCAATGGGCCTTCAGTTCATTGCTCTGTTCTTTAAGATTTGCAATTTCTTTCTGAACTTCTTTGATGCGTTCCTGGCTCGAAGGATCTTTCTCTTTTTTGAGAGCGGTCTGCTCAATTTCGAGTTGAATGATTTTTCTTTCAATTTCATCAATTTCTGTGGGCAGACTGTCAATTTCTATTCGCAATTTTGCTGAAGCTTCATCGATGAGATCGATCGCTTTATCCGGCAAAAACCGGTCTGTAATATAGCGGTGGGAAAGGGTTGCTGCGTTGACCAAAGCGGCATCCTGGATTTTTACTCCGTGATAGACTTCATAACGTTCTTTGAGTCCCCGAAGAATCGCAATCGTGTCTGGAACTGTGGGTTCACCCACATAAACCTGCTGAAATCTTCGCTCAAGCGCCGCGTCTTTTTCTATATATTTTCGATATTCATTGAGTGTGGTTGCCCCGACACACCTCAGGTCACCCCTGGCAAGCGCCGGTTTGAGAAGATTAGAGGTATCCATCGATCCCTCAGCCCGGCCGCTTCCGACAATATTATGGAGTTCATCAATGAACAAAACGATCGCGCCGGAGGCGGCGCCTATTTCTTTGAGAACGGCTTTCAGACGTTCTTCAAATTCACCCCTGAATTTAGCTCCCGCCACAAGGGCGCCAATGTCGAGGGAAAGGAGTTGTTTGTCTTTGAGGCTGTCTGGAATATCCCCATTCACAATTCGCTGAGCGAGCCCTTCGACAATGGCGGTTTTCCCGACTCCGGGTTCACCTATAAGAACGGGATTGTTTTTCGTTTTTCTTGAAAGTACCTGGATGACACGCCGGATCTCATCATCCCTTCCAATGACGGGATCAAGTTTTTGCGCGCGGGCAAGTTCCGTGAGATCTCTCGTATATTTTTTAAGGGCTTGATATTTTTCTTCCGGAGTCTGGTCTGTAACGCGATGAGCGCCTCTTAAGTCGACCAACACTTTAAGGATTCGGTCTCTTGTAATTCCTTCATCTTTTAAAATTTGCGCCGCCGCTGTGCCAGAAGCTTGAGTCATCCCCAATAAGAGGTGTTCAAGAGTGGCATATTCATCATTTAATTTTTTGGCTTCTTCAAAGGCGTGTTCCAAGACAGATTTTAAGGAAGAAGAAATATACGTTTGTATCATTGCGTTGCCAGAGATTTGCGGAAATTTGTCAATTTCCCGGTCAAGCTCTGTCAGGCATCGGGATATCTGCCCCCCCAGTTTTTTAATAATGGACGGAACAATGCCCTCCGCCGGTAACAGGAGCGCTTTGAGCAGATGTTCTGGATGGATCTCCTGATGCTGTTTTTTTTCAGCGAGTGAGGACGCCTCTTGCAAAGCCTCCTGGCTCTTTAGAGTGAGTTTGTCAAGGTTCATAACGCGAATTATGGGTTCGCAGGAATTGTAAGTCAAGGTAAGCCGATACAGACGGATTAAGTTTTGATTAAAATCGGCCGATAAATAAAGTAGAATCATAGATAGGTTATTATTATGACCAGTCCCCCAAATTCGACTGCCTTTGTCCTAAGCGGCGGGGGGGCGCGGTCGGCATATCAACTTGGGGTTCTGAAATATATTTTTGCTGAAATGGGCTGCGTGCCGGAATCCCCTATTTTTGTCGGTTCGTCGGCAGGGGCGATCAACGCCTATTTTCTTTCGCTGAGAGCCCATCACGGCTTTTCAAAAGCGATTACAGATCTCTGCGATATCTGGTCTCAACTTACGGTAGATCAGGTCTTTCGGACAGATCCCTGGTCGATTGCGAAAGGAGTTGGGAATTTTGTCTATAACTTCACGATAGGAAGGTATGTAAGACAGAGACATATTGAATCTATTTTTAATACCGAACCTCTTTACGAGTTTCTAAAAAATGTTATTGTTTCGGAGTATCATCTCCTGGATGAAAATATCGAATCGGGGTCTGTTCGCGCGCTTGGGATTTCTGCGATGCAATATGGAACGGGTAGAACTATCACCTTTTTCCAGGCATCAGAGAAAAGCGGCATTCAACCCTGGGCGCTGCTCCGTCGGGAAGGCCGCCCGGTGAAACTAAGACTCAAGCATGTGCTGGCCTCCGCTGCCATTCCACTCGTTTTTCCATCCGTAAAAATCGAAAATTCTTATTACGCTGATGGGTCTGTCAGGGCTACAGCCCCTCTTTCGCCTGCGATTCATCTTGGGGGATCAAAAATTTTGGGGATCGGCCTCCGGACGACTGCCCAACAATCGCAGCCGATTGAGAACTACCCATCGATGTCTCAGATCATTGCGATGATGTTAAACACCGTTTTCCTAGACTCCATAGATTTTGATGTTCGTGTGCTCGAGCGCGTCAATGAACTTATTTCGAAACTCCCGAAAGAAGAACGCGGGAAATTGAGACCGATTGATGCGCTTTTGATTCGTCCTTCAGAGGATCTCGGCCTTCTTTCTTTGCCATATAAAGATTGCGTTCCAAAGACTCTCAAGTTTCTCATGAAGGGTCTGGGACCGACAGATAAACGAGGGGCCGATTTTCTCAGTTATATTCTTTTCGACAAGCATTATATTCATGCCCTGATTGAAAAAGGCTTTCAGGATGCCTATGCCCAAAAAGAGGTCCTCCATTATTTTTTTAAAAAATCAAATCAACGGATGAAGGCCCTGCCATGATTGCGAAATATCTGTTTGATATTCATTCGGGCTTCGCTCTTTTAGCTGAATTTTCATTAAGCGCGGCGCTTCTGCTCCTCTCAGGGGTATTTGTCACGCAATATTCAAAGAAAATCAGCGAGCAGAGCGGGCTGAGCCGCCTCTGGATTGGAATGATGCTTCTTGCGCCACTCAGTTCGTGCGGGGAGTTTATCAGTTCAATGACTGCCATCACGTTTCTTCGCGCCCCGGACATTGCGTTCGGTGATATTTTTGGTTCCAACATCTTTAATCTTATGATTCTTTGTTTTCTGATCCCCGTTTTGACCCGTCGCACCCCTCTTTTTTCCATTAAAGGGATTCTCCATGAGCGGGATATTCTTCTTTCCGCATGGGGAATGATTTTAATTGTGATTTCCATGACGGGTATTTTTCTGACAGAATCGATTCCAAAATCGTTTTATTTTGTTTTTAGTCTGTTGATTGCGCTTGGATATCTTTTTGGGGTGCGTACGCTGGCATCTTACGAAAAATTAGAGACCGAAAAAATCTTTAAAGTTCATCTGAGGACAACGGCGATGACCTGGATTTATTTTTTGATTTGGGGCGGGGTAATGGTTATCTCTGGAATTTGGCTTGCCTATCTTTCTGATCAAATCGCATCCTATCCATTTAAAATATTCGGCGGAAAAATCATTCTCGGACATACCTTTGTCGGAACTCTTTTTCTTGCAACAGTAACCTCTCTTGACGAGGCAATCATTGCAATTTCAGCGGTCAAAATGTCGGCATCGGAACTTGCGATCGGAAATATTTTTGGATCAAATTTCGTGAATCTTTTCTTTATTCCGATTTTGGATATCGTCTATAAGCTCAAATACGGGGTCCATATCTTCTTTGATGTTCGTTCGACGCATCTATTTAGCGGATTGGTGGTGATTTGTCTCACAGCGCTGGCTGTGGCAGGCATTCTTTACCGTTCCAAAAAAAGAAAAGGATTTGGGTGGGATACGGCTTCGATGATTCTCGTCTATCTTTGCGGTTCTTTCATTCTATTTAATCTGCGATGAGCTCAGGATGACCTTTTGGCAAGAAATTCTTTCGCGAATGCGGTTTTTGGAAAATTGCGAAGGCTTTCAGGAGTATCAACCTGCTCAATTCTTCCTTCGTTCATTAAGACAATAAGATCCGAAAGTTCAAGAGCCTCTTCCTGGTCATGAGTAACATAGACAGTCGTTATGTTTAATTTTTTCTGGATCTGCTTGATTTCATGCCTCATCTGGAGTTTGAGCTTCGCATCGAGGTTGCTCAAGGGTTCATCGAGCAGCAGGAGTTCAGGTTCCCGGATCAAAGCCCGCGCGAGAGAAACGCGCTGCTGTTGCCCCCCGGAAAGTTCATGGGGATAACGATTTTCAAGCCCTTGAAGATTTACGAGCCTGAGATAGTGTTCAACCTTTTTCTGAATCTCCGCTTTTGATCTTTTTTGGATTCTGAGTGGATAGGCGATATTGTAAAATGCGCTCATGTGGGGCCAGAGCGCGTACGATTGGAAAACCATGCCGATATTTCTTTTTTCAGGGGGGAGTGATCTCTTCCACTCATGGGAAAAAACGATTTTATCGCCCAACAAAATTTCCCCCGCTGTCGGTTCTGTAAGGCCTGCGATCATTCTTAGAATGGTTGTTTTTCCACATCCGGACGGTCCTAAAAAAGAAACAAATTTTCCCTGTTCGATAACCAGGTCAAAATTTTTAACAACTGATGTGTCTCCGAATTTTTTTTCAAGGTTTTTCAGGGTTACCTTAGACACCGTAAGCCCCTCCTGTTAATTTTTTTACTGTTAAATTCGCGCCCACTATCACAAAAACAATAATGCTTGCCAAAACTGAGGCCGACTGTGGATCGTCATAGCTTTGAAGGCTAAAGAGGAGCGTTCCAACGGTTTCTGTCTCGGGGCCGACCAAAAAGACAGACATCGTAAGCTCTGCGAAGGTCGGAATAAAAATCAAAAACCAGCTTGCAATCAATGACTGCCGTAGAATGGGGATAATAATGGTAAGCATTGACTGGAACCAGCTGGCGCCTGAAATGCGGGCCGCGTCTTCAAGAGAATTGTCGAGCTGCATCAGAGAGGCAGAGGTGTTTTGAACAGAAAAAGAGATATATTTTACGACGTAGGCGGCAACAAGAATAAAAAGCGTATTGTAAAGATTAAGGCCATAATTTCCGGAAAATGCGAGAATCAGCGCAATGGCAACGACAGTCCCCGGTGTTGCGTAGGGGAGTGTTGTGATAACCTCGACCCAGTTTTTACCGCGCATCGTTGTCTTGACTTTGATATAAGCGATGAGCGCTCCGAGAATCAGCGCCACGGTTGAGGCGGTCGTCGAGAGAAGAAAGCTGTTTAAGAATGCCCTTCGCGTATGGCTTAGATCAAACAAAACATAGTGATAGCGCTGCAAAGAAAAATTTTCCCACGAAAAAAGCCCTGCGATTTTCATGAAGGAAGAAATGAGGATGGTTAACAGCGGTAAGCCTAAAATGATGAATGAAAAAAGAATCAGAAAAAAAAAGAGCGGCCAGCGCCACTTTTTTAACCCCCAGGGGGCTGGGTGATGGTATTTCCCTGTAAGGGTTGTGTATTGTTTTTTTTGAAGCAGTTTTTGGTGAATGACAAGCCCAACGATTGCGATGAGCATTAAGACGACAGAGAGACTCGAGGCCCTGAATATGCCATCTGACATGCTTAATACATCGCTATAAATTTTTGTTGTAAGCACATATATTCTTACAGGAGTTGAAAGCAATGCCGGCACTCCAAATGCGGCAGCTGTGGCTATAAAGACGAGAAGAATTCCAGAAAGAATCGCGGGAACCATGAGCGGAAATGTTATGTGGCGCAGGGTTTGAAATCTGGAAGCGCCTGAGATGAACGAGGCCTCTTCAAGGGCGGTATCCATTTTTTCAAGCGCGCTCCCTAACGCAAAAAGAATGAAGCTGTAAAAAAATAATCCCAGAACAAATACGGTCCCGGCAAGGCCATAGATATTGAATGGCGCTGATTCGAGACCGAATACGTTCATAAAGAACCGATTTAAAATTCCCGAAGTTGGATTTAACAACTGAATCCACGCGATTGCGCCAATATAGGGGGGAATAATATAAGGAATTGAAAAGAGCGATTTTAAAGAATTTCTTTTTGGAAGGTCTGTTCGGTAAAGAATCCAGGCAAGCGGCGCTCCGATAATAACTGTCAGGAGTGTTGTGAGAACGCAAAGGAGAAGGGTGTTTGCGAGCGCTTTCCAATTGGACGGATTTGAAAAAAGGAGCGCATAGTTTCCAATATGTTCAGGGGAGGCGCTTTTAAAAATGAGAATGAGGAGTGGAAACGCGGCAAAATAGAAGAGGATGAAAAGGGCGCCGTAAAGGGCAACTGTTTTAGAGTTCATTAGACTGCGCGCCATTTTCTATCGAAAATGGCTTACGATTACTCATACATCAGTTTCGAGAAAGTCTCTTTAATTTTTTGGTGCTCTTGGTAGACATTCAGGGCAAATTCATGAGTCCATGGGAATGAATTTTTAAGGATAAATCCAAACGTCTTTGCGTTTTCAGGGGGGCCAATCATGGGATTGGGGGAATACATATTGGCTTTAACCATCGCTTGCTGCCCAACTTCTGAAAAAAGAAAGTCTATAAATTTTTTCGCTTCTTCGAGCTGTTTTGTTCTCTTAAAGATGGCCGCGGGACTGGGGACGAGGATCGCCCCGTCTGAAGGATAAATGGCTTCCAACGGGCTCCCCTGCGACTGGGCCTGAAGGATATTTTCAAGGAGGATGATTCCAACGGGGTATTCTCTCAATTCCAGTTTTTGCCGAACAGTTGAATTTCCCCCTGAAGAGAAGACCTCGTTTTCACGAAGTTTCTTAAAGTAATCCCAACCATACTTTTTT
>CAYJMQ010000017.1:0-34561 GCA_964371555.1 uncultured bacterium | reverse complement strand
CTAACTAAAGATGGCTGCGATGATCGAACTTTGCAAAAAAGGTTCGATTTTAGGGCCTCTATCCTCAGATTAAATGATCGTAAACGTCTTTTCTGTGTCGAACACGAAATATCACGATTGTTCGCTCATTTTCCACACTGTAAACCATGCGATAATCGCCAATACGAACACGGAAAAGATCAGACCTTGTCCGTAATTTTCGTATTTTCAGCACTTCTGAATAGGGATCTATCTCAAGCATTTGAAGCGTCTTTAGAACTCTCTTCTGAATATCTTTGGGAAGTTTTCTAAATTCCTTGGCGGCTGAACGTACAAATTCAATCCGATAGCTCATTTAACGGTTTTTAAAAGGTCTTTTAAGAGTATTCTCTCTTCATGCCGGCGGTCTTCATAGACCTCAATATCGGCTTCGTCTTCGAGGTGTTCACGAATCGCCTCTTCAATAAAATGGCTTATTTTGAGCCCTCGTCTCTTGCAATATTGCAGCAGCGCATCTTTGATCTGCGCCGATAATAGAGTGGACAGATGGGATGTCTTTCTCTGCGTCATAGATACCATACTAACAAAAATTCATGAAATTTCAAGAAATATAATGAAAGTGGCAGGAAATGTTTGATATCGCTTTCCTCAATATTTCAAATAGGGCAAAAGCTCTGTGCCTGTGGCGCGCGTGAGGGCGGAGATCGCAACATTGTGGTTGAAGAGAGACTCGTAATAATTCTTATCTGAAAATCCTTTAAAAATGACAGACTCCAAAACCTCCCGGGAATCCCCAATCCCAAATCCCCAGGCAAAAACCGATTGCATAAACCATTTTCTCGTCTGCTCCCGCTGTTCTTTGGCGAAAGAAATAACAGAGAGCGCCTCCTGATATTCAAGATATGCCTTTTTTACTTCAGTCGGTATCCCCACCTCCGCAAGCTCTTTCTGATGAATGAGTTTGTGGTATTGGGCCTTCTCCTTCTCAATATCCGCATTGACCTTCCAGATATCGAGGTTCCATTTGAATCCGAGTCCAAATCCGGGCGTAATCCGGTTGTAGGGATCATACGCATACGGAGAATCCTGACGGTTGCGGATATCGCTTGCGGTATCTGAAACATCGATTATCCCCCCGATAAAAAAAAGCGGGAGTTTGTTCGATTTCTCCGCCTCAATCATCGATTGGCGCGCCTCAATCCCGGATTTGAGCGCCGCCATTTCAGGGCGATGTTTCAACGAAAGATCCTGATAATATTCGAGGGGTTTGAGTTCGAAGGATTCCCGTTTCAACTCTTTTTCCTGAATATCAAACTCCACATCGAAGGGGATCCCCGCTTTGAACTGCAGACCGGCACGCGCCAATTTGGAGCCTTTGATAAGCCTTTCTTTATTCACGCGAAGCTCCTGAAGGAGCGCCTTTAATTTATAAGCATCTTCTTTTCGAACCTCCCCCGACTCCATCTTCAAAAGTTCATCGACACGCTTAATCACTTCAACCAATTTTTCTTCAGTCTCTTCCACCCGCTCGAGCCCGGAAGATGTCGCCTGCGCGCCGTAATAATATTGCTTCACCTCCATAATGAGATCAGCGCTTTTCCTCTTCTTTTGATGCTTTTCAGAAGCAACCCCCCCCTCCGCGGCCCCCATATAATGTTTGAATCTTCCGAAACCGTAAATCGGCTGGACAATCGTTGTGGTTGTTTTTATCAGCGCCCCCCATTTATCTTTGTCTTCCTGGGAAGAAATGGCATTGCCAACATCTTTATAAATGGGGGCAATTAAACTTATATTTTCAATCATCGGAAGCTTATTCGCATTAATCTGGGTAATGAAGTTCCCCGCAATCGCAATATCCTGATCCTTCATTTTTAGTTCAGCATTTTCGGCAAGCACGCGAGAAATCAGCTGAGATAGGGAGAGAACCTCCCTCTTTTTTGCGAGCGGAGCGGAGACAGCGCGTAGAGAGAGGATAAAGCAAGAAAAAATCGTAATGATTTTAATGAATTGCAATATGCGCCCTTAGCCAAAAAACGACTTATGCTTCACCTTAAATATGCCGAAATTATGTAGAGGACGTCAATCGTTATTATGAATATTTTGCTCAGCAAAATTTCCAATTTCACTTTGAAATTCCACCGTTTCATTCTTCTCATAACGCTTCTTCTTATAGCCTTGAGCGTTTATATCGTGCAATCGCTCGGCTTCCGGGGCGATTTTGTGGATCTTTTGCCTTACGATTTCCCATCGGTTCGGGATCTCGACGTTATCAAGTCCCGGGCGGGGGGGGAGGGATACCTTGTCATCGTCCTTGAAACCCCAAATATCGAAAAGGCAAAAGTCTTTGCGGAAGCGCTCGTTCCCCGCATTTCTCAACTGAAAGAGATTCTCTATATCGATTACAAATTTGATAAACAATTTTTTGAAGAAAGAAACCTTCTCTTTATCGATCTTAAAGATTTAAAGACGCTTCAAACACGGTTGAAAAGAAAAATCGATTTTGAGCGACGCCGCGCGAATCCCTTTTACATAGATCTTTTGGATGAAAAAGATGATTTCAGCATTGCCGATATCAAAGAAAAATATTCGAAAGCGACGATCAAAGATTATTATATTACGAAAAATCAGAGACGGCTGGTGATCCTCGCAAAGCCCTCTGGCTTCGCAAACAATCTTGAATTTTGCAGGCGCCTGCTCTTTAAGACTCAAAAAATCATATCGGAATTGAAACCTGTCTCCTTTGATCCTGCGATGAAAGTTCGTTATACGGGGCGATATGTTGTCCGGATTGAAGAGACAGAATCGATGTTTTCGGATCTAAAAAGAACTTCAGTCTTTGCCATTGCCGGAATTTTTACACTCGTCACACTCTACCTCAGGCAATGGCTTGCCATTTTATTTATCGGGATCCCCCTTTTCACATCCCTTCTCTACTCCATGGCCTTCGCCACTCTCACGATTGGCTATCTCAACATGTTTACAACGGTTTTGATCGGAATTTTAACCGGCATGGGAATCGATTTTGGGATCCATATGTATCTTCGCTATCTGGAAGAGAGACAAAAATCAAAAAACATCGGTCAAGCTATTCACATCATGCAATCTTCAACAGGAAGATCTGTCTTTTTTGCGGCAGCCACAACCGTTGCCGCCTTTTTCACGCTGATTCCAACGAAATTTATCGGTTTTTCTCAATTTGGCTGGATCGCGGGCTTTGGAATGATCATCTGTTTTTTAAATACCTATTTTCTTTTGCCAGCGCTTTTGATTTTCAGGGAAAAAATTTTTCCGATGAAACAAAAATTATCCGTTGTGAGCGAATCTCGAAATGCTTTGGCCGGTTTTTTGGCGAAATCCCCCATGAAATCCAAAAGATATCCAAAACCGTGGGCGACCGTTGCCGCTTTTTCCCTTTTTTCTCTCTTTTCACTCTGGGCGCTGACAAAAATAGAATTCGATCACGATTTCCGGAAACTGAGCTCCGACCGTTACGGAACCTTGGCGCTTCAAGAAGAAATCAGCGTCGATTTCAGTGTTTCCCTCTCACCGACAATTGTTTACGCGAATCACCAAGAAGACATTCCAAAACTGGCCATCAGACTGAATCAGATTCGGGATGAAAAGGGGGAAAAATCGACGATTAAAAAGGGGCTCTCTCTCTATTCTTATGTGCCGGAACAACAAGAAATCAAACTGCCGGAGGTCCGGAAACTGGGAGAAATCGCGTCAGAAAAAACCACCCGCTTTCTCGAAGGGGAAGAGGCGGCCCATATTGAAAATCTAAAACGGTGGGCACAGGTAACACCCTTTACAGTCAGAGATCTCCCCCCTCCCCTGATCAAGCAGTATACTGCGGTGAATGGTCATGAGGGATCTTTTCTTTTCATTTTTCCTGCGATCGACCTTTGGCATGGCCGCGATGTGATTCGATTCTCAGATGAAATTCTCGAATTTAAAGAAAAGACGAAGGAATATGACATTCATGTCGCCTCAGAGGCCCTCATCTATTCAGATATATTTTCTCTTGTCAAAAAAGAGGGACCCCGGGCGCTTCTTGCGGCGCTTGCGGCCGTTTTTCTTCTGGTGTGGCTATTTGTAAAAAGGTTGCGGGCGGTCTTTCTTGTTTTTTCCCCGCTTATTTTTGGGATCCTCTCACTTGTGGGGATCATACGTCTTTTTGGAATCCAGTTCAATTTTATGAACTCTATTATTTTTCCGATCTTGATCGGCCTTGGCATCGATAACGGAATCCACATCTATCATCGATATCGGGAAGCAGGCCCCGGTTCGCTCCGTTTTGTGCTTCAAAAAACAGGGGGCGCCATTTTTCTCTCATCAGCGACAACGATGATAGGCTTTGGAGCCCTTCTCATCGCCTTCCACAAAGGGCTCCAAAGCATAGGACTCCTTGCTGTGATCGGAATAGGGATCTGCTTTCTCACCTCCGTCACCGTTCTTCCCGCCATTCTTCAAATACTGGAAAACCGAGCCGACCGCTTGAAGTCGGGAAAAAAAGCCGAAAAGCAACCGGATCTCAAAACAGCCGCATAGGAAATTATTTTTTCAAATCATTGAAATATCCACAAACACCCTTTTCAAGAGTGGTGAATTCATTGTGAAAGCCAACGGACCGAAGTTTTTCCATCTTTGCCTCTGTGAAATATTGATACTTATCCCTGATTTTGAGGGGGGTATCGACAAACTGAATCGATCCTTTTTTCCCGCATGATTCAAACACAGCATTGGCAAGATCCAGAAAGGTTCGCGCTTTTCCGGCGCCGAGGTTAAAAATGCCCCGACGAATCGGTTTCTCTATCGCAAAATGAAGCACACGAACCACATCCTCGATGAAAATAAAATCCCTTTTCTGAAATCCATGAGAAACATCGGGGAGATGACTTTTAAAAAGCCGCACAAACCCATTTTTATAAACCTGATCAAAAGCCTGTAAAACCACACTCGACATTTTTCCCTTATGCCTTTCTCCATAACCATAGACATTAAAAAATTTAAATCCTGCCCACAATGGCGGACTGCGCCCTTCACGTTCCTGTTCCAGTAACCAAAGATCAAAATCGTGTTTTGACTGTCCATACGGATTCAAAGGCTTGAGACGAGGTAAAAGATTTTCATCGTCGCTATAGCCAAGCTCACCCGCGCCATACGTCGCGGCCGAACTTGAGTAAACGAATGGAATCCCAGCATTGACTGCAAATCTCCAAAGAGCCTTTGAACATTCAAAATTCATCTTATTCAGATAATCGCGCCTAAACTCCATCGTATTGGTAGAGGCGCCAAGGTGAATAATGGCATCTACTCTCCGATTAAGGGTTTCGGGGAATTTATTTTTTTTATTTTGTATTTGCTGATAAAATGGATCCCGATCGATCACTTCGCCAAAATGAATATCAGAATGCTCGGTTCTTTCTTTAAAATGGGAACTCGCATCAATAGAAACAACGGCAATCCCTTTTCTGTGACAAGACTCCACAAAGCGGGATCCGATAAATCCCGCGGCTCCTGTAACCCAATAAGTTCTGTGAATATCCATTTAATGTTCGACAAACGGGAGGTCATAGAGCAGATGGTCAATCATCTCGGCAATCAGATGACAGACAACAATATGCGTTTCCTGAATGCGGGGTGTTTTCCCAAGAGCCACATGGATGTGATGGTCGACGATTTTTCCAACTTCTCCCCCGTCATAACCGGTCATTCCAATAGTGATAAGCCGCATTTCTTTGGCGCGCTTGAGCGCCCGAACCACATTTTTTGAATTTCCGCTCGTTGAAATTCCAAACGCAATATCACCGGCGCGCCCCAAGGCCCTGAGCTGCCGCTCAAAAACTTCATCATAACCATAATCGTTCGCGCACGAAGTCAGAATCGACATGTCGGCTGTAAGCGCAATCGCGGGAAGGGGCGCCCGATCGTGCATAAACCGATTTACAAACTCGCCCACAAAATGCTGCGAATCACAGGCAGACCCCCCATTTCCGAACACAAGCAGTTTTTGATCATTTTTAAAGGCGCCTGCGATCTCTTCAACCACCCGCACCAGGAGTTCTTTGTTGTTTTTAAGAAAATGAAGTTTTACTTCAACACTTTCGTGAAAAAGCCCCTCGATTCTTTTTGTGATTTTCTCCCGATCGACGATCATGGCTCAAATTCTATACCATGTTTTTTCCCGTTGTAAATCGTAAAATTATTGTGGTATGTCATCATAATAAATAAAAAGGAGCACACAATATGGGTAATGTACACGCCATTTCAGACAATAGTTTCGACGTGGAAGTCTTGAAATCTTCAATCCCCACCGTTGTCGATTTTTGGGCAACCTGGTGCGGCCCCTGCAAAGCATTGGCCCCCAAGGTCGAAAAACTTTCCGAAGAATTTCAGGGGAAAATCAAATTTACAAAACTCGATGTCGACGAAAATCCGAGAACCCCGCCAAAATATGGAATCCGCGGCGTTCCGACATTGATTATTTTTAAAAACGGGCAAGCGGTGAAACAGGTTGTTGGGGATCAGTCGATCGCGCAGTTGACTGAACTTTTGAAGTCTGTTCTTAACCCGTTCTGAATAAACCGCTCGGTTACCTCATAGGCAAGGGCATCCGATAATTGTTCTGGCGGGTGTTTCATAAAATAAGATGAGGGAGGGAGCACCCCCCCTTGGCCACGCAGCAATGCCAGTTTGCAGCACCGAATCGCGTCGATCACACAGCCGGCTGAATTCGGTGAATCCTCAACGGAGAGCCTAAGCTCGAGATTCATCGGAACCCCGCCAAAGAGCCTCCCCTCCATCCGCAAGAAACAGATCTTATTGTCTTTCTGCCAGGGAATGTAGCTCGAGGGGCCTACGTAAATGTTTTCATCGCTGAGCCGTTCCTTAAGCTGAGACTGAACCGCTTCTGTTTTGGATCTCTTTTTTGACGCGAGCCGCTCCTGGTTCAGCATGTTCAAAAAATCGGTGTTCCCCCCCACGTTGATCTGATAACTCCTCTCCAGTTTAACCCCTCTTTTTTCGAAGAGATCCGAAAGTACCCGGTGAACAATCGTAGCCCCGCACTGTGATTTGATATCGTCGCCCATGAGCGGAATATTCCTTTCTTTAAATCGGTTCGCCCAATGGAAATCGCTCGCGATGAAAACCGGAATATTATTGATAAAGGCGACCTCCGCCTCCAGCGCGCATTCGGCATAAAAATGAGTCGCCTTTTCAGAGCCGACGGGGAGGTAGTTCAAGATGATTTCGGTTTCCGTGGTTTTGAGCAATCGCACAATCTCTTCTTTGGAAAGTTCTTTTTGGGAACTTGGGATGAATGTTTCTTTGGCGGGATAATTTTTCATATGCCGGGATAAGCCATCAAGCGTTGGACTTCTCTCAACAATCAGATCAGATTTGGGGATATTTCCAAAAAATTCCTTTGCGCAATTGGGGGGGGCAAAAATCGCTTCGGAAAGATCTTTGCCTACTTTACGTTCATCGATATCGAATGCCGCGGAAATTTCAATGTCAGCGGCCGAATATCCGCCGATGTCGGCATGCATGAGCCCCATCCACTCGTTTTGAGGCAAGCGCCTGTAATATTCGATTCCCTGAAGAAGCGCGCTGGCACAATTGCCAACACCCACAATTGCGACCCGTATTTTTTTCATCAGTTTAAAATATAAACCTTCTCAAATGAATTGAAAGCAAAAAACCAACCGCGGCCATTGAGATAATAATGGAACTCCCCCCATAACTCATGAAAGGGAGCGTAATCCCAACAACAGGCATAACCCCCATCACCATTCCGATGTTGACCAACACCTGCCAAAAAAAGATCGACGTCAAACCAAGTGCCAGGACCGCTCCAAATTTATCCCGCGCGTGTTTCGATATATCAAGCCCCATAAAAAGAAAAGAGGCATAAGCGATTAAAAGAATCAGCACGCCGATAAAACCATGCTCTTCGGCAAAAACGGAGAAGACAAAATCGGTATGCTGTTCCGGCAAAAAGGCGAGCTGTGTCTGCGTCCCCTTCCGATGCCCCTTTCCATCCAGACGCCCTGAGCCAACGGCAATGATGCTCTGAAGCGCGTGATACCCCTTCCCTCTTGGATCCCGGCTCGGATTTAAAAACGTCTTTACCCGGTCTCTCTGATAATCTTTGAGAACAAACTCGTAGGCAATCGGCAAAGAGAGCGCGCCAACAATCGCGATCACAACCAGCGATTGCCAGCGGACTTTAACAAAAAGAAAAATTGAAAAACCGATAAAACAAAGAAGAAGCGCGGAACCGAGGTCCGGCTCAATCATGATGAGAATCACCGCAAGGCCAAGAAGAGAGGAAGGGATCAAAAGCTGAAGCAGGGTATAGCCCCCCACCCGATGATCATCATGAAAATATTTCGCGAGGGCGAGCGCCATTCCAATTTTCATCAGTTCCGAAGACTGAATCCGGAAAAGACCAATATCGATCCACCGTCTCGCGCCATAAATTTTTGGACCGAAAATCAAAACCAGTATCAGCATGAGAATTCCGAAAGCATAAAGAGGATACGCCAGTCGCTCAAAGATCCGGTAATCAAGAAACACAAGAACCATCATGACCCCAAACCCGATAAGCATCCAGTAAATCTGCGCCATATACAGAGAGGACGAGCTTTTATAGGCCGCGCTATAGAGATTAAAAATTCCGACAATACAGAAAAAAATCACGATTGAAAAAAGCGAAAAATGAAAATAAGAAAAAAAGCGTTTTTTCATTTGCGATGCCCCTCTTTTTTTGCCCCGGATGCCCCCCGGATAACCCGAAAATCGAGTCGATCTTTCAAATAGGCTTTAATCACGTCCCGAACGATCTGAGTTGCCCCATTATACGGATGACAGTCATGAAGCGCAGAAACCGCCACGACAATCTTGGGCTGATCGACCGGGGCAAATCCGACGAACCACGCATGATCCCGATATTTAAACGGAAGCTCTTCACATTTTCTTTCACGGTCAGATTTGGAAATACGAATCACCTGAGACGTTCCTGTTTTTCCCGCGATATCATACCCATCTGCCCTGCCAGAAAAATAGGCGGTGCCCCCCGGTTCATTTACCACCGCATAAAGCCCTTCTCTTAATCGTTTCAACGTATCAGCCTTTAGGGAAAAGACGCGTTCTATTTTCGGCTGAAATTCCCGAATTAAATCCTGAGTCGGTTCCTCAATCCGCTTCACAACAAATGGAACATGAAGCTTCCCGCCGTTTGCAATCGACATATACAGCCTGGCAAGTTGTAAAACAGATACGGTCAGATACCCTTGCCCGATCGCGATCGATGGCGTCTCCCCTGGCAGCCACTCCTGGCCAAAACGCTCGCGTTTCCATGCCGTGGAAGGAACAATGCCGGGGATCTCCCCCCTCATATTGACACCGGTTCGGGTACCCATGCCATACATCTTTGCCGCCTCTGCCAATCTGTCAACGCCAGCCTTCACTCCTGCCCGATAAAAATAAACGTCGCACGATTCCCGGATCGCTTTTTTCAGATCAACAATCCCATGCCCCCCCTTTCGCCACGTCCAGCAGCGAAAATGCCCTCTCCCCAAAAAATAATGACCATTGCAGTTGACAGATTCATCTGGAGATAAAACATTGGCCTCGAGCCCCGCGGTCGCCGTCACCAATTTAAATGTAGAGCCCGGGGGATAACCATCCTGAATGGTTTTATCGAGCAGAGGTTTGTTCTCATCCCCCAAAAAAGCCTGCCATATTTGGAAGTCGATTCCACGGGAAAATTCGGTCGGATCAAAGCCGGGCTGACTGTGCATCGCAAGAATTTCGCCGCTCTCGGGATCAAGCGCGACAAGCGCCCCCGGTTTGGGTCTCCCTTTTTTGTCAACAAAGAGCTTCGCCGCTGTAAGCTGCAAATCATGATCAATGGTTAAAACCAGATTCTTCCCGGGCGTTGGCTCTGTCCGTAATTTCAAATAATCAAAAAGCCCCCCCCCTTCCGATGTTTCACGCCCAAAGGCATCCACTTCTTTGTAGGTTGCCCCGTCGATTCCCCGCAGGTATTCCTCCCAGCGTTCTTCAAGACCAAACTTTCCGATCACGTCCCCCTGTTGATATTTTTGAAACGACTGGCGGTTTAATTCTTCAATCTCTTTTTCATTAATCTCCCCGATAAAACCATAAAGATGGGCGCCCACACTCTTGTCATGATACACACGTTTAACGGCCACCTCGATATCGATACCCGGCAATTCAAAGCGCCTGGCGGAAATCCACGCAATTTCATCGCGACTCGCGTCTTTTTTAATAACGCGCGAATAAAATCTCGGGAGTTTTTTTTCTTTTTCCAAAGCGGCCTCGATCTCTTCTTTCGGCATCTTAAGAAGAGAGCTGACCATCAATACGGTTTTTGACACGTCTGTCACATATTGAGGCGTCCAGGTAATATCAAAAGAGGGAGAGCTATCGACAAGGGTGTCTCTGTTTCGATCGAAAATAATGCCGCGGGGGGCCGGAATTTTTTGCTGTTTTAAACTGTTTTGCTGAGAGTATCTGAAAAAATAATCTCCTTTCAAAATCTGCAAATACCAACTCCGTATCAAAAGAACCGTGAAGGCAAACAACAGGGCTATTCTAAAATAGGGGTAACGCCCCTGAAATTCACGAATTTCTTCCCTTTCGCCAATATAGACCGCCATCAGGCTCCCCTCAGAAATAGGACATTGCTTTCCTGCGTCCCCGTTTTGGAGGGGGGCTCCTTTGCGAAGATTCTGTCAAGATGCTTCAATAAAAAGAAAACAACCGGCATCAAAATCACATTTAAAAGAGCCATCGGAAATACCGAAACCATCGTTATTCCAAAAATTTCATGCAGGGGTCTGTAGATGGAAAGAACGAGGATAAAGAGGGTTTTAAAAACAAACGAAGTCACAAAAACAAGCGTCATTTGCGAAGGGAGCGACTTGATAAAAAATCCCTCTGAAAAAAGTTTTGCGGCAAGAAAGGTCAGCACCATCACAATAGAGTAGAATCCAAAAACCCCGCCTGAATTTAATTCGACAAAGTATCCGCACGCATAAGCCAAAATCCCCCCTTCGATCGTAAATCGATTCAGGGCCAGATATGAAATGACAATCAGCAAAAGATTCGGTTTATAAATTCCGAACAACGCATGAAAAATGGTCGACTGGAAAACCACGCAAACGACGCAAAATAAAAGAACAGAAAAAAAATTGAGAACATAAACGAAGGTTTTCATTGGATCGCTGTGTCTGGAGGGAGCTTTATGCTCGAAAGATTCGTGATGACGAGAACCTCTTCCAATTTCGAAAGATCGACTGCGGGCGAAACGACGACCCTTTGCGACACTCCAAATTTCTTCTTTTCTATTAAACCAATCGTGCCAACGAGAAGCCCCTTTGGAAAAATCCCTTCAATACCGGATGAAACAAGAATATCCCCGACCACAACATCGTCCGTCCTTGCCAGATAATGGATCTCGCATTTCAGGCGATCTCCCCCTTTGACAACTCCCCTCGCCCGGGATCTCTGCACAATGATATCAATCGCATGGTTTTGATCCGTAAGAAGCAAAACATCGCTATAATGCTGCCAAACCGTAATCAGCTGTCCCACAATCCCTTCAGGCGTCATCACCGGCATACGGACTTTAAGTCCAACATCCCCCCCCTTGTTGATTCGTATCGTCTGGTATTCACTCGTCGTATCGCGCGCGATCACTTCCGCCGAAACGCCGGAAGCGAGATATTTCTCTTTAAACGCGAGGAGTTTTCTCAACCGCTCATTCTCCCTTTGGATCTCCCGCATGTTGCTCACAATTTCCGCGAACCTGCTGTTTTCTTTTTTAAGGCCATCATTCTCTATCTTGGCGCTGGTAAGAAGCACATAATGATTGATCACATAAACAATCTGATTCATCCCCCCTGTAACCGTTTTCTGAAAAGGGGCCATCACCCAGAGCACAACGCGATCATACCATTTGAGTTCTTTCGGTGATTTTAAATTGGATGAAAGATTAAAAAGAGGGACGAGGATCAGAAGCCCAATGATAATGGGGAGACGATATTTTTTCAGGAATGGGAGCATCTACTCAATCATCACGCCTCGATATTTATCGAGATATTCAAGCGCTTTACCGGAACCACGCACCACAGCTGTCAGGGGATCATCGGTGATGACAACAGGCAAATTCGTCTCTTCTTTGATAAGAAGATCAATATTGTGAAGAAGCGCTCCGCCGCCTGTCAGCACAATCCCTTTGTCGACAATATCCGAAGCCAATTCCGGCGGCGTTCTCTCCAACACATACTTGACAGCCTCGACAATCACATTCAACGGTTCCAAAATCGCCTCACGAACCTCTTCCGAGGTAATTTTTACCGTCCTGGGAATACCCGCCACAATATCGCGACCGCGGATATCCATCGTTTTAATTTCTTCAACCGGATAGGCCGTGCCGATTTGAATTTTAATCTGCTCCGCTGTGATCACCCCCACCAAAATATTGTGTTTGCGTTTCAGATATTGAATGATCGCTTCATCCATTTTATCGCCTGCCATCCGCACCGAACGGCTGCAGACGATCCCCCCCAGAGAAATAACGGCGACTTCTGTCGTCCCCCCGCCAATATCGACCACCATGTTCCCGGACGGCTCTGTAATGGGGAGCCCAGCCCCAATCGCCGCCGCCATCGGCTCTTCAATAAGATAGACATCGCGGGCCCCGGCAGCCTCGGCTGATTCCCTCACCGCGCGCCTTTCAACCTCCGTAATGCCATAGGGGACACAAATCATAATCCTTGGCCTCAAGAGCGTTTTTTTCTTAATCGCCCGGTCAATAAAATAGCGAAGCATCGCGCCTGTCACTTCAAAGTCGGCAATCACGCCATCTTTCATCGGCCGCATCGCCACAATACTCCCCGGCGTCCGACCCAACATCTCCTTCGCTTCTTTGCCTACCGCAAGAACCTTCTTTACGCCGCTCTGCTCTTTATAGACAGCAACAACGGAAGGTTCCATAAGAACAATCCCTTTCCCTTTCACAAAAACAAGCGTGTTGGCTGTCCCCAAATCAATGGCAAGATCGTGAGAAAACCGCTCTAAGAATTTGTCCCAAAACATAGGAAGATGCGGCAGGGTAATGACATTTTTTCAACACCCCGCTAATCAATTTTTTGTAACAAAATCAAAACAGTATTACAAGAAAAAGCTCTCTGCCCAACCATTTTCCTAAAACCACTCATCGCAAATTCCTATCACTACATTTTACTTGCACGCTTCACCGCAATTTCATAAAACTAATATAGATTCTGCTGAAAAAGTGTCTGAGCGCAAAGGAGGCTGTTGCCGAAGTGTCATTCCGAGCACGCAGTGCGAGGAATCTCGAAGGAGATGCTTCGGGACTTCGTCCCTCAGCATGACTTTTTCAGCAGAATCTAATATAGTAAACACGGCAGTCGTTTTTTCTCTATTGCTTTTTAGAAAAAAGGGAGCGCGCCAGTTGGGTAGGCGTTTTAAAAAACATACATCTACTTTTTTAATTTTCTTTTTGACATTTTTGTCGATTTTATTTCCTTATAATCTTTCTTCAAGAGAGCTAAGCGGGCCTTTTATCGACTCTCCTGGAAAGACAATCGGTTCTGATTTCAATGGCGATGGAATTCATGACCTCTTAATGGGCGCTCGTTTAAACGATGATATTGCAGGAGCTGCTGGAGCAGCCTATATCCTCTATGGAACAGACGCTTTTTCCAAAACCTATCTCTTAAATGGTACCGGTGTTAATGTGACCCTTTTGGGAAAAGCGTCCAATGATTTTTTCAGTCGTGGGCTAACCAGCGCGGGCGATGTTAACGCCGATGGATTCGATGATATCGTGGTAGGCGCGTATGGCAATAACGATGGCCCGGGGGCGAACAATGCCGGGGCTGTTTACCTCCTTTATGGGAGTCCCAATCTCGCAGCGACAATACAAATGAATGGAGCAGGGGGAAATGTTACAGTTCTCGGAAAGGCGGGAACCGATCGTTTGGGAATAGCTGTTGGGGGGGCCGGCGACATGAATGGAGATGGTTTTGATGATATGGCAATGGCAGCGGATCAAAATGACGATGGTCCAGGAGCAAACAATGCTGGAGCGGTATACATCCTTTATGGAGGTTCTGCTCTTTCAGCTGACTATCGTTTAGATGGGGCAGGTGTGAGTGTAAGCATTCTGGGAAAGGCGGCATCAGACAGGCTGGGATATCAGCTAGGGGGTTCACAGGGGCCAACCATTGCACCCGCAGGAGATATCAATCGAGATGGTTTCGATGATCTGATTATGGGGGCGCCCTATAATAATGATGGTGGAAGCGATGACGAAGGAGCGGCTTACGTTCTTTTTGGGGGGAGTTCTCTAACGGCAACGATTAGGCTGGACGGAGCTGGCGCAAATTTGACACTGATCGGGACAACGGCAAACGACTTTCTCGGAGAAGCGGTTTCTGGAGCTGGAGATATCAATAACGATGGTTTTGATGATGTTATTGTCGGGGCTGGATACAGTGATGAAGTGGCCCTTAACGCGGGAATGGCTTATATTATTTATGGGCGCAGCTCTTTTCCCAATGCAACCCTCGATACCCAAACTGCTCAGCAAGATCTAAGCATTGCTGGAAAAGCCGCTAGCGATCGGTTTGGCGAAGAAGTATCTGGTGCAGGGGATCTCAATGACGATGGAATTCACGATGTCATGATAGGCGCTTTGCTAAATGGGGATAATGGCTCGGGTTCAGGAGCGGCCTTTCTGCTCTACGGCAGTCCGTCTCTATCATCATCTTACCGCCTAAATGGAGAAGGGGTTGATGTGACTTTTCAAGGCAAGGCTGCCAATTCTTATTTCGCAACTTCAGTTTCGGGAGTTGGAGATGTTAATAACGATGGTTTTCCAGACTTTCTGTTCGGGGAGGGCTACAATGACGATCTGGCAGCTGACGCCGGGCAAGCCTATATCGTTTTTGGAAGTGGGTCGCTCTCGTCAACTATTACGATGAATGGTCCGGGGCCGGATGTTACGATTAGAGCCAAAGCTGCCGATGATCGCTTGGGTGCGGCAGTTGGAGGAGGAAGAGGAAATCCAGGACCTTAAAATAGTTGCTTTTTTGACCTTCTCTCACTAGAGTCTCAAGCCATGTTACAGGCGATCCGTAAAAGGCAGAAATTTCTTCTGACTGTTTTTATTTCACTCATTTCAATTGTCTTTATTTTTTGGGGTTTCTATGGCGACTTTGGAAGATCGCTTGCCCCCACAGAAGTTGCATCCGTCAATGGAAAAAAAATTACAGTTCAGGAATTTCAAAACAACTATCAAAATACCTTGCGAATGTATCAAAACATTTTGAAAGATAAATTTACGCCGGAAATGGAAAATCAGTTTAACTTAAAACAGGTTACGATGAATGAGCTCATCGACCAGCGCCTGGTTGTTTCCGGGGCCGAAAAACTGGAACTCAAAACCACAGACACCGAGGTTCGGGATCAGCTGACAAAGCTCACTTTTTTTCTAACGGAGGTGATATTTGTCTCTGATCTTTTTCTGTCGCTTCTCTAAGCCAACCTGATCGCGCCTCAGGAATTTGAAAACAACATTCGAACCGATCTTTTACAGCGCAAAGTTATTACCCTCATAAGAGGTCAGGTCAAAGTCTCACCCGATGAGGTGCTCAAAGACTATGTTTTGAAAAATGATAAAGTCAACATTCAATTTATACAGATTAACCCCGATGCCCTCGCCTCCCGTGTCTCTGTAACCCCGAGCCAAATGGAAGAATTCGCAAAAAAAGCGGAAAACCTGAAAAGAGCGCAAAATTATTATACAAATAACAGCCACCTTTATAAAATCAAAAACAAAGGCAGAGAAGAAAAAACAAAACCATTTGATGAAGTAAAATCAGAGGTCCTCCAAACACTGCTCGCGGAAGATCAACGGATAAAACTCGCAAAAGAGCTCACCGACGAACTTTGGCGCAATCGAAATAACAAAGGCTTTGGAAAAATCCTGAAAAAGGAAAAGCTTTCCTGGGATGAAACGGAATTATTCCCGAGAAACACAAAATTCATTCCCAAAATTGGAGAGGCGCCAGAGATCATGGATCGCGCGTTTGAGCTAAAAACAGGGGCTTTCTTCGATCGCTCCCTTATTTTGAAAAACCGATTCTATATCCTTAAAATTAAAGAGCGAAAGCCAGCGGATCCCAAAAAATTCGATGAAAAACAAGAGCTTGAGACCGCGCTCAATCAAAAACAATATGACGCCTACACGCAATGGCTGAGAGACTTAAGAACCTCCGCAAAAATCAAAATTCAAAAAAGAATCCTAAATCCTGAAGAAGGATAATCTAGCAGGATGTTAAACAACCGATCCGCAGGCGCTCAGTAATTGCTCCACGGATGGGCGGTCATCGGGGGTTTCACTCCGGAAAATATATCGAAGATGGCCTGACGCATCGATTAGAAAATCGCCCCCCATCTGGAATTCGTCTTCTTTCGACTTTTGAATTTTTGTTCCTTTCAGAACAAGTTTGACAAATTTGATGACGGTCCTCGGGTGAAATATTTTCCACGGCTTTGCCCGCCCCAGCCCGAAAAGTTTATAGATTTGCCGTCCGGGATCCGAAAAAAGATCAAACTTCCATGAAAATTGGAGAAGATACGACTCAAGGGATTGTGCCGGCGCAAAAGAGACAACTTTAATTTGAACGCCCAGATTGTGAAATTTATCCAGATTTTTTTGCACCTCAACGAGGTGCTGCTGGCAAAAAATTCAGGCCAGATGTCTCAAGAAGATAAGAAGAACCGGTTTTCCCAGAAATTGACTGAATAAAACAGTTTCCCCATTGGGTCGCCGCAATGTCAACTCAGGAATTTTTTCATTTATTTTTTCATTTGGCAGGGGCTTTTCCATTTTTAAAATATCCCCAGCTGCATTTTGGCATCTTCAGAGCAGTGAACCCGGGGGTCCCACGGCGGATCCCAGACAAATTCAATTTGAACGTTTTTAATGCCGGGAATCTTTTCTTTAAGAATCTTCTCGACCTCTTCTTTAATCTGCGGGCCGAGCGGACAACCCGGGCTGGTCAGCGTCACATCGACCCGGATCGTCTCTTCATCGGCACGCTCTATGCCATAGACGAGCCCCAATTCGACAATGCTGATAAAAAGCTCCGGATCCTGTATGGGACGAACGAGCTCTAAAAGTTCTGGATCTTTCTGCATACGCGATTTATCCCCCTTTTTTCAGATAGAAGTCAAATGCTTCTTCAAGCGTCGTCCAGGGAAGAAGCGCGCATTTGATTCTGACTGGAAATTTTTGAACCCCGGAAAGAGCCTCAAGATCTCCCAGCGACTCAATCGTTTCCGGATCGAGCTTTCCATGCATCATCTGTTTAAAGAGATCTATTTTCTTTTGCACCTCTTCGAGCGATTTCCCCTGCACCTCTTCCGTCAAAATCGACGCAGAGGCTTGACTAATCGAGCACCCTTTTCCGGAAAAACCGATCTGTTCAATTAAGACTGGTGAGACTGGCTCAAGGCCTCCAAATTTGAGTTGGATCACAATCAGATCCCCACAGAGCGGATTGAAACCCTCTTGCTGAACATCATGCGGCACAACCTGTTCGTGATGCCTCGGATTCTTATAGTGATCGAGGATCACTTCCCGATAAAGATCATCAAGCGCTTCAAATTCACCTGCCAAAATATTTCCTCGCTCTATCCAAGACCTCAACAAACCGGTCTACTTCTTCTTTTGTATTGTAGAGATAAAAACTCGCGCGTGCCGTAGCCGGAACATCGAGTTTTCGCATGAGAAGCTGCGCGCAATGGTGACCCGCGCGAATTGCAATCCCTTCATGATCGAGCAATGTCCCCAAATCATGGGGATGCATGTCGTCCAATTTAAAAGAAATCACCCCCCCTTTTATCTCTACATTCGATGGACCAAAGATATGAATATCACCCAGTTCCTTCAGCCGCTTGAGCGCGTATTCAGTAATCAATTTTTCATGACGACGGACTTCATCAAGGCCTACTTTTTGCAGATATTCAATTGCTTTTGAAAAAACGATCACATCCGCAATATTGGAGGTGCCTGCTTCGAACTTAAATGGGATCTCTTTCCACGTTGAATACTGGGGGTAGACCTCCATAATCATCTCCCCACCCCCCAAAAAAGGAGGCATATTTTGAAGAATCTCAGGTTTTCCATAGAGAACGCCTACCCCGGTCGGCCCAAGCATCTTATGCGCGGAAAAGGCATAAAAATCACACCCTAACTCCTCGACATCGACTTTCATATGAGGAACAGCCTGTGCCCCATCAACCAAAACAACAGCCCCCGCCGCGTGCGCGCGCTGAACAAGCTCTTTTACGGGATTAATGGTTCCCAAAACATTCGACACATGCGTAAAGGCAAAAATCTTTGTTCTGTCTGTTAAAAGTTCATCTAGTCTTGAAAGATCGAGAAGCCCCTCTTCCGTAATCGATATGAATTTAAGAACGACCCCTTTTTCATTCGCAATGATCTGCCACGGCACCAGATTGGAATGATGCTCCATCTCCGTTAAGAGGATTTCATCCCCTTCTTTGAGATTCTTTCGCCCCCATGACTGGGCAACAAGATTAATCGACTCTGTGGCGTTGCGCGTAAACACAATAGAACGTTCATCTTTGGCGCCGATAAATGTCGCAACGATTCTTCGCGTTCGCTCATACGCCTCTGTCGCTTCTTCTGAAAGATAATAGATCCCCCGATAGATATTGGCATTGAGTGTCCGATAGTAATGATCGAGGGCTTCGATCACCTCTTTTGGCTTTTGGCTTGTCGCCGCTGAATCAAAATAAATGAGCGTCTTCCCCCTGATCTTTTGATCCAATATTGGAAAGTCCTGTCTGATTTTTTTTACATCCATTTGATTCACCTCAAACCGTCGCCATTTTTTTCAAAAATGGCAATGCACTATTATTCTTTTAACTCTATTTTAATATCGTCCCCTTCAATTTTTACTTCATACATTTCCAGCGGAGTTACCGCTGGCATCGAAAGAGCCGCCCCTGTTCGCAAATCAAATGTCGCGCCATGGTGAGGGCACTCCAAGATCGTCCCCTCAAGCCTCCCTTCCTCCAGCGGCAAATCCATATGGCTGCAGGCATTGAGGTACGCGTAAAATTCACCATTCACATATGTAATCGCAACCTGTCGCCCCTCCACGGAAAATGCCCGCGTGCTCCCCTCCTGAATATCTTTCTTCTTTGCTACAACAACCCATCGGGACATGGCTCCCTATCTCCCTTGCGCTATGTTGGCTTCTAATTTAAGCCGCACAATCTGGTGCAATCTTTTCTGAATTTCAGAACTTGGAATTCGCGCAAAAACCTGTTCAAAAAATCCCTCGACAACCATTTGAACCGCGTCTTCGTGAGAAAGCCCTCTCGATTCCAGATAAAAGGTTTCTTCAGGGTCAACCGTCCCAACGGTCGCAGAATGCGTGCATCGAACATCATCCGCCAGAATTTCCAATTTTGGGACCGAACGCGCCTTCGCGTTTTGGCTGAGCAAGAGATTCTTATTTGCCTGATAGGCATCGGACCGCTGGGCATTTTTGGGAATACGGATAATCCCCTGATACGATGACTGAGCCGAATCTTTTAAGGCCGCTTTGTAGAGAAGATCGCTCGTCGTTTGAGGCGATTCGTGATCCTGTGTCGTATGCATATCAAAATGCTGCCTGCCGTGTCCGAAATAAACACCCAATAAATTCGCTTCCGAACCAACCCCCTCTAAAATGGTATGGACGTTCGCCTTTGATAATTGGCTCCCAAGCCCCACATTCACACTTGAAAATTTTGCCCCCCGCTCAAGCCGCGCCACCTGAAATTCAAAATGCGTAACATTCTCCCCCCACCGCTGAATATTGATATATTGGCAACTGGCATCTTCTTTAAGATA
The DNA here is from genome assembly GCA_964371555.1 of uncultured bacterium. GTDB lineage: Bacteria > Bdellovibrionota > JACOXK01 > 2-02-FULL-40-11 > 2-02-FULL-40-11 > CAYJMQ01. The sequence continues at coordinate 14,583 of CAYJMQ010000017.1, read as the reverse complement.
AAGGTAGCGGCAGGCGTCTGAAAATTGCCGGCACGAAGCGGCAGTTGATGCCATCTCATCCACAAGCAGGAGTGAGGCGCCGGTATCGACCAGAGCCACCGTAAAGGGGAAAACGACGGCATTGGGCTCAACCATCGTCGTCAGGTGATAAATTGGAAGACGAACCGTTGCCCCGGCCGGGACGTAGACAAAAATCCCCCCCTGCCAGAAGGCCTGATGCAGTGTTTCAAACTTTGACTGTGAAATCTTGCTCACATCCCTAAGAAGGGGTTCAACTATTTGGGGATGGCATATCAGCGCCGTCTTGAGATCTGAAATAATGACCCCCTGTTTTTCAAGTTCTTTGGAAATCTGTCGGTAGGCAGAGAGCCCATTTTTCTCAACCAGGATTCCCGCTTCCGTTCCCTCGGCTCCCCTTACTTCTGCCACAAACGATTTCAGTTCCGGGGTAAGTCGCTTCTCTCTTTTTATCCCCTCCTCTAATTCAACATTAAAATCGGCATGCCCAAAACCGCCGAGATCCGTATATTTCCATTCTTCATCCTTTATCGTCGGATAGGGAATCTCCTCAAAGGATTTCCAGGCAGAAGTTCTCTGATCGAGGAGCCATGCCGGCTCAGCTTGAGCCAAAGAAATTTGTTTATAGACTTCCGGTGTGAGTTTCACAGCGACACCTCACTTATCCAACCGAGCCTTCCATCTCTAATTGGATCAGGCGGTTAAGCTCTACCGCATATTCGAGTGGAAGCTCTTTCGTAAATGGTTCAATAAAACCATTGATGATCATTGTCATTGCGTCATTCGGTGAGAGCCCCCGCGAGGTCAAATAGAAAAGCTGTTCTTCCCCAACCTTGCTGACCGTGGCTTCATGCCCGACAGTCACGTTTTCTTCATCAATTTCCATCGTCGGATAGGTGTCAGATCGTGAATGTTCATCCAAGAGCAGCGCATCACAGCGGACATTCGATTTTACGCCATGAGCCCCTTTGTAGACTTTGAGCAATCCGCGGTAGGTGGAACGCCCGCCATCTTTTGAAATCGACTTTGAGGTAATGAGAGAAGTTGTATTCGGCGCAACATGAATAATTTTGGCCCCGGCGTCCTGATGCTGGTTTGCCCCTGAAAATGCAATCGAGAGGACCTCCCCATGCGCCCGTTCACCCACCAGATAGACACTGGGAAATTTCATCGTGAGCTTGGAACCCAAATTACCGTCAATCCATTCGACACATGCGTCTTCCTTTGCGATGGCTCTCTTCGTCACAAGGTTATAGACATTTTTCGACCAGTTTTGAATCGTCGTGTAGCGGATCTTTGCCCCTTTTTCCGCAATCAGTTCCACAACGGCCGAATGAAGAGAATCGCTTGAATAGGAAGGCGCGGTGCATCCTTCAATATAATGAATGTAGCTCCCTTCGTCGGCAATAATGAGCGTTCTTTCAAATTGACCCATATTCTCCGCATTAATTCTGAAATAGGCCTGGACAGGGATTTTCACATGAACCCCTTTTGGAACATAAATAAAACTCCCCCCCGACCAAACCGCGGAATTGAGCGCCGCAAATTTATTGTCCATCGGTGGAATGATCGTCCCAAAATGTTTCCGCACAATTTGAGGATAATCCCTGAGGCCGGAATCCATATCGAGAAAAACAACCCCCTGGGCTTCCAGGTCTTTACGAATAGAATGATAGACGACCTCTGATTCATACTGGGCCGACACCCCAGCCAAAAATTTTCGCTCCGCTTCCGGAATGCCAAGTTTGTCAAACGTGTCTTTGATTTCTCTTGGAACATCCTTCCAGTCTATGCTCTGTTTTTCATCCGGGCGAATGTAGTAAAAGATATTATTAAAATCGATGTCATTGAGCAGCTTTGTGTCGCCCCAGTTTGGCATCGGTTTGGACAAAAAGATTTCAAACGCCCTTAAGCGAAAATCGAGCATCCATTGAGGTTCATTTTTCATCCGGGAGATCTCTGTCACTATCTCACGATTCAGCCCGCGCTTCGCTTTGAAAACATAATGCTCCGGTTTTCGGAAACCGTACTTCTCGTCATATTGGGTTCCGATATCTTGAATCGCAGCATTTTTTGGAGTTCTCATTTTATGTCCCCCCCCCTTGTGTAAGCCATTCATACCCTTTTTTCTCAAGCTCAAGCGCAAGCTCTGGTCCGCCTGATTCAACAATCTTTCCATCCATCAGGACATGAACAAAATCGGGTTTTACATAATTCAAAAGCCTCTGATAGTGCGTAATCACAAGCATCGATCGCTCTTTATCCCGTAAGCGGTTGATTCCGTCAGCCACAATCGTTAAAGCATCAATATCCAGGCCGGAATCTGTTTCATCGAGCACCGATAGTTCGGGCTCAAGAAGCGCCATCTGGAGAATTTCAAGCCGCTTTTTTTCTCCCCCTGAAAATCCATCGTGCACATAGCGCCCAACAATCGAATCTGGCATTTGCAAAAACTTCATCTTTTCTTTCAACTTCTGACGAAATTCTTTAATCGGCACATCGGCCCCGCGAACCGCCTTCATCGATGCCCTGATAAAATTTCCGATGCTGACACCTGGAATTGCCACAGGATATTGAAACGCCAAAAAGAGCCGCCGCTTGGCGCGTTCATGCGGTTTTAACGGAATGATGTTTTCACCTTTAAAAAGAATTTCTCCCTCCGTTACTTCATATTTCGGATGCCCCATCAGCGTATATGCAAGCGTTGTCTTTCCAGAACCGTTTCTCCCCATCAGCGCATGAACCTTTCCCGCATAGACGGTGAGATCGAGCCCTTTCAAAATTTCTTTCCCTTCGACTCTGACCCGAAGGTTTTTTATTTCAAATAATGGTTTCATAAAATTCTCCATCCATTCCTTACTCTTACTTAAATCCTTACCTTTTTGTCAAGTATCATCTGCTCCGCTTTCCTTGCGACCAATGCGAGAAGCATCTCTTTCGTTTTTTCTTCCCCTCCCAATAAACCGGCAAGTGAAATTTCCTCGAGGATCATATCCATATATTTATAAATCACCCCCCACATCGATCGGATAGAACAGTCTGGCTGGTGAACACAACAATCCTTTTTCCCTGTATGTTCCGAACAAAAATTCTCCGCAAACATGACTCCGCCAAGCGCTCTCATCACTTCCGAAAGATTGATCGCCTGAGCAGGGCGCGCCAACTGATATCCCCCATGCACCCCCCGGGTCGCCCCGAGGAGCCCGCATTTTTTGAGGTGCGCCGTAATCTTTGACACATACTGGATCGAAAGCCCCTCCTTGCCGGCAATTTCACTGATCGAGAGCCCCTTTTTGGCCGCCGCTATTTGCAAAAGACACCTCAGTCCATACTCTTCTAACGCCGTGATTTTCATAGCAAATTCCTCATCTCAATTTTAGGATAACAAATCTATACTAAAAAGTAAATATTATGATATTTCACCGTAAGTTATTGAATTCTTAAGGATTTCTAGCATAGATCATTTTTTAAAACAAGGGCTTTCACAACCTTTTACAATTGCCATAGTAATGCCTCAATTATGGGGGAGTATTACCCCATAATTGAGGCATTACTTGCCATCCCGCATTTTATTGAGTAAGAATAGCCACAATATGCAGAAAGAATTGTCTGTCATTATTCCGACATATAACGAATCTAAAAACATTCAAAAAACGGTGACTGATGTTGTCAGATATCTTTCACAAAAGGGGATTCCTTCAGAAATTATTGTTGTCGACGATGGAAGTACCGATCATACGGTCATGCTTGTGAAACACCTTCAGAAACAAATCCCCCATTTGAGGCTCATTGAATCGCGACCCAATCTGGGAAAGGGATATGTGGTCAAACGCGGAATGCTCGAAGGAGAAGGAAAATACCTCCTTTTTATGGATGCGGATCAGGCGACCCAAATCACGGAACTCGACAAATTTTTACCAAAGATCGATGAAGGATACGACATTCTCATCGGATCGAGGCGACTCAAAAATACCAATGTCCAAATTGTACAGCCAAGAATCAGACACTATATGGGTTGGTTTTACATGACAATAGCGAAGGCCGTTCTAAAGGTCCCGCTTCTCGATTATAACTGCGGTTTTAAATTGTATCGCAGCCAGGCGGCAAAAAAAATATTTGAAAAACAGCTCATGAGCGATTGGAGCTTTGATGCGGAGCTGATGCTTTTGGCCCGGAAATTCGGCTTCCGAATTTCTGAAATTGCCGTAAATTGGACACACGGAGAAAATTCAAAAGTAAGACCGGTCAAAGACAGCATAAAAACATTCGCGGCGCTTCTTAAAATAAAGAGGAACGATTTAACGGGGAAATACAGAATAAACCCGGAATAAACAACCAAGAAGCACGATCACAAACAGGGTCATGAGAGAAATCGCCCCCCCCCGTCTCAAGGATTGCGGCTGGTATAAAAAATCGATTTTGTGTTCGCCTCGTTTTAAAGGAATCGCCTGAAAAAGATCGCCAGCGCGATAAATTTCAACCTCCCCGCCATCCACATACGCACGCCAACCGGGATACCAGAGGGAACTCAAAAACAACCATCCATCCCGATTTTCTTTTGAAATGAGCTCGCGTCTGCCGTGGTCATATTCAACGATTTTTACAAGTTTTACACTTTTCTGTTTCTTTGGAAAATCTGGTGGGAAATCTGGTAGAAAATTTGGTGGGAAATCTGGCAAAAAATGGGCCTTTTCAATAAAGAAAGCGCGCGGCAAAACGCGCTTATTGAGATAAAGATAATTTCCGGCCCGGGTTTGGCCGACAAACGATAAATCCGAATGACCCATTTTTTCGGCGGAATAAACATATTTTACATTCGCGAGACTTAAACGGAACAGATTTTTTGAAAAGGTCTCTTCTTTTGTAAAAATAAATCCCAATGAATCATCCATATTGCCGAGATTTTTAAAATATTCAGAATATCTCTTTGTAATGAGCGGAGAATATGCCCCCACATAAGAAACGCCATAAAGCATGTTCGCGTTTGGCGGAACACCCAGTTTTTCGAGAGATCCGGCATCCCTTGCATAGAGATAAACACGGAAATATTCGCTATCATTACGAAAAAAGCTGAAACCTTCCAGATCATCTTTCTTCTCAAAAGAGGAAATGTTCCCCCTAAATCCGGTTCCATAAAAATGAAATACGAATAGATCCAAAATGATAAATACAACCGCCAGATATTTTACGGCCGGCGTCCGAAGCCTGCCTGCGCCGCGAAAGAGAATTAAAAGGGCAAAAAGAATCAAACCCATTGAAAGAATATTGTAAACATTAAAAGAAAAAGCCTCTTTTAACGCGTCATAATGGGTCCCGACCTTCTGATAATATTCTTCCAGCGAAAGCAAATGATAGCCTTTTTGGTATATATATCGACGGACATAAGCTCTGCCCATATCTGTCCAAAAACCTGGAAACAGATGAATCACAAAACTTGAAACGCAAAAAAGGACAAGCGATATCGAGAGCAGACCCCCAAAAATTTTTCGGGCTGCTCTTATCATAAAATCTTCATTTTTTTCTAATACCCCCAAAAACAATTCAAACCCGTACGCTGTGAGAACAGACAGAAAAAAACAGGTAAAAATCGTAAATTTCCCGGGAGAACGAAATAAATATAAATGAAAGAATCTAACCATCTCCTGATAGAGGGGATTAAACTTCCCGAATGCCAAAAGAAGCGAGGTGAGAGTAAGCCCTATAAAGAGGTTTAAATAAAACCGGTCGGCCTTGGTTTCTATTTTCTTCTTTAAAAAAAGAAGGCAGAACAAAAAAACAGGAAATAACCCAACGTAGATCTTCCATCCCGAAACAGAAGAGGTGGCTCTTGGAAAAATCATCGAAAACAGCGCAAGCGGTGAAAACGAACCGCTCAGAGAAAACAAAAGATTTGTATGCGACACTCGCAGCGTTTCGCGCGTCAGCTCAAGCGTAGGAAGGATTTGTGCCGCGGACAAACCAAAAGAAAATCCGATTGAGAGCAGATAAAGAAAAAGGGATTTAAAAAAGGGGGCGAACGATCTTTCATGCAAATATTGCCTTATCAGCAGTATTAAAAAATAAAGTGAACTAAAAAAAATCGCATAGCACGCAAATTGAACCGACCCTGCCGTCCATTGAAAAAAATAAAGGACGGCCAAAAGAAGTAAAAATATTGCTTTCCGTTCTTTTATATGCAGTCCTATGAGAAAAAGCGCCAATGGAAACCACGCCAGCACGCGAAGCGCCATCAGATTGTATTCGGCCCCGGCAAAGGCGCTCCCAAAGACCCATACAAAGGCCCCGATAAATCCTGAAACCAATGAACACTTTAAAAACCGGAGATAAACAAACATACAGAAGCCGGCGAGAAAAAAATGTAAAACAATACCGGAGTTATATGCCCACGTAAAAGGGAGCGCAAAAAAGAGAAGCAGATTGATCGGATAGAGGGCGCCGACCTGTCCTTCGGCAAATAATGGAAAGCCGCAATGATTAAAATCACACCAGAGAGGGAGTCGGAATTGCTTTAACTGCTCTGCATAAAATTTAGCCCACGGATAGTGCTGAACCCCATAATCCCCCTCCTTCCATGTCCCCCCTAAAAAAATAAAATCCCTGAGAAAAATCAAAATAACGATTCCAAACAGAAGAGAAAAGAGGAATAATGGGGACAATCGTTTTGAGGTTTCATTTAATTTCATAAATTTGAATCGTATACCCTGCTCTCACCCTTGAATAGACCTCCTGCGACAGAAAGGGGACTGCCGTATTAATCACAGGCTCAACGGAATATATCTTTTTGGAATCACGATAGGGGCTAAATGTCTGAAGAAGCCTTGCCTGACGCCCAGTCTTCCAATCGATATTTAAGTAAAAATCGCTAAAATCCTCTTCCCGTTTATGAATGACAATATACTGAATTCCCTTTTCTTTTAGTTCCCTCCACGATTTTTTAATAACAGGACGCGAGAACAAAAATTCCTCATTCTTATCGCCAGAAGAAACCAAAGAAGAAACCAGATAAAAGAGGTTGTAAGACGCCTTTCTTTCAGAAATATGTTTGAGCAGTTCAATCCGCCGTTTTTGAAGCGGGGAAACCGCCTCATTCAATTTTTCTTCAAGCTGCCTGGAACTGTGAAGAAGCTTTGGAAGAAAAAAAGTGTGATCCAGAGCAATCGAAGCCCCTTTCGGAATGTTCTTTTCGATCCATTCCTTTGCTTCTGCGCGCGTGTCGGTCTCAAAAAGCATCCCATCGACATAGAGAGACTTTATCAGTGTCGGAAGCAATACGAGCCCAGCCATCAGATAAAGCAGCGACGGCTTCTTTGAGGGGGTTATCTGATAGAGCCAAAAAATAAAATAAGCCGCTGATATGGCAAAAAATGGAACAACCGGAAGCATATATCTTTCATGAGGCTGGCTGACAAAGACGCAGAAGAGATAAAAAATCAAAGGAAAAGAGAATAAAACCCAGGCTCTTCTCAATTGAAAAATCGCGATCGCAAATCCCAGGAGCGAACAAACGAGCAGGGGCTTTCCCATCCCTTCCGCAAGCGAGTATCTGAGATGATAAAAGAAGGGGAGTCTGTCTTCGGCGTCAAATTGCGTTGTCAGTTCCCCCGCAAATTCAGGAAATGAAATTATCGAAAAGGGATTGGTCAAAAAATAAGTGAAAATCATAACGACAGCCGCCCCATAAAGCTTTTTATCCAAAAAGACGGCGCGGAGAGAAATTTTTTCTTCCTTTAAAACATGAGCCAAAAAGAGGGAGAGCGAAACAAGCGCCGCATTATATTTGAAACCTGCGGCAATTCCGCCAAAAAAAGCGGCCCAAAGATAATGAGAGAGTTTCGGATCTTTATAAAGGTCGTAAATTTTTCGGACCGTAAGCAGGATAAAAAAGACCATCGGAATATCGTGATAGACATAATGAGAATGGATCACATGCAAAAAAGAAAAAGCCAAAAAGAACGAACTCAAAATGGCAATCCATTTCTCTTTAAAGAAAGAAAGAGATAAAGAATAAACAAGATAAATGGAGGCTGTCCCCAAAAGAACGCCAAAAATAAATCGCGAAAGCAGATAAAACGAGGTCGGATTTGCGACAAAAAGTCCCTCAAATTCGGCCAATGAACTGAAAAAACCAAAGAGATAACCCGCCGCAAAATAGATCCCATAAATGATAAAAAGCAGATAAGAGAGAAGCGGCGGGAGTTTGAAATAGTGTGGATTAAAATCCCAGCTTGCGTATGAAACCGCGTGATTGACCATCATCGGTTCGTCAGCATGATAAACATCCGGCAGCCCGAACCCAATTCCGGTCAGACGGATCAAAAAACCGAATAAGAGAATCCAGAAAAGGGGGAATCTCGCCATATTCATCTGAATGGCGGCATCTATACCACGCGGGGCTTATTTGACAAACGACATTTTTAAAGATACGCCCGAAACCATGCACGTTCTGATCGACGCGAGAATGATTGGAGATCAGCCCCATGGCATCGCAACCCATCTTTTCCAACTGCTCAGGCAGTTGGAAAAAATAGACCGCGTAAATCGCTATACACTGCTCATTTGTCACCCTGCGCTCAAAAAACAACTCTCTTTTGAATGCCTTCAAACAAAATCCCGCTGGATTTCTTTACGGGAACAGATGGAACTTCCCGGACTCATCAAAAAACTCAAACCCGATTTGTATCATTCTCCTTCTTTCATCATTCCATTCTATTGTCCGGTCCCCTTCATTCTGACCCTTCACGATTTGAATCACGTGAGGTGCCGGGAGATGAAACGGTTTCACACAACCCTCTATTATCAGACGATTCTGAAACGAGCTGTCCGGAAGGCAAAAAAAATCATAACGGTTTCACAATTTTCCAAAAAGGAAGTCATCGATTATTATAAAATTCCTGAAAACAAAATATCTGTAATTTATAACGGGGTCAGTTCAAAATTTTCTCCTTTGGAAAATAAACAACATCTGGATGCATGCCGGATAAAATATCGCCTGCCAGAGCGTTTTATCCTCTGGATTGGAAACTCCAAAAAACACAAAAATCTGGGCAGTGTGGTTCGGGCTTTTGAACGGCTAAAAACCGACTTTAAACTTGTTCTTATGGGCGTAAGCTATCTCCATCCTCAGATTCACTCTGTCGGGCATGTAGATACCGAAGATCTTGCATGCCTCTATCAACTTTCGGCTTTTCTTGTTTATCCCTCCCTTTATGAGGGATTTGGACTCCCCGTCATAGAGGCCGCCGCCTGTGGAAAAAAAATGATTGTGTCAAACCGCCCTCCCCTTTCTGAAATCGCGGGGACTACGGCTATTCTTGTGGATCCTCTGGACATCAATGCCCTCGCCAACGCAATGCAGCGTCTGCTCGGCGATCCCCAAACCTATCATATCGATCAGGAGGGGATCAGGCATTCCAAAAAATTCTCATGGGAAGATGCGGCAAGAAAGACTGTTGAAGTCTATGAAAATTGCAATCGTTCATGACTGGCTGACCGGAATGCGCGGGGGCGAGAAAGTCCTTGAAGCAATGCTCGAGCTTTTCCCCGGCGCCGATCTCTATACGCTTTTTCACATAAAAGGCTCTGTTTCAGAAACAATCGAAAAACAAAAGATCACAACCTCTTTTCTTCAAAAATTTCCACTCCTCTCTTCCCATTATCGTTATTACCTCCCCCTTTTCCCAAAAGCCATCGAGGGGCTCAAAATCAAAAATTACGATCTTTTGATCACGAGCTCTCATTGCGCCGCAAAGGGAATCACAAAAGAAGCGGGGATCCCCCACCTATGCTACTGCTATACGCCGATGCGTTATCTCTGGATCAAAACCGATGATTATTTTCAGAAGAAAAAAAACCCAATTTCACAAATTGCTTTCTCGGGTATCTCCTCGTATCTCAAGACATGGGATCTGGCTTCAAATAAAAAGGTTGATCGGTTTATCGCTATTTCACATGCCATATCCGAAAGAATCCAGCGTTATTATCAGAGAACCGCAGATATCATCTATCCACCGGTAGAGACGGATCAGTTTTTTATTTCTAAAGAAATAAAAAACTACTATCTCATCGTGTCAGCGCTTGTCCCTTATAAGAAAATAGATCTTGCGATCAAAGCCTTTAACCGGCTGAACTATCCCCTCGTCATTGCGGGACAGGGACCTGAAAGCGCCTATCTCCAAAAAAAATCAAACAAGAATATCACTTTTCTTGGCTGGCAATCGGGAGATCATCTCGCCGGGCTTTTTTCCCGGTGCAAAGCATTCATCTTTCCCGGAGAAGAAGATTTTGGCATTGCCCCTGTTGAGGCGATGGCCTCCGGAAGACCCGTGATCGCTTACGCCGGGGGAGGGGCGCTCGAGACGGTTACAGAAGAGACCGGCATTTTCTTTAAAGAACAGACTGTCGATTCACTGATAGAGGCCATCCTGCTTTTTGAAAGGGAAAAACAACGGTTCAATCCGGAGAAAATCAGGGAACACGCGTTAAGATTCGATAAGGAAATCTTTAAAGAAACATTCAGGGATTACGTTGAAAAATATATCTCTTATTGATAACCTTTAAGAAATGTGTGTTAACCTTAATTCGACAAAATAAGCCAACCTCATTTTGCCGAATTAAAGTTGATATATGATTAAAAAATACCGGATCCTCTGGGCAAGACTCCTTTTTTTGGGCGATCTTTCCATTATTCTCGTCTCATGGGTCTTTGCCTATTTTTTTCGTTTTTTTCTCACCCTTATTCCGGCCCCGAAAGGAATTTATAGCTTCTCTTACCATATGTCGCTTTCGATTGTTATTTTAACGATTTGGGGTCTCTCGCTCCATTTTTCAGGTCTTTATAAGTTTCAACGGCTCACCTCCCGATTGCGGGCATTTCGAAAAATTTTCAACGCCTCTGTCATCGCAACACTTTTATTTATCGCCTCAACCTACTTATTTCAGGAGTATCGCTTCTCAAGGGGAGTTATCGGTTATTTTTTCGCAATAAGTTTCTCGCTTCTTTGTCTTTTTCGGATTCTTTTTCAGGCATTGCTATCGTATCTGAGATTAAAAGGGCTCAACTTGAGACACATTGTCATCATTGGAACCGGAGAACTTGCCGCGACGACGGCCAAAAAAATTGAAAACCGCGCGGAAACAGGAATCCGGATTGTCGGCTTTATTGCGGTTCAGAAACAGGCAGATAGTTGTGCCGGCGTCTCCCCAAAAATCATTGGCGATCTTTCGATGCTCCCTTCCCTGATCAGGGACATTCATCTCGATCAGGTCATCATTGCACTCGACGCCAATGATTATCCCTCTCTCCATTCCGCCCTTTCCATCCTTAAAAACGAGACGGTCGATGTAAAAATTGTCCCGGAATTCTACCGGTTTGCGTCTCTCACCTACGATATCGAGGATTTGGATGGACTCCCGTTTATTTCGTTAAACGACACCCCGCTCGATAGCTGGAATGTGCTCCTCAAACGAACTCTCGATATCCTGCTCGGATCGTTTTTTCTCCTTCTTTCGCTCCCGCTCATGACAGTTACAGCGATTCTCATAAAAATATTCTCCCCCGGCCCTATTCTCTATTCCCAGGAGCGTGTGGGACTCGATGGAAAGAAAATCAAAATCTATAAATTCCGGACGATGCGCATCAATGCTGAGAAAGAAACGGGGGCTGTTTGGGCGGTGCAGGATGATCCCAGACGCACGCAGATCGGAACGGCGCTCAGAAAATTCTCGCTCGATGAACTCCCCCAATTTCTAAACGTGATCAAGGGGGATATGAGCCTTGTGGGGCCGCGCCCTGAACGACCTGAATTTGTCAGCAAATTCAAAGATCATTACGCAAATTATATGCTAAGACACAAAGTGAAAGCGGGCCTTACGGGTTGGGCACAAATAAACGGATGGAGAGGAAATACCGATCTTGAAAAACGGATTGAACATGATCTTTTCTATATCAAAAACTGGTCTGCCTGGTTTGACTTAAAAATCATCTGGTTAACTCTCTGGCGGGGACTCTTTAATAAGAATGCCTACTAAATTCGCCTCTTATCTGGACAAAGGCTCTGAGATCTTTCTTTATCTTTTGATCTTCGGCATTCCCTTTTCAAAAACGGCGGTTGAAGTCTCAATTATATCAATAATTTTTTGCTGGCTCGTCTCTCATAATTGGCGAAGACTTCAAAAAGACGCTTCTTTCCCTGAAACACATATTACAATCCCCTGGCTTATTTTTTTATTTGTTTGCGCCCTTTCCCTCTTTATGACCCACAATATTGAGCTAAGCCTCAGGGCGCTATTTACAAAATATATAAAATACTTTCTCTTATTTATCGCCATTTCAGAATTTCTAAAAAAAAATCCGCCTGTTTTAAAAAGAATCAACGTCGTTTTTCTTGTTTCTGTCGCCGCTCTCATGCTAGACGCGCTCATCCAATTTGTGACGGGAACCGATATCGCCGGTAAAAATCTGCATATCATTCATATCGAACCTACAGATCGAAAGAGAATTTCCGCTTCACTATCGCATCCCAACTGCCTTGGCACGTACCTGATCGCTGTTATTCCTTTGCTCTTTGCCAGCCTCGCATATCATTTTAAAAATAAAATGAAATCCCTCATTTCCGGGGTTCTTATTTTTCTTAGTTTTATCGCGCTCTATTTTACATACTCCAGGGGCGCTTTTGTCGCTTTGATCATCGCCATTTCGACAACACTCTTTTTGTGGAAGAAAAAAATAGCGCTGATGGTCTTTAGCGCGTCCCTGCTCTTTGTTTTTCTCGCCCCCTCCCCTTTCACGCAGAGCCTCCGGCAGAGCTTTAATTTCAGCATGAACGCGAGCGGCTCTGTCAAAGACAGGCTCAAACTCTGGAAAAGCGCCTTCGAAATGGTTCAGGAGCGCCCCGTTTTGGGTTGGGGGCTCAATACCTACACGGAAGTCATCCCCCTTTTCGTCGGGGATTTTGACGCCTGGTATCCCCACAACTGCTATCTTCAGATGGCATCAGAGATTGGATATTTAGGGCTCGCGTCCTTTTTGATCCTTCTCTTTTCTTTTTTTCTTTCCATTTACAGGGGATTTCTTTCAGCAAAGAGCTCTCTTGAAAAATTAATCGCAGCCGCCTTTCTCACAAGCCTTTTGGCGATGGCCTGCCACGCCTTCGTCGACACAAACTTCTATAGCCTGCCGCTGATTGCCCTCTTTTGGACAGTCTGTTCAATCGGATATGCTTATGTTCGTTCTCTATTCCCCGGAAGCGACGCTTGTTCCAAAAGAATCAAAACCTGCCCTCCCTCTTAGTTTGGTATCCGAGACATTTCCAACAAACGCGCCCCCCAAGACCTTCGTTTTTAGAGAAGGAAGTGGACCAAAAATGTACTTCCCGATTTAAGGATGTCAAATCACCCCTCTTTTTGACGTTTGAGAAATGATTACTTTAGCGTAAGAAATCCTTCTTGAATCACTGCTGTTCCAGTGATATGGCGGGTTCCTTTTTCATCTGTTACTGAACCTGTTACTTCCGCCACATAACCGGGCTTTGCATTTTGATCATCTTTCCAATCGATTTTAATCTCGGCTTTAACCTTTTCTCCAAGCAGTTCGATGACAAACTTAAAAGTACCTGCATCAGAAGATTCTCCAAAGCCAGCGGCTATCTTCGCGAAATCCGGTTGTTCTGGAATAATGACCAAAAACCTTTCTCTATGGGCATCTAACTCTTCCAAACCGGTGACGTACATTAAGGTTTCAAATTTTTCTTCTCCAATATTCAAATAAAGTTTGATCTTTCTAAACTCGACCGGTGCAATATTCTCTGATTCATCCTCTGCCAGCGCAGCAAACGATGAAAGAACCCAAATACCAATCATTGTTAGCAAAGCAAATTTTTTCATAGAACCTCCTATGAAAGCATCAAGTTAAAAGTGCACCTTTAAAACCTGAAGCTTTCTTTGTTTTTATTGGTTTTAAACAAGCCAATCTTATAGAAGCTATTCAATCCAAAATCAATGCTTTAATGGTTTAAATAGTTGAAGTGGCGATTGTTCGGCAATCATTTCAAAGTTACAATCGAGCGAATAAAGAAAAAGATTATTTTCAATCGCCAACACAGACAACACAAGATCAATGGTTGAAACGGTGACCCCTTTTTTTCGAAGCTTAATGCCTAAATCACCTATTTTGATGCCCAGATAATCTATACCGGCAACACATGGAAGATTAAGAAAACTACGCCTAATGAATGAAATTTCTTTATTTCCACGCGCTCCTCTGAGAAGCTCGGCAATAATCAGGCTTGACGTCACAACCTCATCTTCATCCAAAAGTCTTTCCAAAACTGAAGCTTCAAATGATTCTTTGTGGCGAAATACATGGATCCAGCAAGAAGTATCAACCAAAACTTTCATCACCTGTGCCGCAACTTTAGCACTTTGACATCAAACTTAAGTTTCCCAAATTGACTGACAATTTTCCTACGTTTAACTTTTCGGATCATCTCCCTCAAGGCTTCCTCAATCAAGTGAGTCTTTTTTTTAAATCCAGTTAATTGAATGGCCTCCTTTATAAGCGCACCATCA
>CAYJMQ010000016.1:0-36976 GCA_964371555.1 uncultured bacterium | reverse complement strand
CCAGATGGCAAATGGCTTACAACTATTACTTGAATTGATTGAGTTTTCTGCCCTATACTGATCTTAGCTTCATGAAAAGCAAATATATTCTATTGATCGCGCTGGCTGGCTTTGCGGTTGTGCTTGATCAAATCACAAAACTTCTCATTACGGGCATGCTTGAACTGCACGAGGCGATGGAAATCGTCCCCAATTTCTTTAATCTCACTTATGTCCGAAATACCGGGGCTGCCTTTGGATTGCTCTCCGGGGCACCGGAAAGTTTTCGTATTCCATTTTTTATTATCATCCCTTTGGTAGCTTTAACCGTCATCATTCTTATTTTTAAAAAGACGAAAGAAACAGAGCTTTTAATGATTACCTCCCTCTCTTTAATTCTTGGAGGGGCGATTGGAAATTTTATTGACCGGGTAAGATTTGGCTATGTTGTCGACTTTGTTGATCTGCATTGGTTTAATACATATCACTGGCCGGCCTTCAATATCGCTGACACAGCGATTGTCACAGGGGTTGCGCTTCTTATATTCTATACTTTAGCTGAGAAACGTTGAAAGGTAAAAAGCCCACTCCGCTGGAGTGGGCTTTTTATTATTAGCAGTTAAATCAAATCAATCTTTATCCCAGTCTGCACTGTCCAGGCATTAATCTCGTCTTTGTCTCGGCTGAAAACAACCTCGGGCATTTCATAATACCCCCCTGGGGAGAAGAAGCCGCCAGAGAATGTCCAGAGAATCGACTTTGTCATCTTATATTTGGTATGGACATCGACTTCCCATCCAAAGACCCTGTCATTGGCTCTCGTGAAGGGGTTTTCAGCAGCCATCGCCCAGGCAAATGTGCCAGACGCCCCAAATTTATTCGTGAAATCTGCGCCTGTCTTTGCTAACGCGATATGCCTGTTTGTAAACGCGGCGTCTACCTTCCCTGCGTTCGTAACCAGACCTGCATGATCTGGACCAACCCTATCGGTAAGATAGATCGCATCGAGTGTATCCATAATGAGAGTCCATGATTTCCCTCTGAATACTGGATCCCACGATCTCCAAAGCGTTCCAGCTGTAACTTGCGCAACACCATCATCCGATTCAATCTCTCCTTCCTTGGGTCCGCTAAAATAGACATATTCAGCACCGGCCCATGGGTTCCATTTATGCTTGAACGATATATCGGCCCCAGCATTTAAAGCCCAAGCTTCTCTCTCTCTTGCATCCCGAGCCCCCCCTTGCGTTGTATCCGATGGGTTGGCGCCGAGCCGGCCACGTTGATATGCCCCTTCAACATAGAGACCGATATTCTCAACTTTGAGCACGTTTTTGTAGTCAATATCCCCCCTGAGACCGAAGGTTGTGACCCGATCTGCCATATCTTGTTCGAAGTCGATGTTTAAAGCGGAGTCACGATCGTCACGATCCTCTCTCGGCTCGTTGTCGATGTTATTCACAATATACGTTTCAGCATTCCATCGATATTTCGAGTCAGATGGGCTGTTATAGCCTATATTGACTAAGCTAAACCATTCGTCATCTCTATTGGTTCCGACATTTCGCCGTGTGATTCGACCATTGGCCGCACCATTGACACTCTCTGTAAGTGCCCCCGCAACCAATGCCCAACCGCCATTGAAATACCATTGCTTCCATCTAAAGTCTGCGCGAAGGGCATCAAAGCCGGTAAAATCGCTATGGTGCGGGGCGGACAATGTCCCACCCTGACTGCCGAGTGGAAGATTCCCAGCATTTGGCCAGTTATTCTGTCCATCCTGCCCCCCAATCGTTACTGGAGCAGATCCTGGAGTACGCGATCCAGAGGGTGTGACACCCCCCGCATAAATGGCTGGTCCCCCGCCAAGAAGCCGATTGCCAACAATAAATCCTTTACCGAGCCAGATATTTTGTCTTCCGATCGTAAAATCAACCGGCCAGCCATTAAATTCGACAAACTTAACGTAGCCTTGGTTCAACATCAGACTGAACGGGTTTGTTCCTGTCTCTGTACTAAAGGTTGGAAACGCCCCCGCTGGGTTTGAGTGGGTGCCAGGCATCGATGTCTGGGCAGGATTTGTCGTCTGCGCCCCCAGCCAATCGAACTGACTCACAAGACGCGCAAAGAAGATCACATCGTTCCCCCCCAACCCTGCAACAGTGGCGCTCGCATTTAAAGCGACGAGTGTCTCTAACCAATGCGCCGTCTCGCCAGAACCGAGACCAAATATGTCTGCCGCGCCACCTGCATTAGCTCCAGAGCCATACGATCCACGCGTCGCAATCGGGTTATTTCTGTCATCGTTGAGATCCAATCCATGGATAATATTAAAATCCTGCTTGACCTCAACCCCCAAATCCCATTTAACTGCGGCTGAGCCCCGGACTCCCCAGAGCACCATTAACGCAGCTACAAAAAATAGAGTAAGTTGTTTCATAATTTCCCCCTTATTACCTTTTTCGTCGGTCGACTTCGTCATTAATAAAAGCCAGTAAAAAAAAATTGCGCGTAATGTAGTGTATGATCACAAAGATTTTACAAACGACACCTTACGCTTGAATAGGAGTATGGCAAATCGAAAAATTCGTGTCAACAAAAAAACAATCGTTATTTTAATAAGTTGAAAGGTATTGCTCGAGCTCCCACGGGTGAACCTGCGCGCTGTAGTCATGCCACATCTTCTTTTTTGACTCTACAAACCGCTCATAAATGTGCCCCCCGAGCGCTTCTTGAACCACTTCATCTTTAGAAAGCGCTCTCAGAGCCTCATTCAGATCACCGGGGAGACTATCGATTTTGAGTCTTGCCCTTTCGCGCTGGCTGATTTTGTAGATATTTTGATTGACTGGATGTCCAGGGTCCACTTCATGCTTCATTCCATCCAGTCCCGATTTAAGCATCACTGCAAATGCAAGATAGGGATTGCAAGATGGATCGGGCATGCGAAGTTCACACCGCGTGCTCTCCCCCCGTTTTGCGGGAATCCGGATGAGCGGACTTCTGTTTCTGAGCGACCATGCGATGTGCGTTGGCGCTTCATACCCAGGAACAAGCCTTTTATAAGAATTGATAAGCGGATTTGTAACCGCTGTAAAGCCCTTCGCATGTGTCAGGAGTCCCCCTATATAATGAAGGGCAGTTTTACTCAGCTGATATTCAGAGGCCTCGTCAAAGAAGGCGTTTCTCCCTTCTCTAAAGAGAGATTGATGACAGTGCATCCCCGAACCATTGATCCCATATAAAGGCTTTGGCATGAAGGTCGCATGAAGTCCATGATCAAGAGCGACTTTTCTTACCACCAGACGAAACGTACTGACGTTATCCGCAGTTGTAATCGGATCTGAATATTTGAAATCGATTTCATGCTGACCGTGCGCTACTTCATGATGGGCCGCTTCAACTTCAAATCCCATCGCTTCAAGTGAATTTACAATCTCTCTTCTCGTATCCTCGCCCCGGTCGATCGGTGTAAGATCGAAATAGCCGCCGGCATCATGTGTTGTCGGCGTTACAGCATTTTTTTCATCCCGTTGAAAAAGGAAAAATTCTGCCTCGGGACCCACTGCCATCGTATACCCAAGATCTTTAGCCTCCTCGACCACCTTTTTAAGCGTGAGACGTGGACAACCGTCAAACGGCGTATGATCTGGATTATAGACGTCACAAATGAGCCGGGCGACCTTCCCCCCTTTTTCAGCCCATGGGAAGATACGGAAGGTGTCAAGGTCGGGGTGAAGCAGCATGTCAGATTCTTCAATACGCGAAAAACCATCGATGGATGATCCATCGAAGAGAATTTCATTATCAAGCGCTTTTTCAAATTGACGCTCTGGAACCTCAACATTCTTAATAATACCCATGATATCTGTAAACTGAAGCCTCAAAAAACGGACATTTTCCTGCTTCATAATCCTTAACAACTCATTTTTTGTCATAGCCATTGATTTCCTCCTTTTTTTCAACAGATCCACCGTAGTCTAACCAAAACACTAAGTCAACAATAAATTACACTTTTTGCATTTTTTTATAATCAAATTTACATAATTTAAGATAATTATATAAATTTGATTATAAAATTTATTGTTTTCTGAAAAATTTATCGTACATATCTTTGATATTGGAATAGTGCCGAAAGACCATCACTGCCCCCATAAACAGAAAAAGATAAAAATATGGGTCCGATCGAAAATAACTCAAAGAGGTTACTCCCACGATAGCCGTAATGGAGCCGACAGCGGAGATGCGGCTCAGCACAAAAAAGAAACCATAGATAACTATTGCCGCTCCAAAATAGAGTGGAGAAATCGCCAGGCAGACCCCCAAAGATGTTGCAACCCCCTTCCCCCCCCGCCCTTTTAAAAAGATAGAAAAACAGTTCCCGGTCAAAACAGCCCCAGCCGCCAAAGTCTCAGTAAAACCATAAGATTTTGCCGCCCATACCACGACAAAACCTTTTAGAACGTCTATAAGAAGCGTCAATGCCCCAAGTTTTTTGCCCAAAACCCGTGTGATATTGGTCGCCCCAATATTGCCGCTCCCATATTCACGCACATCGACCCCGGCAAAATATTTAGCAAGAAGAAATCCGACTGGGATCGATCCTATCAAATAGGCAACAACAACAAAGACCCCCTCTCTCATCTCATCCACCCTTCCGTGAGCCGCCTCACCCGCTCAACAATTTTTTCTTCGGCTACTTTGAGAAGCTCTTGCTTCGAAAAAACTCTTTCTCCATGAACAAACACATCGACAATCACCGTCGGAGAAAAAGAATAAACAATGTTTTTATGTAAATTCACGAGAGGATGAAGCTCCAAAGAATTAAGATTCAATGTTACAAAATCGGCCATATATCCTGGTTCACATTTCCCAATGGGAAGTCCCAAAACCGGTCCGCCATTTTCAGTCCCCATCCGGAAAACCTCTTCTGCCGTAACAGCCGTACTATCCAAAAGATGAACTTTTTGTAAAAGCGCCGCCATTCTCATCTCTTCAAAAACAGATGTTTTATTGTTGCTGCATGCCCCATCTGTCCCAAGACCGATGGTAATCGAACGATCAAGCATCTGTTTAATGGGTGTTACACCATCGGCCAAAAACATATTGCTCGAAGGATTATACGAAAGCTTTACCCCCTGCTCTGCCATAAGATCAAGCTCTGCCTCACTCAGCCAGACACAATGAATAGCAACCATTTTATTGGTAACAACTCCCAGCTTGTCGAGATAGAAAAGGGGGGTCATCCCTGTTTTCCTTTTGATATCCTCTACCTCATAGCGCCCTTCCGCCAGATGGATATGAAACATCGAATTGGTTTCCACGGCCACCTCATATCCTGCCTGAATCATCTCGCCGCTCGCCGCATGCGGGCTATGCGGGGCGGGATAGATAGTCACTCTCTCATCCCCACGAAATTCACGCATTAATTCGAGACATCTTTCCCGCGCCTCTTTTTTGGTTTCCCGATATTTTTTGGGGGCTTTTTCCCAATCATAGAAGCACCTCGCCAATACCAGACGAATTCCTACATCCTGTGCCGCCCGAATCACAGCGCGCGCGTTGTCGTTCCCCCCATCCTGGAGATAGAAAAAATCGCAAACAGTAGTCACTCCATTTTTCAACATTTCACCAAATGCAAAAAGGGCTCCTGTATAGATATCTTCCGTTTTCAGATATTCAGAAATTCGGTAAATCCCTTTGTCACGCCAATCAAAAAAAGAAAGATCATCCGCGAAACCGCGAACCAACGACTGAAAGGAATGATTGTGCGTATTAACAGTCCCCGGAACAATCGCAACCTCCCCCAAATCGACGCACTTTTTTTCCCTGAATTGTGTGCCAAATTGTGTAATCGATCCAATCTTTGTGATTGTGCCGGCAGAGACTTCCATTGCCCAATTTTCTTCGAATCTTCCCTGATAGTAGATCTTCTTTGCCTTGTAACAAACCCCCACAGGCCACCCATATCAAACCCGTCAGTTCGTTTTCAAATCAAAAATCGCGCCGCCATTGACTTAAGGAAATGGGGGTGATAGGGCAGGATGACCTTCAAGTTGTTATGCGCCATTGTTATCTCTCATTAATTATTATTTTCCTTCTTGCTTTTCCCAATGCCTTCGCCTGCCCTATTCATCATCAACGGCTTGTCTCTCTCGCCCCCGATCTCACAGAAATTCTTTACGCGCTTGAACTTGAAAACCAGATTGTTGCTGTATCAGATTACAGCGACTTCCCAAAGGAGGCTCAAAAAAAACCCCGGATTGGAAGCTTTATTTCCCCAAATCTTGAAAAAATTCTCTCTTTCAAGCCGGATATTGTTTTCGCAAGAAATGGCGCAACCCCTCCTCAACTGATACATGCGTTGAAACAAAACAAAGTCGAAATTCTTTCGTTTCCCGCAAATCATGAAGACGATATCTACCAAACTTTGGAAAATATCGGAGGAAAATTTAAAAGAGAAAAAAAGGCTCGCGAGATCATTCAGTCGATGAAATCAGAAATCGAGTCGATCAAAAAACGAAAATTAAAAAATAAACCAAAAGTTCTGGTTGAGTTGGAAGAACTTCCAATGATCGTGGCAGGTCGCCATACACTGATTGATAAAGCCATTGAACTGGCAGGTGGAATCAACGCGGCAAATGCCTACAGACAATACCCGACACTACAACTCGAAGCGGCCTATCAATTAAAACCAGACATCATTATTATTCCTATCACCCAGGGGGAGAGAAAAAAGAGGGGGGATATTGAGACGCAATGGAAAGGAATGAAGCATCTTCTTAGGGGGGGTGGAATATATGAAATTGATGCCAACCTTGTCAGTCGCGCCTCTCCTCGCTTTGCCCAGGGGGTGAAGCAATTGGCACAGATTTTTGATTCGGCAGGCCAATGAGGCCAAAAAAAATTATCCTTCTTTCTTTGCTCTTTTTTTCCGTTCTCCTTCTTTTTGCCCTCATTTCTCTTTCCACCGGACCCGTTTCACTGCCATTCGACGAGCTTTGGAAACCATTTGAAAATGCAATTTGGCAACTGAGATTCAAAAGAATTCTTATCGCCTCATTGATTGGGGCCGGACTCTCTGTGAGCGGCGCGGTCTTTCAGGTGATTTTAAAGAATCCCCTTGCCGATCCCCATATCATCGGGGTCTCTTCCGCGGCAGCCTTTGGGGCAACCCTTGCAATCACTCTTGAGCTTTCATTTCTTTGGATCCCCCTCTTTGCGTTTCTCGGTTCTCTTTTAACAATCGCTATCCTTCTTGGCGCCATGCGGTTCTCAAAAAGAGAGTCTTCTCTTCAACTTTTATTGACCGGGGTCATTTTAAGTTTTCTCTTTTCAGCCTCTGTCACATTGATGCTTTCCCTCTTTTCTCCATTTGAAGGAGCCTCGATTCTTTTTTGGCTTATGGGGAGCTTGTCATCGCCGCATCCCTGGATATTATTGATTGCCGCCCTTTTTCTGGTTCTTGTCATTTTCTTTATTATCTATAGACAGGGTTATTCATTAAATCTACTCCTACTCGGCGAAGAGGGGGCCGAGATTCTGGGTATTTCACCCAAAAAAGTTTTTTCCCAGTTATTTATTTTAGCAGCGCTTCTCACCGCCATTTCTGTTTCTCTCGGCGGGGCTATCGGATTTGTGGGACTTGTTATTCCTCATCTGATCCGGCTTCTTTCGGGAAGCGATCACAGGCTTCTCCTCCCCCTGGCGGCCATTGGCGGGGCTATCTTTCTCGTCATTTCAGACACCTTGATCCGGCTCATCTCATCGTATGAAATTCCCATCGGTGTTATTACAGCAATTGTCGGGGCGCCCGTTTTTTTGGTGGTTCTCTGGAGAAAAAACTGATGAATGCCATTGAAGTAAAAGAAATCTCCTTTGCTTACGACAAAGGGGGGCCAACTTGCGGTCGTTTTTCCTTTTCTATAAGACAAGGAAAAATGACTTCAATACTGGGCCCCAACGGCTGCGGAAAAACAACGCTTCTTAAATTAATGTCTCGCCTCCTTGTTTCACAAGAAGGCGAAATCTACCTGGAAGGATCCCCCTTAAAATCTCTCGATTCAAAAACAGTGGCACAGAAAGTAACGTATGTCCCGAGCCAAATTTCCCCCCTTTTTTCACTCTCTGTCATCGATTTCGTTCTGATGGGACGAGCCCCTTATTTAAAAGGATTTTGCTTCCCTGCTGAGGCAGATGAACAAATCGCAGAAGAGAGCCTCTCATACGTAGGACTCTTGGAATATAGGGATCGTCAGTTACAGACACTCTCATCCGGCGAAAAACAGAGGGCGCTTATCGCAAAGGCGCTCACACAATCGACCCCTATTTTGCTTCTCGATGAACCGACGGCGCACCTCGACCTCAAATATCAGATTGAAACGCTTGCACTTTTAAAATCCCTTCAAAAGAAGAAAAATCTCACCTATCTCATCGTTCTTCATGACTTTCATTTGGCAAACGAGTGGAGTGACGAAGTCATTTTGATTCAACATGGAAAAATTTTTGCGCAGGGCTTCACCAAAGATGTTTTAACAGAAAAAAACATTCTTGAAGTTTTTGAGGTGAAGGTTGCGATTGATGAAAACCCCTATTTAATAAAAGACTCTTAAACTCAGCGCATGCACTGATCGTGCGAGGCCGTCCATGGAGTTCTGGAAGGCGTAGAAGAGACCAAATTTGTGTTGGGACCAGCCGAGGCCAACACTGTAGAGATTTTTGGCAGATTTATCTGAGAGTGAAAGCCCGCCCTGCATCACAACACCATTTTCATGAATCATTTCAATTCCTGTATGTAATGAAATATTTTCCGTAAAAGACCCCTGATCTTCTTTTAGAAGATCGAAGGAGGCGAAGAAAAAATCGATTGCCTGAAAACGGGAGCCCAATCCGAACTGACGGACCAAAGAAATATCCCTGGAAAGTAGATTCTGGCCAACAATTCCCAGCTGGATTGTGGGTGTCAGAACCAAAAACGTTCCAACATCGAAATCGATTGCCTCTCTTTCAGAAACGGCATCTTTAAATTTGATATACTTTCCAGTCGCGCCCAAAGCAATCACGGGGCTTAGAATTTTTGAAAGCGCCAGGTGATAGGCATTTTCGATCTTTTCACCAGACTCTATTTCTTGTGTCTTATGATAATAACCAAAGCCCCCTGAAAGCCATTTGGTCTGGGAATCAATCACCGAACCACTGTAGATCCAGGCAGGCTTTCCCCCGGACGCCGGCAAAAAGGAAGATCCCCCCTCAATAGAATAACGTGACGCAAATGCAAAGGCGGCCGGATTAAAATAGATCGCCTCATTCAGGCTCACCGTTCCGCGCAGAGCTCCCGAAAGCGCAAAGCCGCGCGTTCCCTGATACGATTCAGAGATTGCAGCTGCAGGGAAGCACAATACAAAAAAAACAAGACTCATTTGCTTCAGATGAAAGCGAGTGGTCTTATTCATCGGTACGCAGCGATCCCAGTAACCGCTTCTCCAACGATCAACGAATGAATGTCATCAGTCCCTTCATACGTTTTGACCGCTTCCAAATTACACATGTGACGGCCAACCGCATACGCATACGCAGTTCCATTGGCGCCTAAAATATCACGGGCCAAACGCGCAATTTCAAGGGCCATCCAACAGTTGTTTTGTTTGGCCAGCGAAATTTGATAATGTTTCACTTTTCCTTCTTCTTTTAAGATGCCAAGCCGCCAGGCCAAAAGTTGAGCCTTTGTAATTTCTGAAACCATCCACGCCAATTTTTTCTGGACCAGCTGAAATGAAGCGATCGGCTTTCCAAATGCGACCCTGTCTTTTGAATACTCAAGGGCGCGATGGAAACAATCCAAAGCAGCCCCAATAACGCCCCAAACAATGCCATACCGGGCCTGATTCAGACACATCAGCGCCGATTTTAACCCTTCGGTTTTTGGCAAAAGATTTTTCGCCGGAATTTTACAGTTCTGAAAGAAAAGCTCACTCGTCTTTGAAGCCCTTAGCGCAAATTTTCCTGATATATCTTTTGTCTCAAAACCGGGGGTTCCTTTTTCGACCAAAAAACCCCGAACTCCTTCATTGGTTTGCGCCCAGACAACAGCCACATCAGATATTGAACCGTTTGTAATCCACGCTTTGGCGCCATCCAGGATATAATGATCCCCCTTTTTTACCGCCTTTGTTTTCATGTTTGCCGGATCAGAACCCGCCGATGGTTCAGTCAACCCAAAGCAACCCACCGCCTTCCCCTGTTGAAGAAGCGGAAGCCATCTCTCCTTCTGCTCATCTGAACCAAACGTAAGAATCGGATACATGACGAGAGATCCCTGAACAGAGACAAAACTTCTCAACCCACTATCCCCGCGCTCAAGCTCCTGCATGATGAGTCCATAGCTCACCTGATTCAACCCGGCACACCCATACCCATTCAGTTGTGAGCCGAGCAATCCCATTTCTGCCATCTTTGGGATAAGCTGCGTTGGGAAAGCAGCCTCTTCATAACAATCCTCGAGAAGGGGTAATGCCTCTTTTGCTATAAACTCTCTGACCGTTTTCCGTATCATTTTTTCTTCGGAACTAAGAAGTTGATCGAGTTCGTAAAAATCAAGGCTGCTAAATTCGGCCATCTCAGTTCGCATATCAAAATTACATCTTGCTGTCTTTAAAAAAACCGCTTTACATTGCCTATATTTTCGTCTATTTTCCGCGGTTGCCATGAACGCAAAGTCGCTAGAGATATTTAAAGAGCTTCTGAAAAGCCAGCTTCAGGAACTGCTGAAGGAAGCCTCTTCTACGGTAGGGGGAATGGCGGATGAGGAGAAAAAAGAGACATTTCCAGATCCTACAGACCGGGCAGCCCTTGAAACAGACCGCAATTTTTTGTTGCGAATCCGCGATCGTGAGAGGAGACTGATCACAAAAATTAAAGAGACGCTGGAGCGGATCGATCGGGGTGAATTTGGGATCTGTGAATCGTGTGGCGGAGAGATTTCACAGGCCAGGCTCAAGGCACGCCCCGTCACCACACTCTGCATCCGGTGTAAAACTGAGGCTGAAGAAAGCGAAAGGTCTGCTTAGGGTATCAAGATTATGAAAATCAGAAAAGCGCTTATCCCTGTGGCGGGCCTCGGAACGCGTTTTTTGCCGGTTACAAAGACGATTCCAAAAGAGATGCTCCCGATCGTTGATAAGCCCTCCATTCAATATATTGTCGAAGAAGCGCTCCTCAGTGGAATTAAACAGATTATTTTTATCAATTCGCATGCCAAATCGGCGATTGAGGATCATTTTGACACACACCTTGAACTCGAAACCGTCCTGAAAGAGCGAAAACAGGATGCCCTGCTTAAAGAAATGCAGCGACTTTCACAGGAAGTAAACATTGTGACGGTCAGACAAAAATATCCTCTCGGACTTGGACATGCCATTCTATGTGCCAGGGATGTCGTGGGGAATGAACCTTTTGCGATTCTTCTTGGAGATGACCTTGTAGATGCAAAAGTCCCCTGTTTGAAACAACTCATCGATATTTATAACAGCGAGAAAGCTTCGATCGTAGCGCTCATGGAAGTTCCACAAAATCAGACCCCTCTTTATGGAATTGCGGGCGTCACCCCCATGAAACCAGGATTGTTTGATATCAGATCCCTGATTGAAAAACCGACCCCTGCCGAGGCCCCTTCCCGATTGGCAGTGATTGGAAGATATATTTTGAAGCCTGAAATTTTTGAGCATCTTGAAAAAACTAAAGTCGGCGTGGGTGGGGAAATTCAGCTGACCGATGGATTAAAAAGCTTGCTCAACTCGGAAAAAATCTTAGGATACTGCTATGAAGGAAAGCGATTCGATGTTGGGGACAAATTGGGATTCCTGCAGGCAAACCTTTATTACGGACTCCGGCGCAAAGAGCTCAGGAAGGCGCTTTTGGAAACGCTTCAGTCGCTGCCTCATGAATAAATTTGCTTTCGCGCTGGTCATCTTCCTCGTCTATATGATTGGGGCCCAAATATCCTTTGCCTTTTTGCTGCCAGCCGAAACCATTCTTGAAAATAACGTTTCCCCAAGGAAATACCTAAAGAGAATTTCTGTTGCTCATAAAATTGATTTCCTGGAGGGTTTCTACACACCTGTTTCATTTCAATGCGGAGAGACAATATATTTTAAAAACAATGCAACCGTCCGATTTGACTATCTTTGCAACGGGGTTCCATTGACACTTCTTCGGAAAGGGAAAGAACGCAAAATTATCTATAATAAAAAAATAGAATCGCTCGAATCGCAAGTCCCCCTCCATTTTTGGCCTGCCCTCTTCTTCACAACCGATATGGAATCGCTGATACAATCCCTGACAAGCGCGGCATTGATTGAGGCTGAACGCGAGAAAGCTCAAGAAGAAACTCCTGAAGAAGAAAATCCCAAAGAAAAAAATAAGGACACAAAAGAAAAAGCGGCCGCACCGGCTCAATGGAAGATCTCTGCCTCTGTTTCACTGACAAGGTTGGGAAAGATTGAACGGGCCGCGCCGGAAAAGCTGGAAAAAAATCTGATTTTGCTCCTCTCCCCTTTTGGCGATTCCTCAAAAAAGATCTTTTTTGAAAAAGATCTCTTTTTGCCTCAAAAAATTGAATATGACGGGCGGGAGATCATTTTTAAAAATTATAGGGGATTAACTTTTTCCTCCCGTTTGACTTTTAAATACCCCCAAAAAATTGAAGTTCAGGAAAGCGGCATTCCAGGAATTTCACTTGAATCTTTATTTGAAAAAATAGATGTCTCCACAAACTATGCAGACAATTTTTTCTCCTCCAAAATAATTGCCGGCCAACAGACAAAAGCATTTGATAATCCCATCCATAAAGAGGTCCTCGATAAATTTGTGCGAGAATATCGATAAATGACTACAAAGGATTTGGGGGGCCGGGACATCGAAGTTGCTGTCCCCCTTCCTTTATTTCAGACATTTAATTACCGTGTTCCCCCTTCAGAAATAACCGCCATTGATATCGGCACACGGGTATGGGTTCCATTTCGAAATCGAAAGATATTGTCGACTGTTGTCGCATTTTCAGATTTCCATTTTCCAAACAGCAAAGAAATTTTAGGGGTGGCAGGCCCCCCCCTTTCTGAAAAGCTCTTGCGGCTTTTTCAGTGGCTTTCAGGCTATTACGCGACACCTCTCGGAGAAATTATTAAGAGCGCTATTCCTGTTTCGGGAACAGCGGAAACAGATCAAAAAAAACAAAAAATCGCTTCTGTGACTCTTCCGACAGAGCGCCCTGTTCGTCTTACAGATGAACAACAGATGATTTTAAACAGATTGGAAAAAGATCTTGAGGAAGCGACTTTCGCCCCCTATCTGCTTTACGGTGTTACCGGAAGCGGCAAGACGGAAGTTTACTTAAACATCATCAAGACGGCATTGCGTCGTCATAAAGAGGCGATTGTTCTTGTTCCCGAAATTTCTCTCACCCCCCAGCTGATCAGCCGCTTTGAAGACCGCTTCCCAAATCAAATTGCCGTTCTTCATAGCAAACTCAGTAAAAAAGAGCGCTATCAGGAATGGCTTAAAATCAGACAGAAAGAGGTTTCCATAGTCGTTGGGGCAAGAAGCGCCGTTTTTGCCCCCTTTGAAAATCTGGGTGTCATCGTTGTAGATGAAGAACACGATTCTTCATTTAAACAAGAAGAGAGATTTCGCTACCATGCGCGGGATGTTGCGCTGGTGCGGGGTCAATTTGAAAGATCTGTTGTTATCTTAGGCTCTGCGACTCCATCCCTCGAATCTTATGACAACTGCAAAAAACAAAAACTAAAACTCCTCACGCTTTCCAAGCGTATTGATGACAGGCCACTGCCGGCCATAGAAATAATCGATCTCAAAAAGCACCCGGGAAGGTTCGGAGATGAATTTGTCTTTTCGAATCGGCTGCTTCATTCGCTTACGGAAACCCTAAACAATCATTCACAGGCAATTTTGTTTCTAAACCGCCGCGGATATGCCCCTTTTTTGCTTTGTCAGGTCTGCAGCTTCGTCATGAAATGCCCAAACTGCTCCATTTCATTGACCGTCTACATAAAAACCCAAAAACTCCTCTGTCATCACTGCGCATTTAGCCGCTCAGTCCCCGACAGGTGCCAGCAATGCCAGGAACAAAAAATTTTCCCTGTGGGGTTGGGAACTGAAAAAGTTGAAGAAGAGTTAAAGCGCTATTTTCCAGACGCAAAGATCGCCCGCCTGGACCGGTCATCCACACAAAAAGGGGGGGCGCTCTTAAAAATTCTTTCAGATTTTGGAAATGGAAAAATAGACATTTTGATTGGCACCCAGATGGTTGCCAAAGGACACGATTTTCCAAATGTTACCCTCGTGGGGGTTATTCTGGCCGATATTTCATTAAATATCCCCGATTTTAGGGCCCCCGAGCGCACCTTTCAGCTCCTGACCCAGGTGGCTGGTCGCGCCGGCCGTGGTAAAAAAGAGGGATCTGTTATTGTTCAGACCTACAATCCCTCTCACTATAGCCTGCAATTTGCCAAAGGTCATGATTATGAAGGCTTTTATATGCAGGAATTGGCCTTTAGAAAGGAACTAAACTATCCCCCTTTTTCAAAAATTGTTCGTTTTAGAAGCTCAGATATTCGCGCTGAAAAAGCTTTTGAGAAACTGAAGTGGCTTAGAGCAATTTCCGAAAAAGTCTCTGCCACACAAAAAGGGCTTTCGGTCCTTGAAATCTTAGGCCCTGCCCCTGCGCCCCTTTCCAGGATAAAAAATAAATATCGGTTTCATATGTTAATAAAAAGCCCATCTCATTCTTTGATTAAGTTATTTATGGATAACCTGCTAAAATATGAAAAAGAGTTGTTTCAATCGCCAACAATTAAGATCGACGTTGATCCGCTGAATTTGTTATGATCAGTTGATGAAAATCATCGACCGCTATATCTCCAAAGACTTTATCAAATACTTCCTCTCCTCTATCATTGTTTTCGCATCGCTCTATTTCCTGGTCGATCTCCTTCAACGTTCCATCAAAGATGGGATGACCATCCCCCTGATTCAATTCACGCTTCTTCAGCTCCCGCACATTGTCTCACAAATGATTCCGGTTGCCTGTATGATCGGCAGCCTGTTTGTTCTAAATACCCTTTCAAAGAACTCGGAGCTTATTGCCATGCATGCCTCTGGGATCAGCCTTCAAAGAATATCGACGGTCATCCTCATTCTTTCCGCGCTGATCGGAATAGGCAATTTTTTTGTTGCCGATCTTATTGTCCCCCCCACTTTTGAAAAGGCTCGTTACATCTTTAATCGGGAAGTACGGGGAGACCTGGCATATCAGATTTTTAAGACTCAGGAAATATGGTATCGCTCCAAAAATACTATCTATAACATTGCCGCTTACAACCCCGATCAAAATCTAATCGCCAATGTCCACATTTACCTTTTCGACGATCAATTTAAGCTTGTTGAACAAATCATTGCGAAGAAAGCTTATTATGCGAAGTCACAGTGGACGATTCATGACGGCATATCTATTACTTTTTTGGAAGATTTTCCGATCTCTCATCCCTTTCAAACGAAAACAGCAGAATATATTACGGAAAAACCGGAAGATTTCAAAGAAACAACGTCATTGGAAACACTCAGTTTCCACGATCTTTCTGAATACATTGAAAAACATAAAAAAGCCGGCTTTAACACGATAAGGCATCAGGTCAATCTCCATGCCAAAATTTCTTACGCGTTTGCATGTCTCATTATGGCTTTTTTAGGAATCCCTTTTTCAGCAAGACATCCCCGGGCCGGGGGAATCGCTTTAAGCAGTTCGACCGCGCTTGGCATTGCTTTTTTTTATTGGATATGTCTTAATGCCGGGCTATCGTTTGGATATAGTGGCGCGCTCCCCCCGATTATTGCCGCATGGATTACCAATGTGCTTTTTGCGATTCTTGGCTTTTATCTCCTTGATAGACGACAAAAGTTAAAACCTTTATGGCCATACTCAAAATAGTGCCTCATCCCTCGCCGGTCTTAAGAAAAAAAACTTCCCCTATTGTGAATTTTCACGACAAAAAACTTGAAGCACTCGTTCAGGACATGGCAGAAACCATGTACAATGCCCCTGGAGTTGGACTTGCCGCAAACCAGGTGGGACTATCCCTTAGAATGGCAGTGATCGATGTGGTCTGGAAAGAAGCAGAAAAGCCCGGAGGAAGACAAAAAGAAAAAAAGGAACTTTTGGTTTTTATTAATCCCGAAATTATTGATAAAAAAGAGCCCTTTACTTTCGAGGAAGGATGTTTGAGCATCTTTGGAGTCCGGGAAATTGTAAGGCGGTTTAACAAGGTTACAGTACGCTATCAGGATATCAGGGGAACCGAAAAAACCTTGTCTGCGGAAGGACTTCTGGCTGTGGCCCTTCAGCATGAAACAGATCACTTAAATGGGAAGCTCTATATTGATCACCTGAGTCCCCTTAAAAGAGGACTTCTTTTAAAAAAATATAAAAATTTAAAAGACAAGCCCCCCGATCTTGGGGCGCTGGAATGACAAAAAATCAGCTTGAGCCGTGGAGAATTATTTTTATGGGTACCCCGGCTTTTGCGATTCCTTCTTTAGAGGGAATCGCAAAAAAGGAGAATGTTATTGCCGTAGTTACCCAACCCGATCGACCCAAGGGGAGGGGACAAAAGAAAGCTCCCCCCCCCATCAAAGAAATTGCCCAAAAATTAAAAATACCCTGTTTCCAGCCCGAATCATTGAAATCTGAACCGGCGGTTCGTGAAATCGAAGCGCTTTCACCAGATTTAATCGTTGTCGTTGCCTATGGTCTTTTCCTTCCGAAAAAAATTTTAGACATTCCGAAATATAAAGTTATTAACGTCCACCCCTCTCTGCTTCCCAAATACCGGGGAGCGGCGCCGATGCAGTGGGCACTCATGAATGGGGATAAAGAAACAGGAATAACCACTGCATACATTATAGAAAAGATGGATGCAGGCGATATTTTAATGCAAAAAGCAATTGATATTGACGATTCGGACGATTATTTTTCTCTTGAAAAAAAACTCTCGAATATCGGCTGGGATCTCTTGTCCCAAACCATCTCTTTTCTTAAGAAAAATAAGATTTCGCCGCGTCCCCAGAATGAAAAGGAGGCTACGTTTGCCCCTAAATTAAGAAAAGAGATGGGGATGATCGACTGGCAACAGCCCGCCCGATCTATATTTAATCTTATCAGAGGGGCAAATCCCTGGCCTGGGACATTTACTATTTATGACGGAGAGCCTCTCAAAATTCATCATGCGAAACTCCTTACGGCACAACTTCTTACGGAAGAAACGGGGGGCATCCCTGGCAAAATTCAATCCGTTTCGAATGAGGGGATTTCCGTTGAAACATCCCAAGGGGTTCTTTTATTGACAGAGGTTCAGAAACCCAATAAAAAAAGAATGCCTGTATCGGAGTTTTTAAAAGGATACCCCATAACACCGGGATCTCGCTTTCATGTTTAAAAACAAATTCAAAATTGCGCCTTCACTTCTGTCCGCAAATTTCACAAAATTAAAGGATGAAATTTCGAATGTCGAGGCTGCCGGCGCAGATCTATTGCATCTCGATGTCATGGATGGCCATTTTGTGCCAAACTTGACTATCGGCCCGTTCATTATAGAAGCCATTCATGAATGCACGAAACTCCCTTTGGATATTCACCTCATGATTGAGCATCCTGAAAAATATATTCAGGCCTTTGTTAAAGCGGGGGCCGATATGATTTCTTTCCACTGCGAGGCAGTAACAGCCCCCCAGCGGCTTATAAAAGAGATTAAAAAACTGGGGGTCAGGGCAGGAATAGCCCTAAAACCGAATACCCCTATCTCAAAACTTTACGACTATGTAGATCTCCCCGATTTTGTTCTTGTCATGAGTGTCGATCCCGGCTTTGGGGGCCAAAAATTTATCGAAGGAACAGCAGAAAAAATAAAAGAATTGGAAAAATATCGAAAAGTTCATAAGCTCAATTTTGAAATTGAGGTGGATGGGGGGATCAAAGAAAGTAACATCGCTGAACTTGCAAAAGCAGGCGCAAACATTTTTGTTGCCGGCTCAGCGATTTTTAAGAGCCCTGATTACAAACAGACCCTGAAAGGAATGAGAGGAAAACTGGGTGGCTGAAGGGAATGAAATTGAACTCATAACCTCCTTCATTAAAGAGGTGGGGATCGATCCGGAAGCGGCCAAAAAAGCGCCGAATATCTGGCGCCTCTCACAAAATGGCATGGATGTTTACATTATAGTCGTAAAAGGATTTATGATTCTTCAATCCAAGATCATGACACTCCCCCATTCAAATATTTCAACATTTTATCGCAAACTTCTTGAACTAAACGACAATGTGGAAGAATCACTCGGTGCCGCGTTCGGAATAAATCGAAATAACGAAATTATTCTAAAAATGTTGCGGCCAACGTCAAATCTAACGTTCAATGAGTTCACATATTATCTGACAAGCATGACACATGTGGCGACCAAACAGACAAAAGAACTTAAAGAGCGATTCAACGATTGATTATGACAAATTTAACACTCGGAAAGTTCGAAGAAGTCGTATTCCATAAACTCCCCCTCTCGCTTGCGTCTGCCGAGCAGTCTAAAATGAGGCGTAGTCTTCAATTTCTGGAAGAAAAATTGGAAAAGAATGAGATCATTTATGGGGTAAACACAGGATTTGGCGCTCTCTGTGATGTTCGTATTTTGCCGACAGAAATGAAGTCCCTTCAACTGAACCTGATTCGTTCCCATAGCTCAGGCGTTGGCGAACCCCTTGAACCTCACGAAGTCCGGGCCATCCTGCTTTTAAGGGCCCACGCCTTAAGTCGCGGGTATTCAGCCGTTCGTCCGCTTGTCGTAAAAAAACTGATTGAACTCTTAAACAAAAATGTCCTCCCTCTGATCCCTTCCAAAGGATCGGTGGGGGCCAGCGGAGATCTGGCCCCGCTCGCGCATCTTGCTCTCGTTCTTGTGGGAGAGGGTGAAGCCTTTTATCAGGGGACTCGCATGAGCGGGAGAAGAGCGCTTGCCCTTTCAAAAACAACGCCGATCGAACTTACTGGCAGAGAAGGACTTGCGCTGATCAATGGAACACAGATGATGGAAGCAATTTCTGCCATGAACATCTTAAAAGCCGAAACTTTATTCCGGCTGTTTGATGTTGCATCAGCCCTGAGTTTAGAGTCGATTGAGGGGTGAAGGGTTGCGTTTTTTGGGGATGTTCAAAATATTGGCCCTCATCGCGGACAAAATAAAGTTGCCGGGTATATTTGGAAAATGTTTGAAAATAGCGGCATTCAGAAACATCACAAGAACTGTGACAGGGTTCAGGATCCCTATTCGTTTCGCTGCATTCCGCAGGTTCATGGAAGCAGCCGCGACGCTTTGGCATTCGCGCGGAAAATCATCGAAACTGAGCTCAATTCTGTGACGGACAATCCACTTTTTTTTGCGGGTAAAAAAAAGTGGGTGCATGGCGGCAATTTTCATGGACAATATCTGTCGCAGGCAATGGATTTTCTCTCCATCGCAGCAACAACTATTGTCAACATTTCAGAGCGAAGGATAGAAAAGCTTCTCGATCCCAAATTTAGCGGCCATACCGCATTTCTTGCGCCGCGCGAAGGGATCAACTCAGGGCTCATGGGCCCCCATTACACAGCTGCGGCCCTTGCTTCCGAAAACAAAGTCCTTGCCCATCCATCGAGCGTTGACACCATTCCAACCTGTTGTCACAAAGAGGATCATGTCAGCATGGGTCCCCATGCCGCTTTAAAAGCAAAAGAAATATTAAAAAATGCCGAGTCGGTTCTGGCGATTGAATTTTTGGCAGCCAGTCAGGGGATAGAATATCTGCGCCCTTTGAAGACATCCCCCCTTCTTGAAAAGGTCATGACGACGGTTAGAAAACATGTCGAGCCGATCGATAAAGATCGTATCTTCTCCCATGACATCGAAAAACTAAAAAGCATCTTCCCCCTCATTTATGAGGTTATTGAGCGCGCGCTTTTATGAAACGCGTCGTCCGTGCGCCGCGTGGCGGGAAAAAGACATGCAAGGGGTGGGCACAGGAGGCCGCCTTTCGAATGATCCAACACAATTTAGAGCCGGATGTCGCAGAAAAACCCGAAGAGCTTATTGTTTATGGAGGGACTGGAAAAGCGGCACGCAACTGGCAATGTTTTGATGCGATACTTCGCTCCCTAAAAAGTCTTAATAATGACGAAACGCTTCTTGTTCAATCTGGAAAACCGGTAGGAATTTTGCCGACACACAAAGATGCCCCCCGCGTGCTGATCGCTAATTCCAATCTTGTGCCGGCCTGGGCGACATGGGATGAATTTCGAAGACTCGAAGCGTTGGGACTTATCATGTACGGACAAATGACAGCCGGAAGCTGGATCTATATCGGCACGCAGGGGATCCTTCAGGGAACATACGAAACTTTTTCTTCTGCGGGACAAAAACATTTTGCCGGCGATCTCCATGGAAAACTTATCCTCTCGGCAGGGCTCGGCGGAATGGGCGGCGCCCAACCCCTTGCGGCAACAATGAACGGGGCTGTATTTATTGGCGTTGAGGTCGATGCTGAAAGAATCGAAAAAAGGCTTCGAACAGGATATGTGGATATAAAAACAGACTCTTTCGAAGAAGCGATTGAACTTGCGCAATCCTTTCAGAAAAAGGGGGAAGCCAAGTCGATTGCGCTTCTTGGCAATGCCGCCGAGATCTATCCGAAATTCGTTGAATCGAACATCATCCCTGATCTCGTTACGGATCAAACGAGCGCCCACGATACGCTCAACGGCTATATTCCCAAAGGACTCTCTGTCTCAGAGGCAGAAGCGCTCCGAAGGAAAAATGCGAAAGAATATATTCAGCGCGCGGTCGACTCCATTGTCATTCACGTGCAGGCGATGCTCGATCTTCAAAAGAAGGGATCCCATGTTTTCGATTATGGGAACAATATACGGGGACAAGCCAAATTAGGGGGTCTTAAAGACGCCTTTAATTTCCCCGGCTTCATTCCCGCCTATATCCGCCCCCTTTTTTGTGAAGGGAAGGGCCCCTTTCGATGGGTAGCGCTGTCAGGCGATCCCAAAGATATTTATTTGACTGATCAGGAAATCATGAAAGCATTCCCTTCGGCGTCGGCACTGAAACAATGGCTGACTCTTGCACGAAACAAAGTTCATTTTCAGGGGCTCCCAAGCAGAATCTGCTGGCTCGGTTATGGCGAAAGGGCTGTTGCCGGAGAAATTTTTAACCGACTTGTCGCAAAGAAAAAAATCAAGGCGCCGATTGTAATCGGAAGAGACCATCTCGATTGTGGCTCCGTCGCTTCGCCAAACCGGGAGACAGAGGGGATGAAAGACGGGAGCGATGCAATTGCTGACTGGCCAATTTTGAACGCGCTGATCAATGCTGTAAATGGGGCAAGCTGGGTATCATTCCACCATGGGGGGGGAGTGGGTATCGGTTATTCTCTCCATGCGGGAATGGTCGTGGTTGCAGACGGCACAAAAGACGCATCGAGACGGCTGAGTCGCGTTCTCAATTCTGATCCCGCCATGGGAATTCTTCGCCATGCGGATGCTGGTTACGAGACGGCCATATCTCTGGCGAAAAAAAAGAAAATCAACATCCCGATGCTTATCTGATGCAAACACTCATCCGAAATATTGGCCAGATTGTCACATTTAAAGGCGTTGCCATGAAAAGGGGGATTCGCCCCAGAAAAGAAGATCTCGCAATCATTGAAAATGGGGCAATGATTATCAAGGATGAAAAAATCGCCTGGATCGGAAAAGAGGGGGATGCCCGCCTTTCGGTCCCGGCAAATTTTGAAAATGAAATCGACGCTGAAAAAATGGTTGTTCTTCCCGGTCTCGTCGATCCCCATACTCACCTTGTCTTTTCAGGTTCGCGTCATGAAGAATTCGCCCTGAGATGCGAGGGTAAAAGCTATCTCGAGGTCGCGAAAAAAGGGGGGGGAATTCTTAGCACCGTTTTTTCCACACGCAGAGCACCCTCTTCAGAGCTTTTGGAAACTTCAAAAAAGCGTATCATCCAGGCAAAATTATTCGGCATTACCACGTTAGAAATTAAAAGCGGCTATGGCCTCTCTTACGAAGACGAGATCAGGCACCTCGGGGTTATTGAAGCCTTAAAAAAGGAAAATAGGACACGCATTGTTCCAACATTTCTTGGGGCGCATGCCTTTCCACCCGAATTTAAAAACAAAAAAGATTCTTATGTCTCCTTAATTTGTAAGGAGATGATCCCGGAAATCTCAAAACGGAAGCTTGCCGAATTTTGTGACGTTTTTATAGATGAGGGTTTCTTTTCCCTAAAGCAGACAGAAAGAATTTTGAAGGCCGCAACGGCCGCCCATTTAAAAATCCGGATTCATTCGGATGAATTTAAGGCATTGGGCGGCACGGAGCTTGCCGTAAAATTTGGGGCCCATAGCGTCGATCATTTGATGGCGATTTCAAAAAAAGGGATTTCGGCGCTTAAAAATTCAAAGACAGTGGCAACGCTTCTTCCTGCCACTTCATTCCATCTTGGAAAGCCTTACGCCCCCGCCAGAAGACTGATTGACGAAGGAATTGTGGTTGCGCTGGCATCCGACTTTAATCCTGGCTCTTCTGTCACGCAAAATCTTTTGCTCGTTGCAACCATTGCCGCGACACAAATGAAGATGACGGTCCCGGAAGTTTTATCGGCTATTACTTTTAATGCGGCAAAATCTCTGGGGCGTGAAAATCAGATTGGCTCCATAGAAGTTGGGAAACAGGCAGATCTCGCCTTTTTTGAGGCCCCGTCTTATGAATATCTCCCCTATCATTTTGGAGACAATTTCTGCAAAATGGTCATTTTTTCAGGTGTCCCCGATCGGCAAGCGTAAGCTCTGACTGCCCCCCCCTTCGAAACACAAAAACATATATGATGAAGGCAACGGCAAGCCCCCCCAGAACATCCCACATATAGTGCTGCTTTGTTGTCATCGTTGAAAGTGAAATTAAAGCTGCCCAAACCAAAAATAAGACGCCGATTTTTTTCTTATAATTTAAAAATACCGTCGCCATCACAAAACAAAGGCTCACATGCTGGCTTGGAAAACAGTTCACCGGTGTATCGATGAGCCGTATGAAATGAAATACGGCATTTGTAAGATTCTGTTCGATTGGGAGCGTGGGTAGGGGCGGACGAATCATCGTTGTTGGGATAAGGAAGAAAATTGGAAAGTGAAGCACGAAATTCATGACTACCGCTTTTATCAATCGCCCTGCGACCTCCCTTTTTTTTATGAAAAAAGGGGGGGCAAACATCAAAAAATAATCTGAAATATAAATCCATACTGTCCAGGGATGAAATCCGAAAAAATCATCGATCGGCGTCAATGGCAAAAGTTTGGGTTCGAAGATCGGATAACGATTTGTTGCTCCATAAAAAATTAAAAACAAAAATCCAAAGAAAAGAATAATTTTCAAACGAAATTTAACTGAAACTTCAGGGGATGGGACCATGCTCTTCCTTACAGCAGTGATTTAATCTTTTCAAATGGCTCGCCGCGATCCCAATCATGGCCACCGAACGCCTTAAACTGGACTTTCCCGGTGCGGTCGAGGAGGATGGTATAGGGAAGACCATAAACAAGGTAGGTTTGCGCGGCACTCCCCGCGGGATCCAGAAAAATTTTAAAAGGGAGTTCGATCGATTTCAAAAATTCATGCACGGGCTTTGGATTCTCATCTAAATTAATTGCCAAAATTTCAAACCCCTTGTCTTTAAATTGTTTGTAAACGGAAACCAGCGAAGGCATCTCAATGAGGCATGGGGGACACCAACTGGCCCAGAAGTTAATGAGAACAACTTTTCCACGATAATCTTCCAGACGATGGGCTTTCCCTTCAAGATCTTGCAGATTAAGGGGTGGGGCGATACCACCTACTTTTAAAATAGGGTTTGGATAGTCGAGTTCGGTTTTCGGTTTATGGATGATTTCGCGGTTGAGGTAGAAATAAGCCGCTCCACCAACTGCCAAAAAGAGAATAATTAAGAATAGCGTTCGCCAGTTCATGAGTGATGCCTTGAATAGAGCAGAATATAGCCCAAATTTGGCCAAAAAAAAAGCCCTTTTAAAGGGCTTTAAATGGCCTTTCTCCAATCTCTAGTTATAATTATAGCACACCTAAAAAAAATTTTGCAAATTTTCCATCCTTCCCCCTTTTTTAATCAAATTGGGGGCTATTTTCCAGGCGAATCACGAGATAAATATGTTTTGTGCTATACTGGAAGACACTATGACCTCTAAAAAGGGGCAGGCCACTCTTGAGTATGTTCTGGCGCTTGTTGCAACGATTCTATTTGTGGCGCTTCTTCTTTCCCAGATCGACACTCCTATAAAGCGATGGTGGGATCAGCTGGGGAGAAAAGTTGCAGCCCCTTGCCCCACAAAAGAATGTGTTGATCAAGTCCAATCGACTGTGCCATAAGCAGAGCCGATGAAATCCTATATCTTGGCAATTGATCAAGGCACCACAGGGACAACCGTTCTTTTGGTTGACCAAAATCTCCATATTCTTGCAAAGACAAACCAGGAATTTCCCCAATATTATCCGAAACCTGGGTGGGTCGAACATGATCTTAATGAAATTTGGTCATCCACTCTCACTTCTATTCAAAAAGTTCTTGAACAAAGCGGTATTAAAGCAACCGATATTGCGGCCATCGGCATCACCAATCAGAGAGAGACAACCTGCCTCTGGGATCGAAAAACAGGAG
This sequence comes from uncultured bacterium, assembly GCA_964371555.1. Classification (GTDB taxonomy): domain Bacteria; phylum Bdellovibrionota; class JACOXK01; order 2-02-FULL-40-11; family 2-02-FULL-40-11; genus CAYJMQ01. The sequence goes on along the minus strand of CAYJMQ010000016.1, from coordinate 12,166 downwards.
AGCCGATTGAAAAAGCGATTGTTTGGCAGTGCAGACGAACAGAATCGATTTGCCAAAAACTAAAAAAAGCGAAAAAAGAATCCATTTTTCAAAAAAAAACAGGGCTCCTTCTCGATCCCTATTTTTCGGGAACAAAAATTAAGTGGTATCTGGATCAGTCGATAACCCTTCGCAGAAGGGCTGTCGATGGGTTGATTGCTTTCGGCACCATTGATAGTTTCCTTCTATCAAAACTAACGGCGGGGCTTTCTCATAGAACCGATCCATCAAATGCATCGCGAACCCTTCTTATGAATTTGAAGTCGCTGCAATGGGATGAAGAGTTGTTAAAAATACTGAATATTCCAAAACAAATTCTTCCGGAAATTTGCTCCTCATCCCAAGTTTACGGCAAAACAAAAAATGTCGCTCATCTGCCGGATGGAATCCCAATATCGGGAATCGCAGGCGACCAACAGTCAGCGCTGTTTGGCCAGGCCTGTTTCAGCGTTGGGGAAGCAAAATGCACCTACGGGACAGGATCTTTTCTGATGTTGAACACCGGCTCAAAGATCGTCTATTCAAAGAAAAAACTTCTGAGCACTGTTGCATGGCGGTTGAATGGAAAAACGACCTATGCGTTGGAAGGCTCGGCCTTTATTGCAGGCGCCGCTGTTCAGTGGCTGAGGGACGGCCTAAAGATCATTCATTCTTCTTCTGAAATTGAAGGGCTGGCAAAAAAGGTCGACTCATCTGAAGGGGTCTTTTTTGTCCCTGCTTTAACCGGGCTCGGCGCCCCTTATTGGAGAAGTGACGCGAGAGGAATCATTTGCGGGCTGACACGCGGAACAACAGCGGGACACATTGCAAGGGCTGTTCTGGAAGGAATCGCATTCCAAAACTATGAATTAGTCGATGCCATGCAAAAGGATCTTGGGAAAAAAATATCGATATTAAAAATAGACGGGGGGGCCGCGCGAAACGATTTTTTGATGCAGTTTCAATCTGATATTTTGCAAACACGCGTCATCCGACCTAAAAACATTGAGGCAACGGCACTTGGGGCTGCCTGTCTGGCGGGGCTTGGTGTTGGTTTTTGGAAAGACCTCTCAGAGCTTGAAAGGGCGTGGCAAAAGGAGAAAGAATTCATTCCTGTTATGAACCGGAGGGTCCGTCAAAAGCTCATTTCCAAATGGAAGATAGCGGTTCAACGATGTCTTTTGACAGGGTGATTTTTCCACGATTCATAAAACCATCTGGCAACAACATACATAAAGAAAAGCCCCATAAGGATCATAAGAAAAATAGTAAAACCGTGTGTCCACTCTCTAAATTTCTGTCCGAGATAATAACTCCCCAAAACAAATAGAGGCACACTCAAGATCGCAGCGCAAAAATCTAGAAGAATAAAGCGCGGATAGCTCATTTTTAAAACACCTGCCATAATAAATACGGGGACTCGAAAGCCGCCAATGAATCGCGCCACAAAGACAATCCAATCCCCCATTTTATGAAAGCCCTTTTTCACCTGAACGCGCCGCCTGGGTGTATAGATCCGCCTGACAAACCGGCGTGTGATGACCGCGCGCCCATATTTTTTTCCGACATGAAAAAGGAAGAGGTCTGCCGAAATAACACCGCCATAACAGATCAAAATGAGGATAGGAAGATTTAAATTTTCGGACAATGCAATCTGTCCCGCGAGAACCAATGTTAAATCTTCAGGAAAAGGAAGACCAATCCCCCCAAGAAGAAGGAGCAATAAAATTCCCAGATACGGAAAATAAAGAATTAAAAAATCGACCATATTAAAAGAGCGCTTTAATACATTCCTCTATGGTTGATATTCCACTCAATTCAAGACCAAACCGCCGCTTCATTTTTTTGAGATTCGATGCCGGCAAAATACATTTTTTAAATCCAAGCCGTTCCCCTTCCTGCACCCGAATATCGGCATGCTGAATACCGCGAACTTCTCCCGTTAAACCGACCTCTCCCAAAAAAAGCGTCGTTGAATCGATCGATTTATTGAGAAAACTGGATGCGGCCGCGGCAACAATTCCAAGATCGACTCCCGGATCCTGGATTCGAAGCCCCCCCACCACATTTACATAGACATCATGATGATAAAGCGAAAGATCGGCCCTCTTTTCCAAGACCGCCACCAGGACCGCAACCCGATTATGATCAACGCCAATCGTGGTTCTTCTGGGGATTGCGAGCGTTGTTGGCGTTACAAGCGCCTGAATTTCAACAAGCATCGGCCGCGTTCCTTCGACGGATGCAACGACAACAGAACCGGGGGTGCGCAATGGCCGCTCAGAAAGAAAAAGCTCGGATGGATTTTTAACCCCCTGAAGTCCAAGCTCTGTCATTTCAAAAACACCGATTTCATTGGTCGATCCAAATCGATTTTTCACGGCACGCAGAATGCGGTAATTTTTTCCCGTATCCCCCTCAAAATAGAGCACCGTATCAACCATATGTTCGAGCACTCTTGGCCCCGCAATCGATCCCTCTTTTGTTACATGCCCAATCACAACCGTGATGGTCCCTTCACGCTTTGCCATGTACATCAATCTTGCCACTACCTCCCTCACCTGACTAATGCTTCCGGGGGCAGACTCCAGATCTCCAGAAAAAAGGGTCTGTACGGAGTCAATCACAACCGCTTTTGGTTTCAGCTTTCGAATTTCTTCGATGACACGTTCTAAAAGTGTCTCGGAAAGCAGAAGAAGCGATGGATGAAGAACCCCTATGCGCTCGGCACGAATCTTTGTCTGGTAAAGTGATTCCTCCCCTGAAACATAAAGCACAGAAAGATTTTGTTTTGAAAGCGCGTGAAGGGACTGAAGCGCCAGTGTCGATTTCCCAATGCCCGGATCTCCACCGATAAGAACCAGAGAGCCTTTCACAAATCCCCCCCCTAAAACGCGATCAAACTCCGAAAGATTGGTAGAAACTTTTATATCTTGTTTTGACTCAATCGAAGTAATTGGAAGAGCCGGCTGGCGTTCATCATGAAAACTCCGGCGCTCTACTTTTTCCAGGGAAGCAGGCTCATTAAATCCCTTTTCTTCAACAAAAGAGTTCCATTGATTGCAATCGGGACATCTCCCAAGCCATTTTGGGCTCTGATAACCACACGATTGACATGAAAAAATCGATTTCAATTTTGACATTATCTTCTCATAGCATAAGCTACTACCGCCATTCAGTAAAATAATTCCTTGAATGAAATTGACGAATCGATATAATGCCTAAAAATTATGCTGACCATCAACGAAATCTTCTACTCTATCCAGGGAGAATCGTCTCATGCGGGCGTCCCCTGTATTTTCATCCGCCTGACTGGCTGCCACCTGAGATGTACTTATTGCGACACAGAATATGCCTTTTATGAAGGCAAAAAAATGAGTATCCAAGAAATTCTTAAGGATATTCAAAGGTTTAATTGTAAAACGGTTGAAGTTACAGGCGGAGAGCCTCTTCTCCAGGAAGCGGTATATCAGCTGATGGATACTCTTATTGAACAAGGATACAAGGTTCTATTGGAAACTTCCGGGGCAATTTCTCTTGCCAAAGTGAACAAAAAAGTTATTAAAATCATAGACCTTAAAACACCATCCAGCCAAATGACCTCCCACAATCTTTGGGAGAATCTCTCTCACCTGAATACTCATGATGAAATCAAGTTTGTGATTGGGGACCGTCAAGATTATGAGTGGTCTAAAAGCGTGATTACTCAGTATGGGCTTTTAAACAGATGCCATTGCATTCTCATGTCTCCCACTCACAACCTGCTTCAGCCGGGAAAGCTGGGGGGGTGGATTGCAAACGACAACCTCCCTGTCAGACTTCAAATACAGTTACATAAATATCTTGAGATGCGTTAGCCCTTCTTTTTGGTTTCCGCTATCCCTTTAAGAAATTTTGCCATCTCGACTCGTTTTTGGGTGCGTTCGAGTTTCTTCATGTATTTGGCGTATTCGAGTTCGCCAAGAACGGTATTGAGGACAGTTTGTTCGACTTCGGCCTTTGCTTTTTCCGCACGCTCGAGATCTATTTCTGTGGCGGCTTCAATTTTTTCACCGAGGATGAGAACCTGGTCATTTCGAACCTCTGCAAAACCCCCCGTCACAAGAAAGTTAATGTTTTCGGTATATGAAAGGGTTCTGATCACACCGACGCCGAGCGTTGTAAGAAGCGGGGTGTGCCCTGGAAGAATTGTTACTTCCCCTTTTGCGGCCGGCATGACAAGCTCATCAGCGGAAAGATTTTTTACAACCGTTTTTCTGGGAGTCACAATGGTGAGGCTTAATGGCATTAAGCAGTTCCCCGAATTTTCTTTGCTTTCTCAACCACTTCTTCAATGGATCCGACCATATAAAATGCCTGCTCTGGAAGATCGTCGTGCCTCCCTTCGACAATCTCTTTAAAACTTCGGATAGTATCGGCAAGCTCAACATACCGGCCCGCTGTTCCTGTAAACTGCTCCGCTACAAAGAAAGGCTGTGAGAGAAACTTTTGAAGCTTTCGGGCGCGGGTTACGATGAGCTTATCATCTTCTGTCAGTTCATCGAGCCCTAGAATTGCGATAATGTCTTGCAGCTCTTTATACCTCTGCAAAATCTGCTGCACTGCGCGGGTTATCTGATAGTGCTCTTCCCCGACAATTCCAGGATCCAGGATTCTCGATGTTGAAGCCAACGGATCAACGGCGGGATAAATTCCAAGCTCGGCAATCTGACGTGAAAGGTTTGTCGTTGCATCCAAATGCGCAAAGGTGGTTGCGGGGGCCGGATCTGTATAATCATCCGCAGGAACATAAATTGCCTGAACGGATGTAATGGACCCTTTTGTTGTCGTCGTAATTCTCTCCTGCAGTTCTCCCATCTCCGTGCCAAGCGTCGGTTGATACCCGACAGCAGAAGGGATCCTCCCAAGCAATGCAGAAACCTCTGAGCCCGCCTGTGTAAAACGGAAGATGTTATCAATAAACAGAAGAACATCTTTTCCTTCTTCATCCCGAAAATACTCAGCAACCGTGAGCGCCGTAAGCCCAACGCGCGCGCGAGCCCCCGGTGGTTCATTCATTTGCCCATAAACAAGCGCCGCTTTGTTTAAAACACCCGATTCCTTCATCTCGTGCCAAAGGTCGTTTCCCTCGCGCGTTCTCTCGCCCACACCCCCAAAAACAGAATAGCCTCCGTGTTCCTTTGCAATGTTGTGAATCAACTCCATAATAATGACGGTTTTTCCCACGCCGGCGCCGCCAAAGAGTCCGATCTTCCCCCCTTTCGCGTAAGGAGCCAAAAGGTCTACAACCTTAATTCCAGTAACAAGCTGCTCAACTGCAACGCTCTGTTCCGTAAATGCGGGGGGATGGCGATGAATTGGATAACGTTTTTTGGATTTAATTTCTCCGAGCTCATCGATAGGTTCACCGATGACATTCATAATCCTTCCCAGCGTCTCCGGTCCCACGGGAACAGATACCCGCTCGCCTGTGTCTTGAGCCTGCTCTCCACGCACAAGCCCCTCAGACGAATCGAGCGCAATACAGCGAACGGTATTTTCACCGAGGTGTTGAGCAACTTCAACGGTGAGATTCCATTCCTTATTTGAAATGGCGCGGTTTGTAAGTTTGATGGCCTGATAAATCGGGGGGACATTCCCGGATGGAAATTCCACATCGACCACGGGTCCAATCACCTGTCTGATTTTTCCAATGTTGTTCATTTTTACCTCCATAACCTACCCTTTAAGCGCCTCCGCGCCACTGACAATCTCCATCAATTCCTTGGTAATGGCCGCCTGCCGAACCCGATTTGCGACCAATGTTAGTTTTGAAATCATTTCACCTGCATTTGTCGTCGCAGAATCCATCGCCGTCATCCGGGCGCCATGCTCGGATGAGGACGCTTCCAGCAAAATCCTATAAACCTGCACGCGAACATGTTTTGGAAGCAGCATATTTAAAACACTTTTTCTTGAGGGTTCATAGAGATAGTCCGTTTTGTCTTTCCCTGCTTCTTCTTTTGCCGGCGTTACAGGGAGCAGGGTTTCAATAACAACTTTCTGGGAAATAGCAGTTTTAAATTCGTTATAAACAAAATAGACACAATCGAGGCGATCTTTTTTAAATGCCTTTATCGCTTCATCTGCGATAACAGCCGCGTGATCGAATGTCGGTTTTGCCATGACATCTGAGTAATATTTATTGAACACGGCATTCGAATATTTTTTAAGCCGTGTTTTAAAATAGTCGTGCCCTTTTCGACCCACAAAAGAAACATGGAGTTCCCGAAGATCGCTCTGTTTTTCACGAATAAATTTTTCCGCCGTGCGAATAATATTGCCATTATAACTCCCGCAAAGACCACGATCAGACGTTACGATGATGAGGCTCGCACGATTGGGGTGTTTATGGACAAGGAGCCGATGTCTGCGTCCCTCTGCGTGAAGGGCCAGATTGGAAATGACACTAATCAACTCTCTCGCGTAGGGACGGGCGGCGAGAATTTGATCTTGTGCTCTGCGCAGTTTCACTGCGGCAATCATCTTCATCGCCTTTGTGATCTGCTGGGTGTTTTTAACGGAAGAAATCCGTCTTCTGATATCTTTCAAATTTGGCATTTATGGAACTCTATTTGAAATCCTTGTTGAAATTCTCAAGCGCTTTTTCAATCTTGGCTTTTAAATCATCGTCAATTTTCTTTTTCTCCCCAATTTCCTTAAGGAGCGAAGCATGCTGCAAATCGAGATGCTCATAAAGCTCTTTTTCATACCGGCCAAGATTTTCAACAGCAATGGGGTCGAGCCATCCATTGACGCCCGCAAAGATGATGAGAGTCTGTTTTTCAACAGAGAGCGGTTGATATTGCCCCTGTTTTAGAATTTCAACCAGCCTTGCGCCCCTGCTAAGTTGCTTTTGCGTTGCCTGATCCAGATCAGATCCGAACTGAGCAAACGCGGCAAGCTCCCGGTATTGAGCAAGGTCGAGCCTGAGTGAACCGGCAACCTGTTTCATCGCTTTGATTTGTGCGGCGCCACCGACCCGTGATACCGAAAGACCTACGTTCACAGCAGGCCTGATCCCGGAATAAAAAAGATCTGTTTCGAGATAGATCTGACCATCCGTAATTGAAATCACGTTTGTGGGAATATAGGCCGAGACATCCCCCGCCTGCGTCTCGATGATCGGAAGCGCTGTCAGCGATCCACCTCCCTTCGCATCTGAAAGCTTGGCTGCGCGCTCCAAAAGACGTGAGTGCAAATAAAAAACATCCCCCGGAAATGCTTCTCGTCCTGGCGGTCTTCGAAGAAGGAGCGACAACTGCCGGTATGCCTGCGCCTGTTTTGTAAGATCATCATAAATGATAAGGGCATGCCGCCCCGTATCTCTAAAATATTCTCCAATGGTCACACCAGAGTAAGGGGCCAAAAATTGAAGCGGCGCGGGATCAGAAGCGCCTGCCGCAAGAACTATTGTGTAGTCCATCGCCCCATGAGCTTTCAGTTTGTCGACAACCTGAGCCACCGTAGATTGCTTTTGCCCAATCGCAACATAAATGCAAAAGACATTCTGTCCTTTCTGATTGATAATTGTGTCAACAGCAACCGCTGTTTTTCCTGTCTGCCGATCCCCAATGATCAGCTCCCGCTGTCCCCGGCCGATCGGCGTCATGGCATCGATCGCCTTGATTCCAGTCTGAAGCGGCTCTTTCACAGATTGGCGTTCCACAATACCCGGGGCTTTAATTTCAATCCGGCGAGAATATTTCGCCCCAATCTCACCCCGGCCATCGATCGGCTTGGCCAGCGCATCGACAACCCTTCCCAAAAGCTCTTCGCCGACAGGAACCTCAGCAATTCTTCCAGTGCGGCGAATGGTGTCTCCCTCCCGGATTTTTGTATCGTCCCCCATGATAGCAACACCGACATTATCGGTTTCCAGGTTCATCACGAGGCCACCCACGCCACTTGAAAATTCTACCATCTCGCCTGCCATGGCATGATCGATGCCATAAATTCTTGCAACCCCATCCCCGACAGATAAAACGTGACCGATCTCAGCCACATCCATCTTCTTTTCAAAATCTTTTATCTGGGTGCGAATAATCCTGCTTACTTCACTTGGCTTGATATCGACAATCTGCATATTTCATACTCCTCTTTCCAAATAATGCCCCAAAGACTGAAGCTGTGTCTTTATGGAACCATCAAAAACCTGATTTCCGATTTTCGTAATTACGCCTCCAATGAGCGCCGGATCTGTTTTATAGGTCATTTCCAGCTTTTTTCCAAGCAGCTGTTCGAGCTTATTTTGAAGCCCTGATTTTAAAGCGGGGGTCAACTCAACCGCCGATGAAATTTCAGCAAAAGACTTTCCTTCTATATCATTCAGTTTCTGATGAAAACTTTTGTAGACATCTGAAAAGATGCCAAAGCGATTTTGGGAAGCAAGGTAGATCAGAAATTTTTTTGTCAAATCTGACACCCTCATTTCTTTGACTATCTCTTCAATGACCCTCTTTTTTTGATGCCGCGTGAATATCTCTTTCGTTAGAACCTTTTCTAGTTCTTCATTTTTTTTCAAAAAATGAAGAACTGACTGAAGCTCTTCTCTTATTTTTTCAGAAAGGCGCAATTCAAGGCTCAGATCGATCATCGCCTGAGAATAGCGCTCCGCCGCCTTTGAGAGCATTTCCACCTCCTAAAATCCTGTTTTTTGAATAAAATAATTCTTCGACATATTCATCCGTCAACCGCTCATGATCTTTTTCATTCAAATCTTTTTTAAGCCTCGATTCCGTAATGTGAAAAACTTTCCTGAGTGTCGTCTGTTTTAAATAAAGCCGCGCTTTGCGAAGCTCCTCATCGATTCTTTGTTCATTCTCAGACTTGAGACGCTTGAGCGTTTGCCGCAGCTCTTCCTCTGATTTTTTTCGATACGCCTCAATCTCTGCCTCCGATCTCAGATAGAGCCGCTTCTTTTCTTCCTCAATCTCAGTTAAATTTTTTTGCGCTTTCTCATTCTGCACCCTTGCCTGTTCAAATGTTTCCATTGAATTTTTGATGTTCTTCTCAATCTCTTCACTTCTGGAAACAAAAAGTTGTTTTAGGGGCTTTCGCAATACGTAATAAAGCACGCCTACGAAAATGAGAAAATTGACAGCGGGAAACGCAATATCAAACATAAAATTGGGGCCGTGTGTCATTGACTATGCTTCTTTCTATTCCTCTGGCTATTCCTCTGGCTATGCTTCTGGCTTTGCAAGTTTCTGAAAAATATCTGAAACCATTGTATCGAGTTCTCCCTGCAGGGCCAGCTCGGATTTCGTTGATTCTTGTTGAATTTTCTCCCGTGCTCCTCTGAGTGAGATCAGGAGCGCTTCCTTCTTCTTTTCAATTTCTTCATGCCGGCGCCGTAAAAACTCCTGCCTGAGATGCTCCCTCGTCTGGCGAATGTGGTCTTTATAGATCCCCATTTTTCGCCCCCATTCAGCGCTCAATTCTTCCGTTTTCTTTGTGAGATGTTCCGCCTCCCGAAGCGCCTTCGTTGTTTTTTTCCGTCGCTCTTCGATAATGGCCAAAAAAGGGGTAAAAACAAAACGCCTGAGCACAAGTAAGGTTGCCAAAAAGATCAAAAACTGTATGAAAACCGTTTCATTTGGAAATTCAAACGACATTCTCTTAATCCCTGGAATTTATAGGCAAATAACAGTCTTCGCTAACACATTTTTGTGAGGGAAGTCAAATAGACTTATATTCTATCGCCAATATTTCGGCCAAAGAAGCTTTTGACTCTATTGTCAACCAATTCTATGAAGCGATTGACATCCATCAATCTGACAAGATCTCCCGGGGTTAAGGGTAGGGTTGACCGACTAAGTTCAAGCTGTGTTCGTTCTTTTTCCAGATGAGATTTTAGCTTTAAAAGAGTCTCTAACACCCGAAACTGGATATTTTGACTGGGATGATCTTTAAACCAGTATAGGTCCTCTAATAAAAATTCTCTGGTTTGAGGAGCAATGTCAGACACATACTCTTTTTCTGCCGCAATCAATCGCCGCGCAGAAGTTAGAAAGGAGTCATGAAGTGAATCATCGCTTTCACTGAATACCCATGGGACCAGAAGAATCCAACGAGCAATAAAAGGACGAACGATCCTATATGTCCAGTCTTTGGATAAATCACGCGGGGTATTTTCTCCGGGCGAAGTAACTTCTTTGAGATCTAAAAGTTTTGCTATCGAAGCATTTAAGAACTCTTTATCTTGTAATGTCCCTTTGCGAGTTAAATAAAGGGAACTGTTAAAGAATCCAGAGAAAAAATAGCTCCAAAGCCGCATTTTATCATCCAGGTCTTGAGTTAAAAGAAATTTAACATATGTTTTTTCAAGATCTGGAATCAGTGAATCCTCCAGTGGATTTTCTCCGGAATCAAAACGAGCGCACCGCGGATCAAAATCGTAATCAAAAATATCATCTGCCTCTTCATCTGTGCAAAATGGGTATGTTTTTTGAGGTTCTGGATTCTTTTGATATCCATATCGAATCGCTTCATCATCATAGACACCGGGGGTTTTAAGAAAAAGTCCTTCTACAATCAATTGATCATCGTTATAATCCATGACAGAATTTGTAGGACGTTTTTCAGAAACATTCGCACCCAGGCTTCCTTTGAAATTATGTCTTAATCCCCAGTTGTGTCCCACCTCATGGATCATAACCTCATGAAGCCATGTTCTTACAAATTCATCAGCCGTCATCTGAGTCGCACGATCCTCCAAAGATATCGGTTGAACATCATAGCTGCATATTTTTTGAAAAGGCATCTTGGCAAATGAAAGTGTAAACGGTAAAGAAAAAGAGGAGTGAAGAAGACTTTTTACCGCCTCAAGTGTTTTTTGTCTGTCTTCCTGTCTTTGGGCAAACTGATTATGAGAAGATTTTAACATGGCAAAAAGCTCAGAATTTTTTTGTTTGTCTGAGTAGAAAAATTCATGGGCCTTTGTTAAGTTTCTAACCAGTCTTTCGCCGCCAAAATAAACATCCCCGTGGTACATTTCTCCAGTAATAGGATCCACCTGGAATGAAGCATGGGCGCCAGAGACACCTCGGAATAAGTCATTTTCCCAATAGACCAAATGAACTCTTGGATCACCGATAACAAGTTTTTCATCTTTTCTTTGAACGCGCGCAGTAACGACATCTTTTTCATGTCCTGCTTTTCTAAAAGACAAATTCCACGATTCAATCGCTTCTTTAAACAATGGCCGATATGTTTCTGGCACAGAATCTGTGATGATGTATTCAATGGGTGAGGCAAGATTTTCAACATCCCAAGCCAAAATGGGATCTTCAGGAAGTCTTTTGGCACGAAGTTTATAAGGATCTACTTCTTCCCACGCGCCCCATTTAAACCATTCAAAAAGCGTGAAATAACCAAAATCTTTATCAATCGTGCGTTTCAACGTTTCCTTGGGTTCCCATTTTTTTAGATGAACGACAAAACGAACAAAAATGGTCCTGTTCCCTGAACGTAAAGTAACATCCAAAGGAATGACGACATGATGAGTATCTATAGAAATTGCGCGGGTTTCCACTTTTAAGAAAGAAAAAGAAATACCTGATTCTTTTGTTGCTTGTGCTGTCAAAAGTTTTCCAAATTCATTTGCATCGAGGGTAACTTTATTATCTTTAACAGATTTTACAGTCAGACGAGCCAGCTCAAAGGGATGTTCCCGCTCTAAGTGTTTCCAGGGAATATACGGGCTTTTCATCATAAGAAGAGCGTCCTTATCTTCTTCAAAACGAATCAGTGTGGTTCCTAAAAACTCCATGATGAGCCCACCGATTCCATTGAGAGGAGGAGAAGAGGTGACATCTCGAATTTCAGCTCCCAGAATTAAATCTTTTCCAAGAAATGCTTCTCTGTCGAGAATTAAAAGACCTTCTTCATCAACTTTTATCACTTCATTGACAGATTGTTCTAATGGTTTTGCGGGTTCAGTGTTTTGAGATTCTTTGCCGCATCCAAAAGAAAGAAAAGAAAATACCAGGAAAAACAGAACGAAAAAGCGATACTTCATAGGTGCCTCCTTACATCAACCCAAAAAACCAATTCTCCGACAAACTCCTAGGGAAGTCAAGCGAGGGGTGGGCCTTTTATAACACCT
>CAYJMQ010000015.1:0-38168 GCA_964371555.1 uncultured bacterium | reverse complement strand
ATATCCCCCCAAATGAGGCCAGCTGGATCACGCCAGGCTTCGCCGAGAGAAGCATTACTCGTATCACGGGCAAAAACAGCTCCAGTTGTGGTCGTGCGTCTTTCAGGATCAGCCAAAGCACTGCGACTAACAACGCAACGAAACGCATCGTCGTTGCTGGCGCGGTCGTAGTAGACACGGCCATTACTACCACTGAAGCCGGAGGCGTAGTCAGCATTGTCTGGATGGACCGACGACGACCAAAACCAATTGCCCGAGAGATTTGGCAAAACCTGAGCGCTATACCCCTCATTCGTTCCAGATCGAGCCCCCATATCTTCTCGAAGACGAGTGAATTCCTCTTTTGATGGCAGACGCGCGCCAATGCTTTTGCAGTATTCTTTAGCGCCAAGTTGGCCTTCTGGCAAAGGGCGACCAATTTCTTTCATATACTGAGAACTATGAACCATGTTTCGCACTGATCCATCTTCATTCTTCACAATATCCCCCCAAATGAGGCCATCTGGATCACGCCAGGCTTCGCCGAGAGAAGCATTACTCGTATCACGGGTAAAAACAGCTCCAGTTGTGGTCGTACGTGTTTCAGGATCAGCCAAAGCACTGCCACTCAAAACAACTTGAGCGACCATTAAAATACTGAGCGCCAACAAAACGCCTTTTAGTTTTATCATCATAATAGGTTCCTCCTTCTATTGAACGTTAAACAGGGTCGTTATCCAATCCCAGTCCTTCTTGCAACATAAAAATCTTTTCTGTGATAGCCGAATGAAAGTGTCACAGTAGCAGGAAAACTTAAATGAAAAATGACTTGATAATATGGTATAACTTTATTCTGTTGTTTACGAAGAAAGAGAAGATGATGAAGGAGAATACACTCATCTTGTAACACTTTGAAAATCTACAAAGGAGGAGAAAAAAATATATGAAGAAAACTCTTAAAAAAAGACAAGTTTCTGCAGAAACCATTGCTAAAGAAGCAGAACAAGGGAAAGACATTTCAAAATATTTCACAAACAAAGGCAAAATGATGCCTCCAGCTATACAAAGGGTAAATCTTGATGTGACAAGGGATATGCTCAAAGAATTGGATGATGCAGCAGAGGAATTAAATGTAAGTCGGCAGGCCGTCATCAAACTTCTTGTAAGACAAGCTCTCAATCAACATCATCTAGCACAAAAAGCCAAGAAATTTGGCTAATTTATGCAACGTAGCCACCCATCTTTGGCGAGGGGAAGATAGTGCCTGTCGGGCAAATCGGTTCAGAATATGAAAGAACCAATTAGGCAGTCGTGACCACTGGCAATTTTTGTCACTCTTTCAAGTATTCTTCTAAAAAGATATTAAGTTTACTTTATAACATATTGACATTACTTATATTTTTTATTATATAATCATCTCTTTTTGGCATATATCTTGCTTAATAAAGAGATAGGATGAAACGACTTCTTTCGATTCTTCTCATGACAGCCTCCATGGCAGTACCGCTCATGGCCTATGCCGACGAGGTCGTCGATCCCCCGGTCGATCTTATAGAGGCGAATCTCAAAGAGAAAGTGATTGCGCTTGCGCAATCTTATCTCCTTGAACAAAACACCAGGGACTATGTTTATGAAGAGCTGGATCGGTGGCTCAAAGAGGGTTTTTTGCCAGGGCTCCCTCGAGAAAAGATTGCGGCCACCTGGAACAGCTATCTGCTCCTTTTGGGCGAAGCGGTGGTGGAGCGGTATCAGGGGGAGCTTTGGCGTGTGGGGCCGGAAAAAGATGAGGCAGTCTTTGAAGCCTTTGCTCCCATTCTGGAACGCCTTGGTTTTTCGAGCGATATTCTTTTGCTCCATGGGCTTGGAACGAAAAGCTTTGAGGAAAGCAGCCAGTTTTTTGATTTTTTAAAAGAAAGATTCGAATTTATTTTATCGATCGGGGGAAAGGTTATAGAGGATGGCTTTGATTTAAGCGGGGTGGATCTCTTTTCACTGACCAGCGATCAGCTTGAAAACTGGGATCGCTACCTTGGGAAACACCAAAAGCCCTCAGGGGAAGAAATTCCGATGGCAGACTACCAAAAGAGACTCAAAGATCTTTTGGATCACTATAAAAAAGAGCTTTCCCGGTATGTCTCCCTCGCAGAAGAAAGAGGGCTTTGGGATATGATGGAAGGGATCTATCGGGGGGACATTGAAGATCCCAATCTTTCAGATATCAATCACTCTTTTCGAATCCTTTCCCAGATACGGGATCAAATAAAAAAACTTGGGGTTACAGACATCCTGATTCAGGAGCTGATCGCCAACGTCAGGGAAGCAAATCGGTATACAGGAAATCTTTTTGATCATGACCGAACTGAAGTTACGATGGCGATGGTGGGTGTGGCAGCGGCTCCTCTGGTGCCGGTAGGAATGGCGATTTTTGGAGGGGTGATTGGGGGGATGAGTCTTAAGGCAGGGGCAACTGCGACACTTGTTACGGGGAGCGCCGCTCTTAAGGCAAACATCGGCGCGGCTTTGGCATCCGTGCCGTTTTTGATTCAGGGGACCAAGGGGATCAAGAATTTTATTGTAAGAGGGATATTTGATTCGGGGCATTTTACGTCCAGGAATTTTTTCAACGATTTTATTCCCAGGCTGCTCGAAGCGGTTCCCTATTCTGCGGCGCTGCCAGCGTTAGGAGGGGGGATCCGATATGTGGGGCTTGCGGGGACACCGGTTGAAAAAGGATTATTTTACACACTGATCGGGCTTGGAATTTACCACGGAGGCCGAGAGATTTACGAAGGGAAATCTCATATTGAATCAGGATACAAAGAGACGGGAATCCTTCTTATTTCAGATGGGGCGATCGATATTTTGGCTTCTCTTCTGTTTTTGAAGTGGGCGCGTTCTTCAAATCCCAAGCCCAAGGCCAAGGATGAAAAAGAAGATTTATTTAGAGGGTTCGAACAGGGCGCTGATCCGAGGTTATATCCAAAAGATACCCCTCTCTCCCCACGAGGGGGATTTGGGCAAGAACGATTGTCGTTATACAGACACCCCCCTTCTCAAACGTCCGAAGCCCCATCGGCCGCCCTCCTTCTTGAAAGAGAGATGACGTTAGCGTTGGAAAGAATGCCCGGAAAAAAATCGCTCAGTGAGCGGTGGCTCTTTTTTCCAGAGGTGGAGCCAGCGGAAATCATTTCGGGGACAATGTCGAAACCCTTGCCGCGTCTCTATCCCTTGGCGTCTGGCGCCCCTGCGGGGGGCGCCCCTGCGGGATGCATCCCCTCTTTGAACGACGAAGGTCGTAAGAAGGAACCCACACACCGCTGGATTGTGCGAAGGGATGAGAGGGGGAAGATTATTGGGATCTTCTGGAAAACCCGCGATGGGGGAATCGCTACAGCGTGGGATGGGGAGCAGATTGGGGGGGAGTCTGCGTTAGTTTCGAATGAAGAAGAAGAGAGCGCTCATGATGAATTTCCCCAATTTCAAAGAGAAACTCTCTCCTTTTTGGGACTTCAGCTTGCCATTTTTTATAAACATGAAAAAGCCCGCGAGCAGGCGCGAATCATTCTGCATAAACTTGAAACATACGAAGCGGCCGCAAGCCGTCTGAAAGAACTGGGGGATGTTGTTTTAACCCCCATGGTTGTGGACATGGTTGTGGAGATGACAGCATTGCGTCTCTTTGGAGGACAAAACCGGGGAGGACAAAACCGGGGACAAACCCAGGCGTTGGAAGCCGGGATTCATTCGAAACTTCATGATGTCATCTCCCTGAAACTTGAAGAGCGGGGGTTTGGGCCTTTCTTGCCTCAAGATGCGCTTCCGACATTAAAAGAAGCGCTGGCTGTGGTTTTGGCCGATCGCGGTCTGATCGACCATTTAATAGATGAGGGAATTGAGGATTTAGATTTTCTGGAGAAGCTTGAGGTGCTTGATATGGGCGCCCTCATCGAATCGCTCGATTTTGATTTGCTCCCCCTGATTTGCGTGATTCCCCCAGATATCCCAGACACCAAAGATATCAAAGACACCGCGCTTTCACCCACCCCCAGCCATCAGCGATTTTTAGAAGCGATTTATGAGCCGGCGGTGGGAAAGATGGGCTTCATTCCGTTTGAAATAGAAGGAGGGATTAGGCGATTGAGGCCAGTCACAGTCGACGGGCTTTCGGGATTTGAGATTCGCTCGGCCTATCGTGTCTATGAAATTCTTTTCGATCCAAATCTCGTTTCTCCTCCATTTCTTTTTCCGGCATCCGACGCGGAGCCAAGAAGGCTTATCATTCGGGATCCGGGAAAATTGGGTGAGAAGGGGATCAAAAAGGTTCAAAGCGCTCTCCAACGATTGATCCGTGCCGATGTCTATCTGAACCGGTATCTTCGCGCGCCCGATTTTGAAAAGGAATTCGTCCTCAATCCCTATCAGGAGGAAGGGCTTCTAAGGCTTAGGGCGCATCGCGCATCGGGAGGGAAGACGGCGCTGGTCGTCCTTCCGACCGGTCTCGGGAAGACAGCCCTCTTTGTGGAAGATGCCATCCAATTCGTGCAGGATCACCCCGAGGCGAAGATCCTCGTTGTCGTCGACATGCAGACGCTGGCATCGCAACTCGCCACCGCGTTTGAAGAAGGGTGGCGCCGGGCGCAAATGCGCGACCCCGCACTCCCATCGAAAACGGTCGGAACACTCTTTAGCGGCGAAACGAGCGGGCTTTCTTCAGACATCGTCATTGCCCTTCGTCAAAGTCTTGTCATAACAAACGGAGCAGATCAGGTGACGGGAATCCGGCATTTTTCGAGGGATCGTTTCGACATGCTGATCCTTGATGAAGCTCATCATGTTACGAACGACTCGCTTCAGACGATTTCAAACTATTTTGACGTTGATTTTACATTGGGGGTAACGGCGACACCGGAAGATATCCATCGCCGCCATTTTGGAAACGAACGGGAGGGGCTCTATGAAGTCTATTCGCAGGAAGCGATGGATGGGGGGTTTTTGTGCGATGTCGCAATAAGGCGTCCCGAGAGCAAAAATCCTTCTCCCGAAGAAGTGGCGGCCGAATATCTGAAGGTGCGCTCTCAATTTAGAGAAGAGGAAACCGTTCGAACAGTCATCTTTACAAAAAATATCGATCATGCCAAGGCGGTCGAAAAAGCTTTTTTGGATCGTGGGATCAAGGCGCAGCGTCTCACGTCGGAATCCCATCCGGCTCACTGGCAAAAGAAAGGGGCAATCGAGCGTTTTGAATTGGGGGACTTTGAGGTTCTGGTTGTTGTCGACGTTTTGAAGGAGGGAATCGACATTCCGGCGATCGATCTTGTTTTCTTTTTGAGAAAAACCCAATCACTTCGGGTCTATCTTCAGCAGCTCGGCCGGGGATTGCGGGTGGCGCCGGGAAAGGACGTTCTCTATGTCGTAGACTGGGTCAACAACGAACTCTTTGCCCGTCTAAGGGGTGGAGAGAATGGCGCGATTCGTCTCAGTCTCAATATCCGAAGGGATCTCCAGCGGGAGCAGATCCGAAGGGGGAGACGTGCCTTTACGACGGAAGCGGAAAAACGCTATCGCGATTTTTGCAAATGGTACATGAAAAATCTGATTGAACGATGGGGCACCGTTGTTTCGATGCCCTACCATCTGGGACAGGCGCGCGCCGAATGGGAACAGCGCACTGGAACGCGTTTTGAAGCGTTCGGCAAGCACATCCCCCCCGTTATGCTGAAAAAGATCAAAGCGGCTTTTCCACCGGTCTATTTCATCGACCACTTCGATCGTTCCGAAAGAAGCCCGTGGATGCAGCAGCTTGTCGTGCTGATGGAATTCTGGAAAAAGGATCCCGGACTCTCGCTGACGGAGATCGTTGAGAAATACAATCGGGAGATTCGTTACACCCGCTCCTTTGACGGAAGAAGAGCGCTCCTTCGGCAGGATCTTAATCCCCACGATGTCGAAGAGTGGATTCGGGAGATTCCAGCGCTGATCAGCGTCTATGAACCCGAGATTCAGGGACTGGAAGCCCATCTCTCGCCGAAAGAGGCTATGCCTCGGGAAACCCCTCCTCGGGAAACCAATGATGAAACGAGTGTTACTCCTGAGCCTGAGACAGAAGAAATAATAGAAGAAATAGAAGAAACAATCGAAGAAAGCGAACCCTCTGTCTCAGAAGTGACGCCTCAAGAAGAGATTGTGCCTCAGGAGGTCGCCGCGCTTAAAGAGGCCGCGGAGGCTTTTGTGCCGCCGACAGAGGAAGAGGTCGGTCAGGCGCTTGGGCTTGGGGGCGCCGATTTAGCTGAAAAGCTCTCCCGCTGTCGTGACGCAGTCATCGAAGCGATGGTGATTTTCAATATCTCACAAACAGAGATAGGCCGAATGATTCAGTTGTCACATGGGAGCCTATCTGGTTATTTTACAGGGAATGTCCAGCCAGCTTTCAAAAAATATCTTCCAAGGATCATCATAAAAATCATTGAATGGGGCGGTTCAAAATATCCCGGCTTGGGGTTGAAACCTTCCGATTTTGAAAGTGTTGATGCAATTCGAACGGCGATCTCGCGCCATGAGGGGAGGGGGGAGTTGGGGGGAATTGCCCGCTGCCGGATGGCGCTCGATTTTAACAGGCAGGAAAATATCAATGCATACGGTCAGGCGATCGCACTGGTGAGAGAATATTTTTTGATCGATCTACCATCATTCAGTAGAAAGATAGGTATGACACGTGGTCAGATAAGAGTGGCGGAAAAAGGGATTGGCACAGCACATCAGGTATCTTCTCAAAACCAACCCAAAATCATCGTTTTCCTGATCGGGATGGCGCGTGAACATGATGTGGAAATCGCCTTTGAAGATTTTGAATCTGAAGCTCGCATTCGCGAAAAATTCAAAACATCGGCGGGGGAGATCGGCGTCATTGCGCGCGTCAGGGAAAAATACGGGTTTAACAACGGAACCGCGGATCATCAGGCGCTGGGTCGACAAATCAAAGAATCAAGAATCGCCTTGGGTTTTTCCATCACAAATTTAGGGCTTTTTTTCTCACAAAAAAGAGAATTAGCAATGAACTTCATGTATCGTGTCGAAAATGGGACTTCTTTCAAAGAAAATCAGGCCGCTGTGATAGGAAAGCTCATTATCTTTGCTCACGAACGCGGTATTAAGATCGGCTTCGAGGTCGACATGCATTATTATCATCCTTCGGCTTCTCCCCGCTCAGATGATCCTCTTGAGGAAGTTACGGTGGAACGCTCTTTCTCCGAGGGCGAAGAAGAACGGGTGGTTCAGATCAAACAAGAGTTGGGATTTGAAAACGGCAATCCCAATCTTTCGGAGATCGGCGAAGCGATTCAGCTCTTAAGAAAAACAGTGGATATATCAAGCGGCGATTTGGCGATATGCTTGGGATTTAAATCGTATACATCGATAACTTATGCAGAAACTGGAAGACCAGGCGCCATGTTGAACCAACCGCTCATCATTGCCAAATTGATGACGATGGTATCCGGGCGCGTCGTTTCGCTCGAAATTGGCGATTTTAAAGATCGGGCTTCGATGGAAACAAAGCTTTTGTCCGATCCGGGGGAGATCGGTCTTCGGCTGCGCGTTCAAAAAAAGCTCTTTTTTGATGAGGGGGGGGATCCCGATCTCCAAGCGATAGGAAAGGCCATTCAGACGGCGAGACGGTTTTTGGGATTTTCATCACAGGAAAAACTTTCGGACGCTTTAGGGGAAGAGATGGAGAAGAAAGGCGTCCAGTTTGCTGAGTCAAACCACAAAAGGTCCCGAACAAGTAAGGAGAGACTGATCTCTAAACTAATTCTTATGGCCAAAGCGAGAGGGATTGTCTTAGAGATCGAAGATTTTAATGACCCAGCCCGCATCACGCAGAAGTTTCAATAAAGGGCATCACTTCCGCTTCGGCTTCCAGTGCGCGTTTCTTCCATGACCGACCGGCTTAAGTTTTTTTACTGACTTTATATCCGAGAGCGCTTGTTGTCTTGAAATGGAATGATCGACGGCTTGAAGATATTCTTTGAGTGTTACTTTATCCTTTTCGTGGATGATCGATTCAAGAATACGAAGGCGGTTCTCCCGGGCCAAAGAACCAACCTGACGTTTCGTGCGAAGATCGACAACAGGGCGTTCCATCGATAGAAAACCCCATTTTCGATACTCTTTTAAACTCTTTCGGGCTATTTTTTCAAAATGCGAACTTCCAGGCGGATATGTCCCTTTAAAAAAAAGCTGCCATACAATCGGCTTAAGACCTTTTGTCAGATAATCAAAAAGATATTTTACCTCCGCATTCTTATTTTCCGATTTTACAAATTCGCCAATAACACCTATGACTTGTGGCGTTTGACATCGTTTCAATTCATTTCTTAATTTAAGAGGATTCGATTTGACCCACGAATCTTTTAAAAAAATAATTAAAATACCGAAGAGACGGGGATCATGGCGCGCCATATCGCACGCCAAAGCCAAAAGCCCTTCCAATGAATCGACCGTATATGGCCACGGTTTTTTCGTTCCAATGGCGGGAGCGCCCCATTGGGCCAATTCATAATAGACTCTTGAAAGATCGTTTAAAGTTGGAATTCGTTTCAGCATTTGTTTGTATGGTTCCGGTTAAAGCCCGAGATCGCTTCTGATATCATCGAAAAAATCACAAGCCTCCCGGGCATTGGGAACCTTTTCCTCAAGCATCTTCTGAAGATGATGATCGACAAAATCGAGATCTTTGCAAACTTTCATCAAAAGACGGGCATGCCCGATGTCTTTTTCCCGATGGGCGAAACATTTTAAAATCAGAAGATCTTCCGGACCGAGCGCAAAAACTTCAAGATACTTGCCCTTGTAAACCTGAATGAGCCTCTCCCCGTAAGAGCGGGGGAGCACATGCATGAAACTCTGAAAATAGGGATTCAGCCAATCGTAATCAAGGGAAAACTCCTTCGCTATCCCGCGGGCATAACGTTCGATATCAGCCATCGATAACGTCGATTTAACGGGGATGGCGTCAATATCCCGTGTGCCCAATTCATATTTATAGGCCAAAATGAGCGCGCCGGCCCCGCCTACAATCAGACGAAGGGGGGTCTTTAATTTATGATCGAAACTCTTGAATATTTTTTTAAGAAGCGTCTTGTTAAGAACCTCCATATCCCAATAGTAACAAGTAATTGACTAGTTGTCAATTACTTGTCCTTATTCCCATTAGAAAATATCCTTGCTTTCATTTCTTCTTTTTGCTATAAGCGCTCTCCTTTTGAAAGGAGTTGCTGCGATCAAAAAAAGTCGTCTCGTTTTGGTTTTGCTTATAAGCGCATTTTTCATCAGCCTGGGCATCGGGGGCTGCCGTCATCACGGTCACAACCGTTTCTTCTCTCCGTCTGGAAGCGTCCTCGTCGTCAATGCAACAGAACTTTCGGCAACAGAACTTCCGAATGGATCGCGCGAATGCCTCGAGGCAGATGTCTTCTCCGCAAATGACGTCGACGGCAATCTGCTTACCCGGTTTGAGTCATGCGAAGCTGAAACGATGATTCAGGCGGCCGCTGGACAATATTCCGTGAGAGTGCGCGGCACAACAACTCAAAAAGTACTCTTTTTTAATTTCATTTCCGTTAAGGCAAATCAACTGACGATACTCACCATCAGCTCAAAGCCTGTCCAGTTTCCTCTTGAAGTCGAGGTTTTCAGTGATGGAAGCGGATCGGTGCAATCGTTTCCATTTGGAATCTCTTGCGGCACGCAATGTTCGCATCGTTATCAATCGGGAACTGAAGTGGAGCTTCACGCGCGCATCGAGAATAACAATACCGTCTTTGCCGGATGGAGCGGCGCATGCAGCGGAAGAGAGAATCCCTGCAAAGTCATTGTGAGTGAACTTAAGAATGTGAGAGCAACCTTTCATGATAAAAGTCTCCTTACGAAAAATAATGTTTTTCCGCTAAATATCTATAGAAGCGGCAACGGCACGGGAAGAATTACCTCGGGGCAGCTTGCCGCTGATTGCCTGGGGCCTTGCAAATTCTTTTTCCAGCCGGCGCCGGAAGTTACCCTTGAGGCGGTTGCGGATCCGGGTTCGGTCTTTGTTGGATGGACAGGGGCTTGCAGCGGCATAGGGCCTTGCACGGTTACCCTATCTCAAGCGGTGGTTGTCGAAGCAAAGTTCGTGCGGCTCTTGGATCCAAATGAAACTATTTTGGCGAACAAAGATTATCTGAACGTCTCATGGGATATCTTCGATCGCGGCATTGAAAATAATGACAATGCGTCTAAATTCGCGCTTCCGGAAAGTTTTCAGGTTACTCATGGATGCTCTGGCGATCAGTGGATAACACTCTTTCTCAGAACCGCGTTGTTTGGCGGCACAACGCAAGATACGATCTGCGTCTATCGGGATGAAGATCCGCTTCGGGAAGACATTTATAATTTTTCATTTTGCACAAGCGCCTCACAATACGAAACGGAGTGTTCTACACTTCTTGACAGTGAACAATGCAGCAAAGCCCACAATGGCCTGAAAAGTGGAGATCAACTGACCCCTGTTGAAATCCGTCTTTTTGTGAATGATGGTGATTCTCAGTGCGGCATTACCGAAGTTCAGCTTTTGAATCAGAATGAAGATGATGACGGCGAAAATGGCGATGGAAACCATGGGAACCATGGAAATAATGGACACAATGGGAACCATGGAAACCATGGGAACCATGGAAACCATGGAAACCATGGAAATCACGAGGAGGACTGATGGCCGAACTTAAAGAAGGAATCAAAGCCCCGGAATTTACACTTTTGGCCTCGAGCGGAAAAAATATTTCGTTAAAGGATTATCGGGGAAAAAAGAGGGTTGTTCTCTATTTCTACCCAAAGGATGACACCCCTGGATGTACGGTCGAGGCCTGTGGGTTTCGGGACAAGATCGACAACATTCAGTCGCAGGAGGCGGTGGTGCTTGGGATTAGCCCTGATGGATTAAAATCCCACGAAAAATTCATTCAGAAGTTTAATCTTCCCTTCCTGCTCTTATGTGATGAAAAAAAGGAGGTCTGTCAGGCCTACGGGGTGTGGGTTAAGAAAAGCATGTATGGCAAAGAATACATGGGAGTTGCCCGGACAACTTTCATTGTGGGTCGGGGCGGCGCGATTGAGAAAATTTATCGTAACGTAAAACCCGATGGGCACAATGAAGAAATTTTAGCGTATCTTAAAAACCCTTCTTGATTTTTCTTAAAACACTTCTTATTTTGAAAATTAAAAGTGTTTAATGGATTGCTTAACATTTTTTTCGATGTCGGAAGAAAATTGAGCATCCAGCGGACTTACGATCTGTCCATTCACAACAAACCATTGGCTCATATCGATGGAGAGATGCATGTCCACAGATGTAGATCCCTCTTGTATTTCCAAGCGAGGGCTAAAGAAATATTCCTGGGTCTCATTCAGCCGGCTTTTAAAAGCGAAATTCTCAGGCGCTCTTCCATCCGCCACATTGTCATCATAAGTTCCTTTAATGACAATGCTTAACCCGTTATCCTGTGTAAATTCCGCAAATTCTGGATTTGCATTCAGGTCAATATCAGCCATTTCAGAGGCGTCCAATTTGTGAATGTCAAATTTAATCCGGTCGTAAGTTCCTGGAGGGATGTTCGCTATGGCAACCGTATTTTTAATTCCATCCAGATTGAGTTTAACGACGAAGGAATCTGTCTTGAAATCTTCTTCATGCGCATCCAAAGCCTTTAATTTTATTCTCCGTATCACAAATGAGGCCTCTTCAATCACAACCCTGGCATTCCCCTGTTGAATCGTTTGTGCCGCCGCCACCGCCCCCCCGCTGGACATGGATGTAAAACTTAGGGATGCGGGAACATTGCCTACACTGGTCTCTTTTTTCCCACAGCCGCTCCCCCAGATGAAAAAGATCGCAGATAAAAATAATGAGAATTTTAACCAAGAGATATGATGGAAATGCATATTGATCCTCCTTCCGCTATTACTTTTTATTGTAATGAGAGATACATATTTGTCAACCAGCGCTCCTGACTGGAGTCATATTTGGCCCGCTTAGACTTTTTAAGAATTCAATGACGGCGCTGCGCTCTTCATCTGTCATGGCATCTCCAAATTGATGCCCCCCATTCGAGCGACCGAAGTCCCGGGTGTCGTAAATCGCTCTGAAATCAATGCGGGTTTCTGACAAGAGATCCTGTTGCAGGGCTTCCCGGGAGAGTTCTTCATACTTATCTCTGGCAACAATCGCATAAGGAAATCCCAGGTTTTTCAAATCGTATGAGAACGGATCTTCATTATTCCTTTTCCATATCTCAGGTCTTTTCCGGGAATTTAAGACAAGCTCCACCGTTGGAACAGAGCCGTTATGAAAGTAGGGGGCCGATGCCCAGACTCCAACAAGGGGGGGTGGGACATAGCCGCTTCGTCGGGGGATG
Source organism: uncultured bacterium (assembly GCA_964371555.1). Classification (GTDB taxonomy): domain Bacteria; phylum Bdellovibrionota; class JACOXK01; order 2-02-FULL-40-11; family 2-02-FULL-40-11; genus CAYJMQ01. Next base: position 25,743 of record CAYJMQ010000015.1, on the reverse strand, counting down.
TGAAATCGGGGTGTGAGCTCGGTCTCTCCCCGCTGCTCATAAAAGGCTTTCAGTTGGCCGCCGATTTCTTCCAAACGACCAAAGCTCATTAACAATTCACTATATGCCAAATCGGTGCCGACATTTTTTGCGCTTGTCGATTCATAACGCACGATCCAGCCACCGGGATTTGATAAATCTCTAAATCTTTCATCCCGTTCATAGATGCCATGGCAGCGGTAACAAGAGAGGGTTTGGCTGTTTGAAATGTTGACCTCGCCATGAAAGAATTTTCTCCCTCTTTCCACTTTTTCAGCGTTCAGCTGCAGAGGATAAGGGGGCGGGGTTGTTTCCCGCGCGAAAGCGAGGGCCTTTGAAACCATACTGACATGGGCTCTGCGTTCCTCATTCACGCGAGGGTGGGGATGGGTGAAGTTTACTGAAAAGTGGCTTGCATCATAAGGGGTGGCATCTCCATACCGATAACAATTTGTTTTATATTTAAGATGCCACCAGGGATTGGGATCAATCGGGGGTAAAGAAAGAGAATTGAACCAGGGATCCAGAGGGGCTGCCCCACTGGAGGGATAGCTCAGGAGTCCCCTGTTCCGGGGATCGGTGAGACGGGAGAGCACCTTCCAGACATTGAAAGGTCCCAGATTATCACCGCGCGACTTCGCATATTTAAAAGTTGGAATCATCACGGTTTTTGCATGTTCCATAAGATCCCCAAATTCCTGCTCTTCTTGTTCTGATTGATGGGGTTTCCTAAAATCCGAAAAGGCGACAAGTTTTTTAAGATCCGCATACAGCGAAACCTGATCGACATGGCTGTTTCCAAGTCCCGCAGTGACGATGCCCCGAACAACTCCCGCATGGCATGAAAAGCAATTGTCATTGAATAGATAAACGTCGTGACGTCGAATAACGCTGTTTCCAAGGCTTACGGGTATAAGCTTACGGGTATAATAAGGAAGGGTTCCAAGCTCCCGCGTTTGCGGGGAAGGGAGCCTGCCGTAGACGATAAACTGGTTTTCCCGGGAATTGGCATTGTATAGAGCCTCTATCCAGCCGAAGAGCGATCCCTGAGACTCCATAAAGATAGAGATTGGGAGCGCGCTTCTAAAGATATCCCCGGCAAAAATATGGTCGAGTCCCTCTCTCCCTTCTTTCGAAAGCGTTTCTTGATCAAAGCCATGAAAAGTCAGTCGATTAAAATCAGCATGGCAGGGGAAAGAGAGGAGAAAAAAAATCATGAACCATTTGATTTTTAACATCATACGATACGTTCGCAGATAGTACTGACTCCCCCCTGCATGTCAATGAAATTTTAAATCCTTGACGATCGACTCATAAATCAGTAAAAATCAAGTATATTCAGATGGTTATTGGCAAAGAAATATTTAGGTAACCAAAGGAGCGTTATGAATAAATCGCAACTCATAGAAAAAATTTCGGAGAAAGCCAATATCACCAAGAAGAAGGCTGAAACAGTAGTCAATACTGTTTTTGATTCGATGGTTAAGTCCCTGCTTGAAAATGATCGCATCGAGATTCGTGGTTTCGGAAGTTTTGTCAATAAGCAATATAAAAGCTATCAGGGGAGAAACCCGCGCACAGGTGAGACAATTTCTGTAACCCCAAAGAGGCTGCCATTCTTTAAAGTGGGGAAAGAGCTCAAAGAGCTTGTTGATAAGAAATAAATCTTTCGAAGAGATCCTTCGGGGCTTCGCCCCTCAGGATGACATTCTCAGGGCGTTGAAAGCTGTTCGATCTTTCTATTCAGATAGAGTACCCGTCCAATTCGATAGAGAATTACTTTTTCTGTAAGAAGATCGCTTTCGATCTTTTTCCATCCCTCCAAAAATCCCTGATTGACCTCTTCCTCTTTTTTAATTCGAACCCGTACCCGCGGTGAACTTGGGTGGGATTTCATAACGAGAAAGCGAAGGGTGAGTTTCCATTTGGATTCTTTCGGGAACTTCTCCCCTCCGGAAAAGATATATTCCCGCTTCGAATAGCCGGTATAGAAATCGGTTTCAATGAAGCCTGAATCCTTGTTGGCGGCAGGGTATTTATATTGAAAGGAGTCTAACACTTTTAGCGCCGCGTTCCACACTTCGTCGTAGTCCCCCTGAAAGATTTGATTCGCCTCTTCTGTCGGGCGAACCGTATGCCTCGGAATCGAACAGGCAGAAAAATAGATCAAAGATGAAATAGAGAGCAGGGCGATAGATTTCATGGCTGAGGGGACAGCTTTGCCCTGTTTCTTGAAAAATGCGTGAGACTGCTTGCGAGCCTTTCTTCATTAAAAGAATGATAATTAAAAGGTTGTTCGGATTCGGCCACTCTGAACAGATTAATCGTGAAATTAAGTTCCTCTTTGGGTTTTAGAGTTGGGAGTTCGCCTAGTCCTCCCGGAAGTTCAGGGAGCGTAAATTCCCGGACATTGGCAGGGGCAAGGACTGTCCACCATGTTTTTTTATACCCTTTGTCTTCTTTCGTCGGTTTGATTTCAATATTCATGAAAGAAAGATTGAGCTGAGGCTCCATAGAGAAAGGGACGGGATCGCGATATTTATACGAAAAGCGGTAATGGCCGTCATTAGAAACATCAATAAAATTGAGAAAAGAGTTCAGCGTAACCGTTTTCTCGGAAGCTTTGGGGCGTTCCACAGCCGCCGATATCGCCCAATCAGGCTCTCTTTTATCATCCATATTTTTGGGAAGATCGGCATGGAGAACCATAACGCCCTCCTGAAAAGGGGGGAGGACTTCGGCGTGCGTGATCGATTTCAAAGTAACTTTTTTGTTTTTCTCATCTCTCCCTTTGACTTTGAAATCGATTGGAAAAATTGATGCTTTTTGATCTTTAAAGGCGCCGCTTGAAATGTAGATGAGATCTTTATTCGGGAGGGCATTTTCAACTGAAACCTCAAATTTGGGGGTCATTGCATGACTGAGGCGAAGATTGCGGCGCGTTGTCTGATCCGGTACTTCAACGTTAAATTCCATTCCGACTTTCGTCATCGAAATAAGGTCCAAGATTTCAACGAGAGGTTTTTTAAAGAAAATCGCGCTCGAAAGTTTTCCGATGGGAACTTCGCCGGTAATGGCGACGAGGTTCTGCCGGGAGCCCTTTACGAAGGGCATCTGATACATCGGTTTGGAAATAAAAACCGAAAAGATTCCCAAAACCGCTTCTTCCTGTGTTGGCGCAACGAAATTTCCAGGGACCATCGTTTCTTCATAGACCTGTGCCTTTACGTAAGGGGCCAGGAATTTATCTGTGTCGAAATTAAGAAGGGTCACAATGTCTAAGAACGGGAGCATAAAACCAAGATGGAGTGTTCCATCATAATCTTCCATTTCCGGCCACTCCTGGAATGTCCCTTTAAGAAGGGTTTTTTGGCTGTCATTTTCAAGGCGAGTCAGTGGAATCCGGATTTCGTCAGCTTCTGTTAAAAAAATTGTATATCTGGAGTAGCTTTCGTGTGCCGCAGTGAGGGTGAGGGAACCCTGGGGGAGAATAAATCCATCAAATGAAGCATTCCCATTGGCGTCCGTTTTTATCCATGAAAAGGTGAGTGAAGGATCGAGCTGTTCGCTCACCAGCACCGTTGCGTCCTGAATCGGCTTAAAGGTATCGCGGTCATAGATATGAACATGAAGGGGGCGATAACCGATGGCTTCAAACAGGGGTTGAAGATAGTGAAAAGAGAGTGTCTGCCTGAGAGAGGCAACATCACCGGCAGAAAGGGGATGGAGGTGAAGAGAAACAAAAAAGAGCGCTGCAAAAAAACCGACCCGATTTTTTTTCATTTTATTCTCCCTGATTAAAAGATTAGAAAACTGTAACGACACCTAGATGAAACTATATAAAATCGACTCTCGAACCTCAAGCTAATTTTTACCAGCTAATTTTTAATTGAAAGGTTTTGCCAATTGGGATAGCTTTTCGCGGTTGTGGCGGTGTAGCTCAGTTGGTAGAGCAGGGGAATCATAATCCCTGTGTCCGGGGTTCGAATCCCTGCACCGCCACCATTTGTCGGGGCATATTTTTAAAATTGAACTCTCCCTAACTGGGGATCCATGGGTTGTTACTGATGTCGTGGTCAAAAAAACGATCCTCTCGGACTGCGAGTCTCAAGTGTTTACTCCCGATACCATCTTATTAACAGGCCAAGATTTGTTTCAGGAAAACTTCTTTCTGAATGTTAATAACTAGAACTCAGCCTATTTTTTAACATCACGATAACAACACCCTTAGCCTTGGCAAATGTTATTGCACCGTATCAATGTTTTGAAAAGAGATGTCATCGATATGCACAGCTCACGAGTAACCCTATCGGGCACTCATTCCCATTCACTTTTCGATAAAAAGATAAGATAAGATGGCCGATCATTTTTATGAATAGGTATGTATGGAAACATAGGCCTTAATCCTTCATAATGAAATTTTGCGTATGAAACGGACTCCCAATTAATTTTCATTCTTAAAAGAATCTCAAAATCCAAACCTTCGTTCAAAGTAAGAGATAACCGTTTTCTTGCGTGATACAATTCGATCCATAAAGGTCGGTCAGGATTTTTTTCAACCATCTCCAGGAGATGACCACTTAAAAGTCCCCTATGTGTATAGAACGCTGCGCTTTTTTCCAGCGACTCAGCATAGGTGCGGGGACGATTGGCCTTCCAGATTTCAATCACTTTCCTTCCAAATACTTCCTCAAGCGTCAAAGGGCAGAACCCTTTTGCTTTTTCATATTTTGCCGCAGCAACAATTCCAAAGGAAGGATCCTTTAGCACTTGTCTTAGAACTGCATATAAATCTGTGTCATAATCAGACATATTTTTACGAACATATTCTTCAAAAATCATTTCTGCATCGACAACAAATTCATATTTTAAGTCTGGATTTAATACCCACAAGCCCTCATGGAACAAAATGGCTCCCCTCTGGATGTCATCTGTAAGCTCATAGAATTCCGGCAAGATATAGGTTTCTGCTCCTACCGTAATCGCATATATGACAAGACTTTCTAAGGGGATATCATCTTTAAGAATTTTTTTATATTCTTTCAAGAGTTCAGTTCGTTTTTCAGGTGATAGTTCCTCAGGAGGTAAATTAAAATATTTTCTATCAGAAATGGGATAAAAGGCTTCTTTTAATTCGCCCTTTGCCGATACCGTGAGATCCATTTTCTCTACAGTATCTAAAAGGAACTTTAAGCCCGGTATATCATTCATCTCTAATGCACTTTTTTTAAGCTCAATTTTTGCCGAACCAAAGGTGAGATACTTCCCATAGCGCTTTATTCCGCCGCCTCCATTTCCAACACCATCGGCATAGGTATTTAAACTCATCATAGCAAAAAGTACGATCATTACTTTCTTCATTTAATTGTCCTCTCTTTCTTTTATTTTTGTCAGTGGAAAAAACTGAACGTTAAGTTGATAGACTTCATCGGCACCCTCTGTGTCGAAAAGTTTAGAAAATTCTTCTTCAAAGGCTCTTATCAGGGCTTTGGCGTCAGATAATTTGTTCTTGGAAACGGTGATTGTTTGAGCAGATATTTCTCTTTCAGCAATATCGACAGAACGAATTGCCGTCCGTGCATTGAGAAGCATCTCTTCATGGAAACGCTTAATGGCTTCACTCGCAATATCATGAGAAGTATGAATGTTTTCATTGGAAAATTTGAGTTTGTTAGATTTTTTCCCGCGTTTGAGGATGCCCAATTCAAGTAAAATATCAATGGCTTTTCGAACTTCCTTAGGGGGCACTTTAAAGTTGAGTTTTTTCGAAATCCATTTTGGATCATCTTTGAATATTTTTAATTTTGTCATCTGTCGCACTGCATAAAACCACCAATGTGATATTGCTGAAAATTCTTTTTCATTAAGAAATCGATATACTTTCCCTGGAAACTGTCTTTGTATTTTTTGCATCAAAATAACTGAAAGAGCTGGATCTTTTTTTGCTTTTGAAAGACGAATAAGATTCTCAAGATAATCTCTCTGGTCATTATCGAATTTGAAATAATCAACTATTTTTTTTGTTGCCGCTGGACCAGCTTCCCTTTGTTCTGAGATAATTTTTATAATTGAGCTATTGTTCTTTAAACCAAGTTTTCGAGTCCATGCTTCATAGCTCCATCGAGGATTTTTTTTCTTTGAGTCCTCATAATATGCTTTCAAAAAGGATCGATAATTTGTGAATTCGAATATGTCGGGTGCTGTCATCATTGAGTGCCCCTTTTAATAAAGAATACTGGCTAAAGTCAATTCAAATTATGGCATGTTTGGAATTTTTTACTGGCAATGTTGCCAGTAAAATTTGGGATTCATAAGTTGTAAGATGACTCAATAACACCCTTATATTGGGTCAAAAAGATACGTATTTCTTGCGCGTGACTCAGACACATTACTGGTACGCTTAAAATTCGTGAAGTCAACCTGCATTCAGTATGGGATCGCTGTTTAGAAGGGGAAAGCCATTTCGCCCCAGGATGACAAAAATTGCCTCAGGATCTCAATTTTATTTGCCGTCCATAAAGGGAAACATATCCCTTGCCAATACCGGTTCGCATACCTTATCTTCACCGCCAGACTTCGCTCAATTTTGCAAAGGCGGACTTTTTTATGAAATTAAAACCTGTTGACCGGATGACTCATCTTAATGACCTTAAGGATTTTACCTATGAAAAATTGAAGCATTATCTTTTCCGGGATGGGGAAAAGACATTTCGCGCCGGTCAGATCATGCAGTGGGTGTTTCAGAAGGGGGCGGGCTCCATATCTCAAATGACAAATCTTTCCAAAGAGTTTCGGGATAAACTTGAAAAGTCGTTTGAAATTGGGACGTTGGATTGCCTTCATCGCCAAACGTCATCCGATGGAACTCTTAAATTTCTATTCGAGCTTAAAGACAAAAAAACAATTGAATCGGTCTATATTCCTTCCGAAGCCAAGGGCAAGGACAATAATCGAAAAACATTGTGCATTTCAACCCAGGTCGGCTGCCGCATGGGGTGCCGGTTTTGTCTGACAGCGAGGCAGGGGCTGACCAGAAATCTGACCCCTTCAGAAATTGTAAGCCAGGTATTGGAGGTTCAAAAAATCTTGGGACTTCGAATGACAAATATTGTCATGATGGGGATGGGGGAGCCATTCGATAATTATGAGAATGTTCTCGATGCCGTTGATATTTTACAATCGCCGTGGGCATTTAATATTTCTCAAAGAAAGATTACAGTCTCAACGGTGGGGCTCATCCCTCAGGTTGTCCAGTTTGGAAAAGATTCTCAGGTGAACCTTGCCATTTCGCTCAATGCCTCGAATGACGATGTCCGAACCCGGATCATGCCGGTCAATAAAACCTATTCAATGGACGCGCTTCTTGAGAGCTGTCGCAGTTATCCGTTGAAAAAGAATCGAAGGCTCACGTTCGAGTATGTTCTTTTGGGTGGTATTAACGATTCGCAAACTCATGCAAAAGAATTGACGGAAAAAATAAAGGGGATCCGCTGCAAGGTCAATCTGATTCCATTCAATGAACACCCGATGGGGCCGTATCGGCGTCCCAAAGACGAAGATGTTCTTGAATTCCAAAAATATCTTGTCGATCGGAATGTGACCGCGATCGTTCGAAAAAGTCGCGGCAGGGATATTCTCGCGGCGTGCGGACAGCTCTGCAGCAAGCCGGTATAGATATGAAAAAACTTTTCTATTTTTCCGTCATTGCCCTTATTTTTCTTGAGACCCCTTGTTTTTCAGTCCACAACGATTCAAATGAATTTGAATCGTGGATATTACAACATCTGAACGGAAATTTTACCCCGGATCAAAGCCATGTCGAAAGGGCGAAAGGGTATCACTATTTTTTTGTGACTGGATTTATGAATGAAATTCTTCAATGGGGTCTTTCTGAATATTTTTATGATAATATCAAAGAGCTCTCCCGCCGGGGGATTCCGGAATCAAATCTTTATCGACCGATCTATCTTTCTTCCTCCAACACGGCAGAAGAGAACGCCGAAGATTTATACAAAATTATTTTAGAACAGGCGCCGGGCAATCAGAAAGATCTGGTCTTAATTGGCCACAGCATGGGGGCTCAGGAACTTTTTCTGATGTCTTTGAAACAGAGGGATTTTATTAAAAATCGTGTCCGCGCGGTTTTTTTGCTTCAGGGCGCCATCGGAGGAAGCCCGATTGCCGATTATATAGCGGGCGAAGCAGGGGAGGGAACCCTGGATAAGCTTTCGTTGTGGGAAAGATGGCGTTTTCAGTTTTTGACGCGTCCCGGCTCTATTTTGAGAATGGTTGTTCAAAAGGGGCTTCATTCATTGACACGGAAAAATGCCAAGGCTTTCTGGAGCCATATTCAGCTGTCAGACGAAGACAGGCAGTTATTGAATTCACACCTGTTCTATATTCGCTCTAAAATGGGACCGAACAAAATGAGTGATATTTTGTATCCGATTTTCCCAATTTTGGGGAGATATATCTTTCTTAATTTTGGCGAAAATGATGGATTGGTTCTTGTCGAAGATCAGATGACCTGCCGCTTTGGAACGCCTCTTGCGCTTTTGACGGCTGATCATGCCGATCTTGTGCTTCGTATAAATCCGGCAACCCGAAGAATGCGAAAGGGGCTGATGCGAGCGATCATTCAGTGGGTCGGAAAGGAATGAGCGCCTTAGCTTCGGGGCGGCATAGTGAGATACTGAGTTTATAAGCAAGCCCTTGTTAGGCAACCTTTTCAAGCTCAAGCTTTATTTTTAAGTGAAAGGGGCGAAGGTAAAGATCGAGAGTTTCTGGTTTAGGGCGTCTTCGGTCTTTTAAGAAGTCAACGATGTTTGGAGAAGGGATGCCAGATACTTCTGAAAACTCCTTTATTCCCATTCGTTGAATTGCATGTTTAAGAGCTTCTTCAACAGTTAGGCCATCTTCTCCTTCTAGCAGTGTGAGAAGGAAATTTTGAGCAAATCTTGGGTTTCTTAGTTTTTCGCTTAACTCTTGATCATATGATTTACTTCGATTCATATACCCTCCAAAATTCTTTAGCTTTTTTTATATTTCTATTCTGGGAGCTTTTATCCCCTCCTATGAGCAATATTATTCGGTTTTTACTTCTCCCAAAATAAACTCGGTATCCAGGCCCATAATCAATCTTAATCTCAAAAACTCCATCTCCCACAGGCTCCAAATTTTTCTTACCACCGCCTAACGCTACACGGTCTACATATGCGTAAATCTTTGCTTGTGTGACCATATCCAGCATCTCTATCCACTCGAAATAGGGTTCTTTACCAGCTTCCGTCTTAAACTTATCAACTATGAGCATACAGATGCCATCACTGATACTAATATTATCAAAAATGGTAATATCAATCAAGTCTTTTTTTGCTCATGGGCTTTAAGCGATTTTTGTGAACAATGTATGTATGTCCATTCCTCGTTATAAAGAGGAATGGATTCAAGGAATGAGCGCCTTAGCTTCGGGGCGGCATAGTGAGATCCAGATAATATTCCCTTGGATCAACGAGATCACGGGACCAAAGGAATGGGAGCCACTCTCTACTCGTCAGCTGAAGACGTTGGCGATAATTGAGCGGGCGCGATGTTTCATGGATCTGCTTCAAGAGTCTTTGAAAAAGATCTTTTTTCTGGTCTAATGTTAAAAAAGAAGAGGTCATGTCGAGCCAGAACGACTCTTTAAGCGGTTCTTCAGTTTCAAGCCTTTTCAAAAGCCCTTCATAGATCGCTTTTTTTCTTTCCCGATCTTCCTGCCAGCCGCAGGTTAAAGAAATCGTTTTTGGAAAGTAAAGTTTAAGGGCGCGTTCAAGCGTGCTTCGATGAGATGGGAAAAAGCGTGATTGCAGGTATTTTTTAAGTGGAAGTGTTTTAATTAGAAATGCCTGATATTCCAAATTTTCACAGCCAGATCGTTTTAGAAACTGAATCATTTCAAGATCTGCTTCTCCGCTGAGAAGGATTTCTAAAACGGTCTCAAAGTCGCTGTCTAAAGGAGATTTTACAACAACGAGAGGGATTTTTTTTATAAGCTTTTCCCCTTTTTTACTTCTTCCTGTTTTCAGTTCTTCATCGATCTCTCCCCATTCATCAGTATGACCTGCGAGAGCATTAAAGAGAGTATCGGTGTCTCTTGTATAAAGCAGTGATATGCCTGCAAGCGGCAGATAAAAGGGGCCCAGAATGGCAGACTGATAGGTATGGCCTGATTCATGGCTGCTATACTTTCCATAACGAGTAAAATAAAAAGGACCTACTGAAAATGTATTGCCTCTATGGATAGCGGAAGAAACAATAAAGGAGCCGTTGTTAAATGAAAAGTTGAAATCATGATGGATGATCAGGCCTCCTACGATATATCCAGACGCAATTACTCCCCCTACCACCGTATTCACTCCCCCCCACGAAAGATGCGAAAACCAGCGCCCGCCGAAAGAGAGGAGATAAGTGGAGCCCTTTGTCGGTTCGAATGTAAGCGCCCAGTTCTCTTTTGAAATAAGCGGGGTAGTTTCCGTAAATTTCCGTTCGGGGAGCGCGTATAATATTTTTTTTGAACGTAAATTATTTTCTTTAAGCCAGGAGTTTAATTTTTTAAAATGAAGATAGCTCCAATGACAAAGTCCCGGAAGAAGAATGAGGCGATATTTTTCGTAGTAAAAAGCAAGTTCAGAGCCAAAATAAGGAAACGATTGCTTTAAAATATCAGAAATATCTCTCTCAAAACCAGAGAGGGGAAGTGGATCAACGCCCGATGCGATTAAGATTTTAATGTAGAGCTCTTCCACGGGGGTGATTCGTTGAAGATCGGCTATTCGATGATTCTGTTTCAGATAATCTGAATTCTCAATTTCAGGACTGGCCTGCTCCATAAGAGCGCTCATTGTTTTAAAAAGCTCTTGCTCGTTTTCAGCTGCGGCGCCGGATTGGGAAAAGAAAGGAAGAAAAAGACCGGCAATCAGGCAAAGGCGAAACATGCGGGGCGCTTTTACTCTGAAACCGTTGTTTTGACAAGCGGGGAATTCTTAAACGGCTACTTGTGAACATATTCATTGAACCGCGCCCATCCCCCGAGGTTCGTTGGTGAGGAAGAATCCCGATACAATCGTGACCGCTTAAATTCCACAAAATGTTTCCTGAATTCCTCGTTTGAGGCTGGAAGCCAGATGCTGACCGTCTTTGCCGCCCCTGTTTTCTCTACCTCATCATAGTATTGTGAAACACCGCGGGAGAGGGTGATTCGCGTCAACCAGTTCTCAAGAGATTCAGTTGCTTTCCTGAGTTCGTTATATGAAGGGGGGGAAGGGGGTGAAGGGGCCCGCCGGCCCTCTTTGAGCCACTCGTTTATCAGTAATGTAAAATGATAAAGATCCTGTGAAAGACCTGAGAATGAAAAGGTTTTTCCGATGAGGGATCTCAGTTGATCAACTCTCAGTCCTTCATTTGATTGGGTAAAATTCATGAGGGCATCTCCGAAATCGTTTAAAACATGAGGGAATGCCAAGCTGAGCTCTGCGCTGTTTACGGTGGTCATGACCGCTTTTGGATTTTTCCCTTGAGAAGAATTTGAATCGCCTGAATAACTTTTCTGGTAGAGCTTTGGGATTTTTTTTGCCCATTGGTAGGCGGCATCGATTCCTTCCCCGAAAGTTTCGTTTGTTTTTTGGCCGAGGGGATGATGGATGAGCTCTCGCAAAATAGTTGTGTATGGCCAGCCGAGGTTTGTCTGTGTCGCTTGCGATCCAATGATAAATCGGGCTTCATCTTTGAGTTCAAAGGCAACCTCAAGCATCTGCATCAGACAGGCATCTGATCCCAGAACATCAAATGGTTTTCCATCCCGATATTCCATTCTTAAATTTGTAAGCGATTTTCTAAGCTGTGGGATCGTTATCGAATGGTCATCACTGGCGCCATCAAATGAAATTCCGCCGGCCGCTGGGGGCGCCCCTGCGGGGGGCGCCTTTGAAAGATTTGAAAGATGACGGAGGACTTTCAGGGGATCATAAATATTTTCTGTTGTTCGAGATCCGGAAGAGGGGGTCGTGAAATCATATTCATCGCCAACTGTCGCCCCCCACCCCATGCCATGACTCCAAACGATGATTGCGACATGTTTGGAAGGATAGTGTTTGAGTCCCCACTCAAGAAAATTTTGAAACGTCTCAACATTTGCGCTGTCTGTTTCAGGAAGCCATTTGGCAATGGGGGAGAGGATATCCAAATCGTGAAAATCGACAAAGTCTCTGGGGCGCTTTCTGTTTTTACGAATGGTCCCCTTTTTAACTTCCGGATCTTTTGCGATGTGAAGATATCTCGATCCCGTATTTTCATTGCTATCGTGATAGACAATGACATCGACAGAGACTGCTGATCCAATATTTTCCATTTCATCAATATCGGTATAGCTTGCGAGCGTAAGATCGTTGTCGGCATTCATGTAGATAAAAACAGCCCATTCTTTGAAGCACGATTGGCGCAAGATCGATTCATAAAAAGGGGCATAGCCTTCGTTTCCACGTTCCGTTTTGTTTTTGTGGAGATCGAAAGAGTAGAGATACTCCCCCTTTGTAAGCTTGTTTTTCCACCAGAGATCTTTACATTCAACAGTTGGAAGGCCGGCTTGTGAAATGTTTGAAAATAAAAAAAATGTCATTCCGAACGCGAAGCCACTCGTGGCGTAGCGTAATGTCATTTCGTTTTTTCAACCAGATAATCGACCACCGTAGCCAAAGGGGCTTGATTTCCAAGGGACGAAAGCTCGAAAGGGGTATATTTGCCCGACTGATCGATCCCTTCCCGACCGATTTTAATCAGGCTCTTTGCGGATCCATCATAATTTGTTGAAAGAACCTCATCAATACGATTCTTGGGCTTCTCATCGGGGACAACCCCCCAGAGAAAATCGGGGTGAAGATTCGTATACCACTCACCTCCCACGAGAGTTCCATTTTCATCCAGTTCAAGGTCATAATAATAGGTTACCTTAACTATCTGATCATCGTATGGAGTTCCATGCGTCGGCTGTGTTTCAACGAGATAAGTCACATCCATGATGACACCCACCACCTGTTTTGGACGGAATTCATCGCCGGTTCTGTTTTTATAGGCGATCCACTGTTTTGAATAACGGTGCGCCTCTTTCCATTTTGTTTCGCGCAATGTTTTAAATGGATCCCCTGCGGGGTGTACCCCTGAGAAATGATAAGGAGCCAGCGCATCCCTCACATTGCTATATTGTTGCCTTGTTTCCGGATTAAAAAAGCCCGTAATTGCGTAATAACGGATCGGATGGTTCCAGACCTCATCATCAAATGTGGCATCCATCACGACCGATTTTTCGCGAAGTCCAAGCTGGTTTACCATGATGGCGTGAAAAGTTGCCGGATTTACATCAAAACATTCATCATCGTAAATAGCTCCCGTCTCCGGATCTGTCTGGATTTCTCCCTTTTTAAGGTTTTTATTGCAGCGCCCGCCGACATAAACTGTTTTAAAATCCGACTGCGCCCATTTGAGCGTTACAAGGCCCCGAATATCGTCCGGATGAAAATGGATCCAATCCCCTTTGGCCCCGCGAACCGTTATATCGCGATCGATACGGGGGACCACCATTGCCGCGGCAGCCCAGCCATGGCATTTCCCCATCCAGAGAGCGACATCTTTTTTCAACGAGACAATCTCCTCAATATTCCCCTGGGCATCTTCTCTGGTTTTGACATCGCTATGCCCCAACCCTTCCTGTTTTAGGGCATTGGTGAGAGAGAAATTTTCATCACCGACCAAGAGATCATATTTTTCTGCCGGTGACCAATCGTCTGAAAAATCTGCTTTCAACGGCTTATTCCAATTGAGCCTGCGCCCTTCCTTATATTCGTGGGGCTGTCGATAGCTGTTAAAAGCCTCCATATAGTTATTGTAAAAGCGTGAGAAAGTGTAGCGCATCGAAAGGGATCCGAATGCGATTGGCCAGTAATCGTTTGACCATCCCCATTGGGTATGGGCGCCTCCCTCCATGAGAATGGTTTGTCCGTTCTCATTCTCATGAAGCTTAAAGAGGTTATTTTCAAAATTCTTCCCCAAAATCAGTTCCGCGCGATCATGGTCAAAATAAGCGCGCTTTTCCCCCGGTTCAATCTTTTGTTCTCCCCGATCTATAATGATATCGCGCGGGGTTTTAAGAGCCGGATTTTTTTGTCTATCAGCGCGTTGTTTTTTTACCAGCTTCTGGAAATACTCTTTTTGTTTCTCAAAGTCTCTTGCCTGCGAATAATCGGTTTTTGGTTTTTGATTGATGTATTGTTTCGGATTTTTAAAAAAATCGCGCAAAAAAGGGTCGCCAGAGTCTCCCGATCGCACTTTTGCCGCGATCAATACGACTCCAATCGCCGAAAATACAGTGAGAATAAAGATTTGTTTCCTCATTTTGACACTCCTTTTTATTCAAGGTATTGATAACCGGTGCGCTTCTCTAACAGGGTAAAAAAACGAATGCAAGAGAAAACGAATTTTAAAAAAAAATTTGAATTGAAGGTGAGAAGGTTTATCCGGGATGAGGGACTGCTCACGAAAGATGATCGCTGTGTGGTTGCCGTCTCCGGAGGGGCAGATTCGCTTTGCTTGCTGCTTTTGCTTTCACAATGGGCAAAGAGGGAGGGATGGGATCTTAAGGTTGCTTATTTTCATCATCATCTGAGAGACTCGGCTGATGCTGAAAAGGTCTTTGTCCGAAACTGGTCTGAGAAATTGGGATTCCCTTTTGTTTCGGGCGAGGCAGACTGCGGGACGATTCAAAAAGAGCAAAAACTCTCCATGGAAGAAGCTGCGCGCGGAGAGCGCTATCGCTTTCTGAAAAAAGAGGCCGAAACCTTTGGCTCCTTCATGAACAGGCAAAGGACAGTAAAGATCGCGACCGGACATCATCTGGATGACCAGGTTGAAACCTTTTTTGTGAACCTGATCAAAGGAAGCGGTCCGTCCGGTCTTTCCGGGATGAAACCCAAAACCGAAAGAAAAAATGAGTGTCTGATTCGCCCCTTGCTCACTGTGACAAAGCAGGAGATTTTGGATTATTTACAATTACAAAACATTCGTTATTGTCTGGACGAAACAAACGATTCCCATCATATATTGAGAAATCGGGTTCGACACAGGCTTATTCCATTTCTTAAAAAAGAGTTCCAATGGAATTTATTTAAATCATTGCCGCGCATGATGGGGGTTTTGGCTTCGGAAAATCAATTCCTGAAGGCCATTGAAAAAGAATGGGGGGAGCGCCATATTCATTGGAAAAAAGGGGGGGCTTCTATCCGGGTCGGCGATTTTAAAAATTTGGATGTGGCGCTGCAGCGACGGATCATTAAAATGGTGTTAGACCGGTTTTCTCCCCGGAGAAATTATTCGAGCCAGCATATCGAAGAAAACAGGAAGTTGTTTTTTAACGCGGTTTCGAATAAAAAGATTATTTTACCAGAGGGAATTGTGGCCAGTCGCACGAAAGAAGAGATTCAGTGGCAAAAAATTAGAGCTTTATGATTGCCGCATATAATCCGATATGATATCATGAAGTTACATTCATTGAGAATGATCTTGAAAACCGTGAGGGAAAATTGAAACAGACACATAAGACGATTGCCTTGTGGGCGGTCATGATTTTGGTGTTTTTAGGGGTTCTTCATCGCTTTTACCGACTTGAATCGCCGCATCTTGAAATCAAGTTTAACGAATTTATCGAAGATATTGAAAAGAAGCGCGTGGCGGAAGTTACCTTTACAAATAAAAACGAAATTTTTGGAAAGTACAAACCTGAACATCGCAATGGCCAGAAATTCCGGACCATCGGAAACACCGGCGATGAAATTTTTAATATTTTGAAAAGCCACGGCATCATCCCAAACTATATGATGGATGAACCGCCGTTCTGGCAGCCCCTTCTTCTGCAGCTGGGGCCTGCGGTTCTTCTCATCGCCCTCATGATTTTTTTCCTGAGACAAATTCAGGTGGGGGGGGGGAAGGCGATGTCTTTTGGAAAGAGCCGCGCAAAGCTGCTTACCGAACATCATCAAAAGGTGACTTTTAAAGATGTCGCGGGCGTTGATGAAGCCAAATCAGAGCTTGAAGAGATTATCGACTTTTTAAAGGATCCGAAGAAATTTACAAAGCTGGGAGGGCGGATTCCCAAAGGGGTTTTGCTCATGGGGCATCCAGGGACGGGAAAAACGCTTCTTGCCCGGGCGATTGCGGGGGAGGCAGGGGTTCCATTTTACAGCATCAGTGGTTCGGATTTTGTCGAAATGTTTGTGGGGGTAGGGGCGTCTCGCGTGCGTGATCTTTTTGAACAGGGAAAAAAGCATGCCCCATGCATTATCTTCATTGATGAAATTGATGCCGTCGGAAGATATCGCGGGGCAGGGCTTGGCGGCGGGCACGATGAGCGTGAGCAAACGCTCAACCAGCTTTTGGTTGAAATGGATGGATTTGAGTCGAATGAAGGGGTGATTCTTATTGCCGCCACAAACCGTCCGGATGTTCTTGATCCCGCGCTTCTCAGGCCGGGCCGTTTTGACAGGCGTGTCATCGTTCAAATTCCAGATGTGGGGGGACGCGAAGGAATTCTTCGGGTTCACTCCAAAAAAATGCCTTTGGCGCCAGATGTTGATTTAAAACTGATCGCTCGCGGGACCCCCGGCTTTTCGGGGGCTGATCTTTCAAATCTTGTCAATGAGGCAGCGCTCCTTGCAGCCCGCGAGGGGAATGAATTTATTCTTCAGGAGCATTTTGAGGCAGCCAAAGATAAGGTCATGATGGGGACCGAGCGACGAAGCCTGATCATGACCGAAGAAGAGAAGCGAAATACAGCCTACCACGAAGGGGGGCATGCGCTCGTTGCCTCTTCTATCAGAGGGACCGATCCGGTTCATAAGGTTACGATTATACCCCGGGGGCACTCGCTGGGGCTCACACAAATGCTTCCGAAGGATGATCGTTATACAATGACAAAGGAATTCGCGGAGAATAAAATCTCCGTTATGATGGGGGGGCGGATTGCGGAAGAGATTATTCTTGGGCATTTGAGTTCGGGGGCGGCCAACGATTTTGAACAGGCGACAGAACTTGCGCGAAAGATGGTCTGTGAATGGGGGATGAGTGAGAAGATCGGGCCGATGACCGTTGGAAAAAAAGAAGAGCAGATCTTTTTGGGGAAAGAACTTGGGACGCACAAAAATTATAGTGAACAGGTAGCCACTCTCATTGATCAGGAGATCAGAAGTATTATTCAGAAAAATTATGACCGCGCCAAAAAGATTTTAACTGAAAAAACGAATATTCTTCACAACCTTGCCAATGCGCTTCTTGAGTATGAAACCCTCGATGGGAACGAGGTTCAGATGATTGCCTCCGGGAAAGTGATTCCAAAGAAGTTTAAAGCGGCAAAGCCTAAAAATGGGGGGGGGCTTGATGAGGGGGGTGTGGGGAAGAATCACAGAGGGGAACAGGTTAAGCCGGGAGACAAGCCCTAAAAAATTAACCCTAAAGAATTATTCCAAGGAAATATTTATGAAAAGTTCTCAAGGTTCTAAAAGTTTATCTTCCTACGAAGATTTTGGCTACGAAGATTTTGGCTGCGAAGACGTGGGCTACGAAATCGTGGGGATTCTGAATGTGACGCCCGATTCGTTCTATGATGGCGGAAGGTTTTTCTCAAAAGAAAAAGCGATTGATCGGGCATATCAGCTGATTGACGAAGGGGCCGACATGATCGACGTGGGGGGAGAATCAACCCGCCCGGGGTCTGAAAGGATTTCCGCGGAGGATGAATGCGGCCGCGTGATTCCAGTGATTGAATATCTGGCGCCGAGGATTCCGGTTCCCATTTCAATCGATACGACAAAATCAGTGGTGGCAAGAGCCGCGATTGACGCGGGGGCGGACGTTGTAAATGATATCAGTGGTTTGACAATGGATCCGGCAATGGTCGAAGTCATTGCGAGCTCTCACGTTCGATATGTGTTAACGCATATTCAGGGGACCCCTAAAGAGATGCAGGAGCGTCCAGCCTACCAAAATGTTACTCAGGAAATCCGCGATTTTTTTAAAAAACAAATCGCATTCGCAGAGCAGAATGGAATTGGATCCGAACGTTTGATCCTTGATCCAGGCATTGGTTTTGGAAAAACAGTTCTTCATAACTTAGAGATCCTTCGGTCGCTTAAAACTTTTGGGAATCTTGGTTTGCCGTTACTTATCGGAGCCTCCCGGAAATCTTTTCTCGGACATTTTGCCGGCGACTCTGGCCCCGGGGATCGGCTGGGACAGAGTCTCGCTTGCGCAGTCTGGAGCTATGTTTGTGGGGTTCGGTTTTTTAGGGTTCACGATGTTTTGGAGACAAAAAAGGCGCTCAAGCTCTGTAATGCTGTCATAAGAGGCCCTCAAATGAGGATTGAATCATGACCGGATATTTTGCCTCCCTGATTCAATACATCCGATGGCAGGATGTCTTTGATTTTTTGATTATCTATTATCTGATCTATCGTATTCTTCTTGTTATTAAAGGGACCCGGGCGATTCAGATATTGACCGGTTTTGGGATTATAATCGCCATGTTTTTGCTGGCGAAGCATTTGGGATTCTACACACTCTACATTCTGCTCAAAGAAATTCTTAGCCCTTTGGTGATTATTCTCATCATTATTTTCCAGGACGATATCCGCCGGGCGCTTGCGCATTTTGGCCGCAATCCATTCTTTTCCGGGATGAGAAAGATGGAAGATATCCATGTGATCGATGAGGTGCTCAGAGCCGCGTTTCTCATGACTCAAAAACGGGTGGGGGCGATTATCGCGATTGAAAGAGAAACAGGACTTCGAAATTTCATTGAAGAGGGGATCACCCTCGATGCCAAGGTTGATCACGATCTTTTAATCACTATTTTCCTGCCATACGGTCCGCTTCATGACGGGGCGGCAATTATTCAGGGGGGGAGGATTACGGCGGCAGGATGCTTTCTTCCTGTTTCTCAATCGGCAAATATACCCAAACAATACGGTTCCAGGCATCGCGCGGCATTGGGACTTTCAGAACAGACAGATGCCCTGATTATTGTGGTTTCCGAAGAGACGGCAGAGGTATCGCTCATCGTGGAAGGGAAGGTTATGAAAGGAACCGATCAGGCACATTTGCGGGCTCTGATTCTTGGGCTTCTCGAACGCAAAACAACCAATGTAATTGGGGCAGCCGCATGAGATCAGTGAAATCTTTTTTCATGAAGGCCTTCATTCAGAATTTTTCCCTAAAAATAATTGCGGCAATCATTGCGCTCACCCTTTTTATTCTCGTTGCCGGGGAGTCGGTTCAAATCTCGAAACGAATCAAGATCGAATATTCCCTTCCGGAAAAAACGATCATTTCAAATGAGCTTCCGTATGAATTTGAACTTGTTCTTTCAGGCACAAAGACAGCCATCGGTCTTGTCTCCGGGCAGGATTATACATACCGGGTTAATTTAACAAACGCGCAGCCGGGGCTTTCGATTATCCGGATTAATCCCAAGGAGCTCAATTTGCCAAGAGAAATCATTGTTTTAAGTATCAGCCCGGCAACCCTCTACCCGAAGATTGAAAGGATTCCCGAGCCCCCCAGCAAACCGTTGACCCCTTTTAGGAATAAAAACAATAAATAGAGGAAAGTATCACGTGAATACAAAACGTTTGTTCGGCACGGATGGCATTCGGGGGATTGCCAATCTGCATCCGATGGTGCCTGAGGTTTTAATCCGGGTGGGTCAGGCGCTGGTAACCCTTTTAAAAGAAGTTTATCCCGGTGACGATATCAGGATCGTCATTGGGCGCGATACCCGAATTTCGGGACCGATGATTGAAGACGCGCTGGCGGCCGGTATCTGCTCACAGGGGGGCGGGGTTTATCTTGTGGGCGAACTTCCAACCCCCGGAATCGCTTTTATAACGAGAGCCATGCTCGCGCACGCGGGAATTGTGATTTCGGCTTCTCACAACCTCTATCGTGACAATGGCGTGAAAATTTTTTCGTCAGATGGATTTAAAATTTCAGATGAGTGGGAGAATAAAATTGAAACGTTTGTTGAGAGCGCCTCCCATGCTTTCGAATCCCCCCGTGAAGTTAAAAAAATAAAGTTGATAAAAGATTCAGCGGGACGTTACATCGAATCTTTAAAAAATAGTTTTCCAAAACATCT
Source organism: uncultured bacterium (assembly GCA_964371555.1). Taxonomy (GTDB): domain Bacteria; phylum Bdellovibrionota; class JACOXK01; order 2-02-FULL-40-11; family 2-02-FULL-40-11; genus CAYJMQ01. The sequence continues at coordinate 5,513 of CAYJMQ010000015.1, read as the reverse complement.
CACATTAAAGGGGCTAAAAATTATTCTCGATTGCGCGCATGGAGCGGCTTATGAGGTTGGGCCTGCAGTTTTTGAAGAGCTGGGGGGGACGGTAGAAGTGATTTGTGCCGAGCCGAATGGAATGAATATTAATGACCAATGTGGATCAACGGCGCCGGAAAAGCTCGCCAGGCGGGTTCTTGAAACAGGGGCCGATCTGGGGATTGCCTGGGATGGGGATGCTGACCGGATCATTGCCGTGGATGAAAAAGGGATCGTTCGGGATGGGGATTACCTGATGGCGATCCTGGCGCTCTCACTTCACGAGAAAAAAAAGCTTGCAAAGGAAACCGTTGTGTCAACCCAGATGAGTAATTTGGGATTGGAGCGCGCGTTAAAGAGCGGCAATATCCGGCTGATTCGGACGGAAGTGGGGGATCGCTTCGTCGTAGAGGAGATGAGAAAGCGCCAGTATAACTTTGGCGGCGAGCAAAGCGGCCATCTGATCTTTCTCGATTACAGCACGACGGGCGATGGGATTCTTTCCGCGCTTCATCTCGTTTCTATCATCCAGGAAAAACAGAGATCTTTGTCCGAGCTGTCACAGGTTGTTCAAAAAATTCCACAAATTCTTCTCAATGTGAAGGTTAAAGAAAAAAGACCGTTTGAAACACTCGCCAATACATCGAAAAAAATAAAAGAGATCGAAAAACTTCTTTCAGGAAAGGGGAGCGCCCCGCAGGGGCGTATTTTGGTTCGTTATTCGGGAACTGAAAATCTCGCAAGGGTGATGATCGAAGGGGAAAATGAAATGGAGATCGAAAAGTTAGCATACGATCTGGCTGAAAGTTTAAGGGGAGAGCTTTCGTAAATGCCAAAACTGGGGGTCAATATTGATCATATTGCCACTCTGAGACAACTTCGGGGGACAAAGTTTCCCGAGCCGGTCCAGGCGGCAGGAATCTGTGAGCTTGCGGGGGCAGACGGAATTACCGTGCATCTTCGGGAAGACAGAAGACACATTTGCGATCGTGACGTTCGGCTTCTTCGGGAGACGATTCAGACGAAACTTAATCTTGAGATGGCGGTGACAGAGGAGATGGTTCAGATTGCCTCTGACTTACACCCAGATACCGTCTGTTTTGTCCCTGAACGAAGGGAAGAGATTACCACAGAAGGGGGGCTTAACGTCATTTCCAATGAAAATAGAATCCGGTCGGCGATTGAGCGACTGAAGGAACGGGGGATAGCTGTGTCCTTATTTATAGAGCCTGATTTTCACCAGATTGAAGCCTCAAAAAAAGTCGGCGCGGAGATGGTTGAAATTCACACAGGGAAATATTGCGGCGCAAAACCATACGATCGGAAACAAGAACTCGAAAAGATTTTAAAATCGATTCAGCATGCCAAAGAGGCCGGGCTCACTTGCAATGCGGGGCATGGTCTTGACTATCAAAACATTCTCCCGCTTGCGAGACACCCCTATATTCATGAATTTAACATCGGTCATTCCATTATTTGTCGGGCTGTTTTGGTAGGGCTTGAACAGGCTGTGCGTGAGATGGTCGGTCTCATCAGATGAAGATGAATCTGGGACATGGAATTGATATTGTTTCTGTGAAGCGCGTTCAGGGGATGATCAAAAAATGGAACGCACATTTTTTAAAAAAGATTTATACGCCAAAAGAGATTGAGTATTGCAAAAAAAAGAAGAAAAACGCGTTCCTTCATTTTGCATCCCGGTTTGCGGCCAAAGAGGCATTGCTCAAGGCGCTGGAAACCGGGGTATCAAATGGTATCAGGCTCTCTGAAATTGAGGTAGGGGTCAAAAAATCGGGGGCGCCGATGCTTCATTTGAAAGGAAGAACGTTAGGCATTGCAAAGAAAAAAGGGGTTAAAAAAATTTATCTCTCTTTGTCTGACGAAGAACATTACGCCATTGCCTCTGTTATTTTAGAAAAATGAAGATTGTAACCAGCACAGAAATGCGAAAAATAGATGAGCGGGCGGTGAGGGATTTTTTTATTTCGCGCTCAACGCTTATGGAAAACGCGGGGGCTGCCGTTTATCGATTGATGGAGCGCCTTTATCCCGATCTTTCAAAGAAAAAGGTCTTCATCGCGGCTGGAAAAGGAAACAACGCCGGCGACGGATTTGTGGCGGGGAGGTTTTTAAAACAAAAGGGGTGTGCCGTGGCCGTCTGTTTGTCCTCCGCTCCGGAGGATCTCGGCTCCGATTCCCGCCTCAACTATGAGCGCCTAAAAAAGCTGGGAGAAGTTTTTTTTCGATTTGAGCTGGCGATATTCAGGCGAGCCATCAAATCTTGCGACATCATTATAGATTCCATCTTTGGAACCGGAATCAGGGGAACCGGGCTTCATTCCCAATTAGGTTCGCCGTATAAAGAGATGATTCATGAGATGAATCGCTCTAACAAGGAGATCATTTCAGTCGATATCCCTTCGGGAATCGACGGGGATTCAGGGAAAAAACTGGGGGCTGCGGTTCATGCAACTCACACAGTCACCTTTGGGCTTCCAAAGACCGGTCTCTTTCTTTTCCCGGGACAGAACCACATTGGAAAACTTCATGTCGAAAACATCGGCTTCCCACAAGAGCTTCTCGATTCTGCTGATTCATCCCTCTCTTTGCCCTTTTTTTTGACAGAAGTAAAAGATTTTAGAGGAAAACTTCCCAGACGCTTGAAATCGATGCATAAGGGAGAGGCGGGGCATCTTTTAATGATCGCGGGGAGCCAGGGGAAAATCGGGGCTGCCGCGATCTCGGCAAAAGCCGCCTTTCGTTCTGGCGCTGGGCTTCTAACGCTTCTGACAGATCGCAAATATGTAAAACTTATTTTTTCTCAGCTGAAAGAGGCATTTATAGATGAATTTCCAAAAAAAGAGACCGATTTTAAAAAAGTTCTTGGAGATAAGGATGCCATTGCGATCGGTCCCGGAATAGGCTTTTCAAAGACTTCAGAGAATCTGGTTAAATGGGTCATCCATTCTTCAGAAGCCCCTGTAATTTTAGATGCCGATGCGCTGACGATTGTTTCAAAGCATCCTGAATGGCTGAAAAAGGCAAAATCGTCTTTGATTCTCACTCCGCATCCGGGTGAAATGGCGAGGCTTATGAAAAAAACGTCCCGGGAGGTTCAGGAGAATCGTTTAGAATTGCCAAGTTCTTTTGCAAAAAAATATGGGGTTTTTGTCGCGCTCAAGGGGGCGAACACTGTCGTTGCCAGTCCAAAAGGGGAGGTCAGTATCAATTCCACCGGTAATCCCGCAATGGCAACAGCCGGTATGGGGGATGTTTTAACCGGAATGATTGCAGGCTTTATAGGGCAGGGGATGGAGCCGTATGATGCCGTCTGCTCAGCCGTTTTTTTACACGGGCAATTGGCAGATGATTGGGTTGAAGTACATCATGCGAGCCGCGGCCTGATCGCCTCTGACATTATCGAGATGATTCCATCAGGGGTGGAAAAGCTTTTTTTCAATCTTTAGCGCCGGTAATCGTTACGCAGACCGTGTATTTTCCATCATGAAAAGCAACTGCCGGAGAGGAAATCGTTCCTACGGTAATTTCATGCCCCCCGCCAAGTTTGACCTTAGCCCCTGATTTTCCAAGCACTTCATTGATCGTTTGCAGGGCCTCGTTCAAGTTGTATTCCCGTTCACAAAAAAGAGCCTGTTCGAGATGACTTGCCTCCGCCCATCCAAGAATGACGGATAAAAATATTAAAACCAATCCAGATAAAAAAAGTTTTTTCATAACATTACCCTCCTTAGATTTGAGCTGTAACACAACTCAATAAGAATAGGCGAGGAAAAAAGAGGGTCTTAATGGGCGTCACGTTATTCTTTACGTGAAGTATGGCTTTCCTCATCTTGAAACTTCTTATTAATTTCTCGTACCTGTTCATTCATTTTGAAAATGTTTTTCATATCGCTGGGCAGCGGATTTTCTTTTTCACAAACAACAGATTTTTCAACAGCTTTCCCTAAAATTTCTTTGATCTCATTTTCATCCACAGAAAGTTCTTTCAACACAAATAAAATGTTGATTCTCATATAAGGATCATCTTTAAATATAGGTAGCAAATTTAAAAGAGTTTCAGTGGCCTCTTGAGATCCTAGTAATGCAGGAAGGAGAAAAATTGTACTTGCCCTTTTATCTATTTCCAATAGTTCTCTAACATCCATTTCTGTGCCATGATCTATGATAACTTTTACCAGTTCATCCTCTTCTGGCCGCCCTCGCCAGTATCCCCCGATTTTCTGCCATTCCCTCCTTAATTTCAGTGCCGGTTTTACATCAGAAAAGATTTTCGCCCATAGCATTACAGCGAGACGTCGGCTGTCATACTGCGACAACGGGAAACCAGGGCCCGCCAGGGGCGCCGAAGAAAGTTTTTCCTCCAATTCCCTATCCCCATCAATTGCCTTTTTTAAGGGCTCTGTAACACCGATTGCGGCAAGCGCTGCCATAGCATGAAGTCTCACATCAGCATCGTTGGAATCAGTAGTCAATGCAGATTCCAATATTTTTCGAGTATTTTGGGTGGCAGGCGCGTGTCGATGGATGGTTCTAATAATATCCATTTTGTCATTACTAGCTATTTCTGAACTTTCAAGCTTTTCTGAAAGAATATGGAGGCCTGTTGTTTCATCTAGAGATAGAAGTTCCCGCGCTGCCTTTCTAGAGATATGGGGTGTTGTCCCAATTTGATTGGCAATCACGTTCATCGCTTGTGGCGACCCAATTTTTCTAAGGATCGTTAATGCCTCTGATCTCGTGGAATCATCAAAACGCTTATTATTGAAATTGAAAACTTCTGAAATCTCTCGAACGGCAGGATTTCCTATCGATATCAATGCGGCGCTTGCGTCAGTTTCACTCAAGTCACTATCTGCAAGAGAACTGACAAGGACTCTCGCGGCGTCAGGATTTTTAAGGCGCCCCAACGCAAGCATAATCGCGGATTTGACTTGAGAGCTTGCGTCGTTTCCTTTCTGACGTTCCTTTTGCAGGGCAGAAATCAGTTCCGAAACAACCGATTGGTCTCCATTTTCGCCCAATATCTCATCCGCATAAACCGAAGCGGCTAGAGCCAGAATGAGGCAATAGACTGGCACCGCTGTATAGACATATTTCTTGAACACCAGATATATCCCCTTTTAAATTTCCGTTTACCGTATATCTTTTAATTTAAGACGAGAACGATTACCCTTGCTTTTATAAAAGTGCAAAGTTTATGCCACAAGATACAGCTATAATCTATTGAATTTATTTAGTATTTTGAAGGAATAGATCTCATTAAATTATAATGTTGTCTATTTTTTAACACATCGAACCTCCAGATGCCACAACCCCCTATTTTCACGTCCCTTTTGGACATATAGAAATTTTCGGCAAGCATCACACGATCCTTCGCTGCGCTCAGGATAGTTTTTGTGCTTTTCGCGACAAAAACTAAGTAGATTCTGCTGAAAAAGTCATGCTGAGGGACGAAGTCCCGAAGCATCTCC
>CAYJMQ010000014.1:0-43195 GCA_964371555.1 uncultured bacterium | reverse complement strand
GAGGAGGTTATAGAGCTCTTGACCCAAAGCCTCTCATGAGTTTGTGAAATTTAAATATCAAAAACAATTATCGTTGAATAATTTCCATCTTTGTCTTTTTTGATATCCGCTTCATGGTAGGTTACCGCTTTAATGTCCTTCTCCCATGCCTCCGCCTTTTCCCCAAATATTTTTGCTTTGAGATGCAATTCAGTAAAATCTTCAAATTCAACCCGGTCAAAAATCAGATGCTTAATCTGAGAACGGGATAAAACCTCAGCCATAAAATCAATTAAAAGCGAGGTCATATCGGGGGATGAAACAGAGATCTCTTCTTCAAAAACCCGACCCTTTTTTCTTCGGCAAAATCCCTTTTTCATCAAATTTGCCATGCCTTCGATAGCGGCCTCAAAGAGGCCTTGAGCGGTGCCGGCCTCGATTTTAAGACGGACGTCAGCGGTGTGGCCGATAAACTTGTATTTTTTCATTTCACCCCTTTCAAAGGAAAAGATTCAAGCAGAGTATATCGAGCGCCGGCTGGCAAAAGCTCGGACTGCTCAAGATCAAATTGATCGACAGTTAAAATCTGCTTCGGCATTTGAATCTGAGGGAACTTCAATTGCCGAAGTGGCTTAAATCTCGCCAATGTTGCATGAGGAAGCGGTTCGTGACTCTCCACTGCCCCCTCCCCCCCAATTACACTTTGAATCCTCAAAACCAGATTCTCAAATGGCTTGGATGGCAAAAAATAGGCCCAGATCATCCGTTTGTGTTTCCCCGGCGGGGCAGAATCTATTTTTGAAAATTCTAGCGAGAAAGGAGGGGACTCAAGTGAGATCTGCTTTAATTTCTCTCTCATTGTCGGAATCTCTGCTTCGGATGTTTCTCCGATAAAATGAACGGTTATATGCAGATTCTCTTTTTCAATCCAACGAATAGGCTGATGAAGGTGCTCTTTTTTATTACGCTCAAATAGATCAAGCCAATTTTCAGAAAGAGGAATAGATATGAAAAGTCTCTTGGTATTCATTTTATGACAATCCAGTTCAAAGAGATCCTTCACCCTTCGGGCTCAGGATGACATGCCTCGAGCTATGTTCGAAGAACGACATAGCTCCACTGCCTGCCGGCCTTTCCCCCCTCTCTCCGATAAGAATAGAAATCTTCACTTAAACAAGCCGTGCAAAGAGGGGAGATCCAAATATGTTCTTTTAACAATCCTGCTCCTTTGAGCTGCTCCCGATTCACTTCCGAGAGACTCACCCTCCAATGCCCCTTCTTTTCCGCCACAGGCTCAAAAAGATTTTTATGTTCCATCGCATCATATACCCCTCTATCCACCTCATAACAGCATTTCCGCACAGACGGCCCAAGCGCAACGAAAATATTTTTTGGATCCGACCCCCATTCGATCATTTTTTGAACGGTAACCCTGGCTACCCCTTTGCTCGTCCCGCGCCATCCCGCATGGGCAGCAGCAATAATTCTTCTCTGGGGGTCACAAAAAAGAAGGGGGATGCAATCGGCGGTCACAATCGTAAGGGCAACGCCGGGGAGCTTTGTCACCATCGCATCGGCCTCTTCTTTTCGATATTTTTCAACATTTCCATCGAATATCTCCACTACCCGACTGCTGTGAACCTGCTTGATACGACAAATGGTCTTGGCGGGAACCCCTCTCGCCTGCTCATTATGAAAAGCGCGGGTTAAAAAACCGTGAGACAAAAAATCAAACGATTTAAAAAGCTCACTCTGAATTTTTTTAGGATTCATGAAGCAATCTCAAAATGTTCAGAAAATAATCGGGGAGGGGGGCTTCAAATTTCATCTCTTTTCCGGTTTTGGGATGTATCATCAAAAGGCTCTCTGAATGAAGAAGGAGCGCCGGAAGCGAAGAGACAGCCTGTTTCAATTTTACATCAACGATCGTCTTTGCGCGATTTGTTCCCCCATATTTGGGATCGCCGACGACCGGATGGCCGGCATCCGAAAAATGAACACGAATTTGATGAGTTCTTCCTGTGGCGAGGATCGCATCGATGAAAGACATCTGATCGAATGATTCGACCATTTTCCAAAGTGTCAGCGCAGGTTTCCCCCGTTTTGATTTCGTAGACATTTTTTTTCTCTGCAATGGATGACGCCCGATCGGCTCTCCAAAACTTCCCTGCGTCTCTTTAAATTTGCCATAGACCAACGTTTTATAATGACGACGAATCGTTCTTTCTTTGAATTGATGGGCAAGATGGAGATACGCTTCGTCATTCTTCGCAAAAACGATCAGGCCGCTGGTATCTTTATCGAGCCGGTGAACAACGCCAGGCCTCATCACCCCTCCCACGACGGAGAGAGACTTACAGTGAAAAAGAAGCGCATTGATCAGCGTCCCTCTTTTATTCCCCGCTCCAGGATGCACAACCATTCCCCCATCTTTATTCACAACCACGATATCATCATCTTCATAGAGAATGTTGACCGGAATATTTTCTGGAATCAAGATGCTCAGGGCAGGGGGAGGGATATCTACGGTAATCGTATCTTTGGCTTTTATATGATAACTCGCCTTCGCAGGGAATCCATTCACCCTGATCTTTTCTTGCTCGATCAGTCTTTGAATTTGCGAACGACTTGGGAGAAGCGCTTTTTTAACCAAATAGCTGTCGAGCCGCTCCCCTTCGTCAGACGATTCTACCTTCAAAAAATGGGTATCCATGATGGGTGATCAACGTTATATTGCGTCACCAGTTGCTTTGCAAATTCCTTTGCTAGATTCCCCCCGTCACTACCAGCGCATACGGCTGGGCGCCGTTTCGTCCGTTTGGAACCTGATGCCCGCGAACGGTGATGGTATACGTCCCAACCTCAGGGGTTAGAATATCGACCCCTTCTACATTATTCAGACGATCGGCTGAATTGAGACCGTTCGGAAAATAGGTTTTGGAACGGGCCGGGACTTGAACGATGAGATCAAGATCGTTGACAAGCGCCTTGCGCGCGGAAGTCGCCCCGGGGTAGTCGGTATACGCAAGTGTAATTTTCAGCGGCTGGGAACTATCGGCAACCGTCAGCTGATATGTTTTTTCTTTTCCCGTCGAAACCCCGACAGTTTCATCAAAAAACTGAAGCGCGCGATTTTTATAAACGAGCGTCTTCTCCAAATTCACACGCCCCCACCCCTCGTGAATATTGGGACGCTGAGAGGGAATCTCTTTGACGGCCCCAAATCCAAACTGTCCCGGATAGAGATCGTCCGCCCCGTTGATCAGCGTCGCCTTGAGAAGCGCCGCGGAGACAAAACGAAGCCCCTGATTCTCGACATAAAATTGACGAACCAGGGCAAGAGACCCGGCAACAAGCGGAGTTGCCATGCTCGTCCCCCCTGACCAGAGATAATGTTCATTATATTCCCCCCAAAGCTTTTCAGAGTCTGGCATATGCGACCTTGCGGAGAGAACATTTGTTCCTGGAGCCACCACATCGGGTTTCAGTCGACCATCGGGCGTTGGACCCCGGGAACTGAATGCAGCCAAACCATTCGGATTATCTGATGGCATGTCACTCGCAATCGGCTCAGCCCCCCACTTTTTGTCCGCTTCCTTGAATTTCCCCCACGGCTTCTGAACCCCTCCTTTGAGAACATAATTTTCCGAAGCGCCGACAGCGACGCAGTTTTTTGCTGTCGCAGGAGAAAGGAGCGACATCGAATCGATAATCCCATTCTTATCAGAGTCGACACCACTATTCCCCGCCGCGGCAACCACGAGAAAATCAGGATGATCCCAGACATATTGGTCGAGTGTTCGCGCGGTCTGTTCGTACCCGAATGCCGGATGCCCCCAGCTGTTGGAATGAATTCTTGCGCCATCATTATATACAGGCTGAAAGAGATCACCAAGATCGGGGGGGATATCAACCGTCCCTAAAACCCCAAGCATACTCTGCATAATGAGATCAGCCTCATGCGCAACCCCCGCAAGCAACCCGGAAGAATAAGCCCCCGTCCCCAAAATAGAGCCGCTGACATGTGTTCCATGACCCATTTCATCGGACCACGAATCTCTCCAAAAGCCGAGCGCGTATCCTTTGAAAATTCGCTTTTGAAAATCGAGACTCAATGTCGAATCTGTGCTCCCCACATCGAGACCGGTATCAGCAACAGCAACGATCTGTCCATGACCGCGAAGTCCAAGCTCATAAGGGGCTGCCGGATTAAGAATCTTCACGCCGCTTTCAAAACCGCTGAGATCCTTATAGTCCCCGGCCCCCGCCAAAGCATCAACCGAATAGCTTAAGAGTTCGGCACGCCTCGACTCTTCGATCCACTCAACAGCTGACCATTGCGCAATTTCGTGAATCAATTTTCTGGGAACCGATACTTTGAGAATATCCCGTTCATTATAGAGAATCTTCCCCTGATTTTGTTCAATAAAACGTTTAAGGCCGATCGCCCTTTCTCCCCAAAATAATTTGATCTGGATCGAGATTGGCATCTCTTCATTGGCTGCATCATTTTTAAGAAGTTCGGGATCGATTTTGAGATTTGGCGTATAATCCCCAATCCACTGAATGATCTGAAGTTGGGATAGCACCGGCAACACCCGTTCAGAGGCCCGAATCACAAAGGCTTGATTGGGAATATAGCTCAAAAACTCCACCCCAAGCCCCTTGATCTCTTTTTTTATTTTTTCATGAATAAGGTCGCGAAACTGAATGACGAGATAGATCTTGCGATCTGTGAGGAGCGATGCCGCTGGAATTGCCTTCGGCAGATGAATGGCTGTATCGATAACCTCCCCTTTAAACAGGATTTGCGTTTGAGTCTCAACTGCGCCAAATGCAAAAGAAGTCGCAAAAGCAAATGTCACTACCATACTGAGAAAACCCAAAACAACCACACATTGTCTGGCTCTCATGTCTTTCTCCTTATCGAACGACGGATAATGACGGTTATTAACTACTTCTCTACATCCACCTCCTTAAAAAAATTCCCTTTCTTTGACTTTCATCCCCCCCGAAAACACAACCGCGTACGGCTGTCTTCCGAATTCGTCTCCAAGCGGAACAGATGAGGCATCTATACGGATGCGATAGTCGCCGAGCATCGGCTCCTCAATATCGATATGCTCAACATTGTTCAGATGATCTTTCCCTTTTTTTCTGTTCGGGAAATAAACGGCGTTGTGGGGACTCAGAACAGAGAGATCCAAATCATTCACCAAAATCCGAGATGCGGAGGGGCTCGCCGGATAGTCGTTGTAGACGAGAGTCACACGCAGAGGCGAGGTTTCATCGACAATGGATATAACAAATTCTTTGGATTCACCTTCTTTGAGGCCAGATAGATCATCCACGGAATGTATTCCTTCTTCAGAAAAAAGGGATGCCAGATTAACCCTCCCCCATCCCTCATGGCTATTGGGTCTTTTTGTGGGAATTTCATCAAAGCCCCCGAACTGCCCCGGATAAAGATCAACGCTCCCATTGATCAGCGCTGCCTTCACAAGCGCGCTGCTTACGATCTCGCGCTTTTCAACAGTTCTATAATATTGACGAACAAGCGCTGCGGCTCCGGCAACGAGAGGCGCTGCCATACTTGTTCCACCATTGAATAGATAGTCCCCATTAAAAATTCCCCACGATTCTTTTGGATCCGCGTCCCGCGCATGCGATCTCAATGAAAGATTGTTTGTCCCAGGGGCTACAAGATCGGGTTTAATACGACCATCGGCAGTCGGCCCCCTTCCACTAAATGCGGCAATTCCATTCAGGTTATTTGAAGGAAAATCACTTTTAATCGGATTCGCCCCCCAAATATTCTTTCTTGCGCCGAACGTGCCAAGTATTCCCCACGGTCTCTGGATCCCCCCTCTTAAAATAAGATTTTCAGATGCCCCCACGGCAATACAATTCTTGGCATCAGCGGGAATGGAAAGCGAATGCTCATCAATCCATCCATCGCCATTGAGATCGACACCATTGTTCCCCATGGCAAAAACAATCACCATATCCGGATATTTCCAGACAAAGCTGTCCAAACCCGACTCTTGAATACCATAATTTGAAAATCCGATGAGCTGCCAGCTATTGGTATGAACCCTCGCCCCTTCCTGGTAGGGTCTTTCAAACAGGCGGCCAATCGATGAAGGGAGCGCAATCCCCTTTACCCGTTCCCCCCGTTCCTCCCGTTCCCCATTGATATTTCTCCATCGAAAAAGTGACTGGAACGTAATCTCCGCCTCGTAGGCAACGCCGCGCACTCTCCCCCCTGAAGCGGCGCCATTCCCCGCAAGAAGCCCTGTCACATGCGTTCCATGCCCGAGCGGATCGTCCCATTCCTGAGTCGCAGACCTCCCTAACGACTGAACATTTCGGATCCTCCCCGAAAGATCCCGCGGAATCGCCTCCATCTTCCCCTGATCTAATCCCGAATCTGCAACGGCAATTAATTCAGAAGAACCGCGGATTCCCCTTTCATAGAGACGATCGGGATTGAGCGCTTTTGCCCCCGAAGCAAATCCCTGAAATACTTCAAAATCATCTGAATCTGAAAGCAATGAATCCGCCAATGAAATGTCATCTGCGATTTTAATCCCATCCACAAGCGAAGGCTCCTTTGCCTTCTGAATCCATTCAACCCCATTCACCAACGCAAGTTTCGGAATCTCCGATCTTTTTGTGCGAACCCTGATCATCGCGGCTGACGTATCGAGAACCGACACTTCCGCTATCGACGTCAGTTGACCGATCACTTTTTCAGTTTCCGAACGTGGAAAGAGCGCGATTTCAAGTTCAATCTCCCCGTTTTTAGAGTCGCTCAAAAGCCCTTTTTCGACCCGCAAATAGGGATGATATTGCCCAAACCATTCAATTCCAGGAATCTGCTCCAAATCGGATAAACTTCCCAAGAGATGAATGATATAACCACGATCCGGAATATAGCGGACGATCTCGGAAATCTTTTCAAGATCGTTACGGATTTCAAAAGAAGCCGCTGAATATTGGACAATATAGTAAGAAGGCTCGACTGGAAGTATTGCAATTGGCATTGCCCATTCTTCCAAAAGCCTCGCTATTTTTTGGGTCTCAATTTTAGAGTTTTTAAAGTGGAGCGTCGTTATATTGGCGTGAGGAGTTTTGGCAAAAACATACGACGATTTTAAAACGATCAGAAACAGATAGGTTATTACAAACCAATACCTCATCTAGTGATATAAAACATATTAAAATAATACATTCCGGTCAAGGAATATTTCTTGCCTTGAATCTGGCCTAAAATAAGCTATAATTAGTTTTTGTGCTTTTCGCGACAAAAACTATCCTGAGCGCAGCGAAGGATCTTGTGAGCGAAAAGCACAAAAACTATCCTGAGCGCAGCGAAGGATCGTGCATTTCACTTTTAACGCTATATGACGCGAAAACTGAAACCTATTCAGGTCCAGGAAACATTGAAGGAAAAGAGGATCCGTCTCTTTTCACCGGAGGAGTTCCGTCGCCTTTTTTCGGTTACCTTAAGAGCTTCCCAAGAGTTTATCAAGGACCATCAGGTGGACTTATTTATTAAGCTTCGTAACGGTCTTTACGTCCTTAAATCGGAGCCTCCAGCGGAGCTTGAAATCGCCAATCGTTTATATCTTCCGTCGTATGTTTCTTTTGAATACGCGCTTGCCCACTATCGAGTTATTCCTGAATCCGTCTACACGATTACTTCCGCAACGTCTAAGATTACAAGAGAATTTACGGTTCAGGGAAAATCCTATGAATATTACCGGATCAAGAAAGAAGCCTATCGAGGTTACAAATTGGAAAAAAAAGGGGCATGGACAATTCTCATCGCGGAGCCCGAGAAGGCGCTGGTCGACTATCTTTATTTCGTAGACTTGAAACGAAGAACGCTGAACGAGAGACTAAATCTCCGAAACATCAAAAAGAAATCAACCCTTTCTTATGCTTCTCTCTTTAAAAGGAAAAGCCTCACCAAACTTGTAAGGAGCATCCTGTGATCGAAGCACGAATTCTTAAACAACTTTCGGATCGCTGCCAAACGACGATGGATAACATCGTAAGGGAATACGTTCAGCATCTTTTTCTTTCTTTTCTTTATCAGGAAAAGAAATCAGCAGGCATTCTCTTTAAAGGGGGCACAGCCCTTCGACTTGTGTGGCGAAGTCCTCGTTTCTCCGAAGACCTTGATTTTACGGGCTCCAAAATCTCGATTTCTCAAATCGAATCCTTGATGGAAGCTGCTTTGGAAAAGGTCGAAAGCGAAGGAATTAAAACGGATATTGAAGAATCAAAGAAAACATCCGGAGGATATCTGGCCATTTTTCATTTCCAAACGGATGAATATGAGAGCGGAATTCAGATTGAAGTGTCGCTCAGGACAGAACCCAAAGAAGCGGGAGTCGCGGCTCTTATCCAATCGGACTTAGCGCCTGCATATACCTTGATGCATCTCGATGAAAAAAGATTGGTCGGCGAAAAGATTCAGGCTTGTCTAACTCGGGCCAAAGCTCGTGATTTCTACGACCTTTACTTTATTTTGAGAAGCCGGATAGCGTTCAAGGAAACCTTTTCGAAGGACAAAACTCTAAAAACCCGACTTTTGAAGGCCATCGAACAGCAAAAGCTGGATATCAAAAGCGAGCTAAAGAGATTCCTACCCACAAGCCAACAGATGCTTCTCAAAAATCTTAAACCTACGCTTCTCGCTGAAATCGAAAGAAGCCTTCCTTCGTAGGGCGATCCTTACATTGTGAATGTTATTTTTTCTTTGTGTCCCCGTGAGAAAATCTGCTATTATGTTTTAAGCCAGCCGATGAAAACAAAACTTTATGGCGCGAAGGTTTTTGTTATTGTTTTGGTCCTTGGCGCAGAAGTAATTCTATTAAACAGCCTCTCCATTTATGCCAATAGTGAAGACGCACTCATAAACAAAGCCAAAATCGCTTTGCAGCAGGGTGATGAGGCAATGAATCAAGCGCGCACCTTGCAAAGTGCCTCACCGAATACTGGGGATACCCGGAAACAACCGGCGCCCAGCAAGGCTGAAGTGCAAGCGTTGAAAGCCAAAGCGGCAGAGGCCAAAGAAAAATACAACGCTCAAGTAGAAGAACGCCGCAGAGTCTTTCGGAAATATAAAGAATCGTGGATGAAATTGCAGGAAAAAAAAGAAGAAGAGACGCTTGCCCGGGAGCAGTGGTATTCTTATAGAAATAAGGTGCCGCCTGATTTGTCACGGGAAGCGACAACGGCGAAAAAGGCTTTCGAAAATGCTTCAGCCGTTCTTCGCAACGCAGAGACAAAACATAACGAGATGTCTTCAAAAATAGAGAGCTTGGACAGAGAAATTCTTAAACTGGAAACAACGTGGAACCAGTTGAGACAAGAAGCAAGGCAGGCTGAAAAAACAAGATGGATGGCGACAGATTCCCCTTTGAGAGATACGGCTCAGGATGTCAAATCGAAGGCCTCCTATAAAGAAGCGCGTGAGGCTTATGAACGGGCCAAAGGATACGCTCTCGATGCGCACCGTGAGATCACCCGAAAAGCTGAAAAATTAAATCAGGATTTCGAGAAAGCCAAAGAGGAATTTACTCAGGCAGACAGACTCTGGTTTGATGCCCATAAAGCGTATTCAAGCTCTCTTTTTGCGCATCCCTTTAATGAACGCAGATCAAAAGAATTAATTAAAAAATGGAGGCTAGCGGAAAAGGAACGTCTGGAGGCACAAAAGAGACAACAAGCTGCCTCTGAAAAAGTAACAGCCTTCCAGGCAGTGGCAAAATTGCGCGAGTGCGTAAATCTAATCAGCGAAGCAGGTCGAAAACTCTCCTCTTCATCTCCCTCATCTCAGCCTTGACTTAAAAAAGTTGATTCGCTAGAAATGAGTCGATCATGAAAATAGTTGTTTGTCTCAAAGAAGTGCCCGATATGGAGGCGCATTTTAGGCTCAACGCGGATCAGACGGCGATTGAACCGGATGGGCTTATTTATAAAATGAACCCCTTTGACGAGTGTTCAATAGAGGAAGCGCTGAAATTAAAAGAAAAATTTCAGGGGGAGGTCATTTTACTGACATTGGGGCCCGATTCGGCCAAGCAGACGATTCGAAAGGGGCTGGCAATGGGGGCTGACCGGGCTATTCATATTAATGATCCGGTATTCGCGCAGTCTGACGCATTCGTAACAGCTAAAGCGCTTGCAAAAGCGGCAGAGTCGGTTTCATCTGATCTCATCCTAACCGGTGTTCAGTCTGAAGATGGTCTCAACATGCAAACCGGCATTATGATGGCTGAGCTTTTGAATCTTCCACACGCTTCTATCCTGACACATTTGGAAATCACTGACGGTGGAAAAAAGGCAAAGGTCATAAGAGAGCTTGAAGGGGGCATTTTAGAAGAGGTTCTGTGCGATCTTCCAGCCGTTTTTACCATTCAGACAGGAATCAATGTCCCCCGTTATCCAACGCTCCCGGGGATCATGAAAGCAAAAACAAAGGAAATTAAAGATTTAAAATGCGCTGATCTTGGAATGAACCCTCAGGAAGTCGGAAAACAAGGTTCCCAGCTTAAAATTCTCAAACTCTTTCATCCGGAATCTGGTAAAGGGGCACAGATGATAACGGGGGATGAGGCCGCTGCCGCAAAAGAGCTGATGCGTCGTCTTAAAGAAGAGGCAAAAGTCATATGACAGCTGTTTGCTTTTGGGCTCACCCAAAAGCAAACCATTGCAGTTTGGATAACATAATATGATTCTTACATTGTCTGAGCATAAAAATGGGAAACTTGACGAGGTGAGTTTCGAACTTCTTTCCTTTGCGAACAAACTCTCGGCCCCTCTTCAATCAAAGATATTTTCCGTCGTTCTTTCGGACCAGCCTCAGCCCCTGGCACAATCGCTCTCTCAACGCGCTATTGACGGGGTATTCACTCTTGAATCTCCACACTTCAAAACATACTCTCCCGATGCAACGGCTCTTGCGCTAAAAAAACTTGTCTCTGAAAAAAAACCCAAAGCCCTCCTCTTCCCCCATACGCCCTGGGGGGCTGATATCGCTCCAAAACTTGCGGCCTCTCTCAGAGTCAGCGCCCTTTCAGCGACCCAAGGATGTGACATTGAGGGGGGGAAACTGATTTTCAGACGCCCTGTTTACAACGGAAAATTACAGGCAAAGGTTACGCTGAATACCTCGCCTCTCATCATCACTATGGAACGAGGAGCTTTTCCAAAATTCGAAGAAAAAGGAAATTCCGTAATTGAACCCTTTGCCTGCGATCTTTCAGAGCTAAAGATCCGTTACCAATCTTTGGGTTTTAAAGAAGCTCCGAGGGCCTCGGTAGATCTCACAAAAGCAAAAATCATTGTGTCGGGGGGGAGGGGACTCGGAAAAAAAGAAAATTTTCATCTGATTAAAGAACTCGCCGAAGCGCTGGGCGGCGAATACGCGGCCTCCCGCCCTGTTGTCGATAACGAATGGGTCGATCGCGATCGCCAAGTCGGCAGCTCAGGAAAGGTCGTCTCCCCTTCCCTCTATATTGCATGCGGCATTTCGGGGGCTATTCAGCACCTCGCCGGCATGAAAAAATCTTCAGTCATTGTTGCAATAAATAAAGATGCCGATGCCCCTATTTTTTCAGTTGCAACATACGGAATTGTAGGGGATCTACTCAAGGCCCTCCCTGTGATGATCGAAGAAGCCAAAAAACTAAAAGCCAGATAGTTTACTTCGGTAACGCAATATATGGATATTCGAAAAATACTTTTCATAAGATCAGACCGCATAGGTGATTTCCTGTTGAACTTACCCGCGATTCACGCGCTTAAAGAAACTTTTCCTTCAGCTGAAATTTCTGTTGTCGTCGACCCAAATGTTGAAGAATTAATCCTTTACCATCCCGATATTGAGCGGTCGATCCCATTTCGCATGCCCCCCCGTCGTTCGAAAAAGGAGTGGTTCTTTTTATTCCAGAGGCTCAACAAAGAAAAATTTGATCTTGTGATCGTCTCGAATCCTCATAAATATTTTCATTTATTAACAGCGCTGCTCCGAATACCCTATCGTGTTGGATACAACCAAAAGTGGGGATTTTTGCTTACGCATACGATTCAAGACAGGGAAGCAAAAAATAACAGACATGAAGTCGAATATAATCTGGATCTGGTATCGTTGATCGGGGCAAAATTAAGAGACCCCTTTTCAGAAAATAGTTATATGATTTATCTGACCCCTCCCGAAGAAAAATCTTTCATGGAATTGATAGAGGCCTACGGGATATTTTCTGAAAAGGGGTGGATAGTTATCCATCCCTTCACAACCGATCCCAAAAAGGAGTGGCCAATGCAGATGTGGGCTGAATTTCTCAATCGTCTCACAGAGTGGAATCTGGCATCCGGAAATCTGCTTGAAATTATATTGATTGGGGGTCAGGAAGAAGAAGCCTCAAGGGAAATTCTTTCAAAAACGGATCAGCGATCTTTAAAAAATCTTGTTGGCATGCTGACCCTTAGACAACTGGCAGCCCTGCTTAAGAAAGCAAAACTTTTATTATCGAACGATAGCGGTCCTGTGCATATTGCGGCTGCTTTCCAGACTGAAACGATTGTGTTATTCGGGGGGGGGAGCAGCCCCCAGCGATGGGGGCCCTGGTCTCGGCAAGGGAAAAACAGGCATACCATCATTCAGGGGGACGGAATGTCAGACATTCCGGTTGAAACTGTATGGAAAGAAGTGATTCGAAAATTCCGATCCTCATTTTAAGCGATGGAAAAATGGGGCATCTCAAACAGTCGCTTGCGGTGGCGTCCTGGATTGAAGGGGGGAAGTCCCGTGTGGTTCCAGTGAATTATAGCTTTTTTGCCGCACGATTATTGCTCACATTGGCAAGCTACTTCTCTTTTAAAAAAATGGGTAAAAAAACGGGCTCCCTTTTGAAATGGTTTCTAAAATCTGAAACTTTCAATTCCATTTTGAATGGCCCTGCGAAAATGATCATCTCAACCGGGGCTCGCACTGCTGTGGCAAATCTCTTCGCTTCAGAAATGCTTTCTGCAAAAAGCGTTGTAATCATGAAGCCCCCGGGCGGGGGGCAAAAGCGATATAGCTTAAGAATCATACCTCAGCACGATTCGCCAAAAAAATTTCCAAACACGGTAACAACCGTGGGGGCGCCGACGATCATCTCTCAGGCATTTTTGCGGGAAGAATCAGAAAAACTTGGGCCCGCGCTTGAATTAAGAGACCAAGAGCGTCTTCAAAAGATTGGGAGCGTCTTCATCGGAGGGGATACTTCAAAATATCGTTTTGACCTTAAGAAAATATTTTTACTGATTGAAAAACTAAAAGAGCTTTGTGAGTCAAATAATTTTGACCTCCTCATCACAACTTCCCGACGAACACCGAAAGAAGCGGATATTGCGTTAAAACAAGCCTTTTCAATTTATCCGCATTGCAAACTCCTCACTATTTGGAGAGAAAATCCCAAAGATTGCGTGGCGGGAATGCTTGGGCTGAGTAAGTGGGTTCTCGTAACTGAAGATTCCATATCGATGATTTCAGACGCGGCGAATTCGGGAAAGAAGGTCATTGTTTTAAAAATGAATAAAAGAGGGGGATTAAAGAAAAAGCAGAGGCATTTTATCCAAGCGCTCGAACGGGGAGGCCATATATCCATAGCTTCGGTAGAGACGCTTGGAGAGGTCGTTATCCATACCTTATCTGCCTTATCTAATAGAACAGCTGTATGCCCCCTTCAGGATCGCCTCATTATTCAAGAAGCATTGAAGAAGACTCTATTATGAAGATTATACAAATACTCCCGGCGCTCAAAGAGGGGGGGGTGGAAACAGGAACCATCGATCTTTCGTTATCGCTCAAAGCGCGGGGACATGAGGTTATTGTCATCTCAAACGGGGGGCCAGGGGTGAAACTCCTCGATCAGAATGGAATATGCCACCTTCAATGGCCTGTTCATAAAAAAAATCCGTGGACAATCTTCAGAATGAGCTTAAAGCTTGCGCGTCATATTGAAAAAAATTCGCCAGATATCATTCATGCCCGAAGCCGCGTCCCCGCCTGGATCACCTATTTTGCCGCCCTCAAAACAAGAATCATCTGGATTACAACCTGTCACGGTTATTATCAAACTCATTTTGGAAGCCGGGTCATGGGATGGGCAGACGCTGTCATCGTCCCTTCCAGAACAATCGAAAAACATATGCGGGAAGATTTTAATGTTTCAGAAAATAAAATAGTTCTGATTCCCAGGGGGGTCGATCTTCAAAAATATCCGTTTGAGCCCAGAAAACCACTAAGAGAGCCGCCAAGAAAGCCAATCATCGCCATGATTGGAAGACTCACCCCTATTAAAGGACACAAAGATTTTTTGAAGGCGCTCTCTCTGCTAAAAAAAGAGGGGGGCGATTTTTCAGCATGGATCATCGGCGATAACAGAGCGCCTGATCATTATCCCGATCGTTATTATGAAGAACTGATAGAGATGAGAGACTCTCTCGGTTTAAAAAATGACGCTGCCTTTCTGGGTCATCAGGAAAATATCGCTGACCTTCTCAAAAAAATTGATCTTCTCGTCTTCCCCTCAACCTACCCCGAATCTTTTGGACGCGTCGTCATTGAAGCCCAGGCGGCCGGCGTCCCTGTTGTCGCAAGCAGGCTCGGAGGGGCTCAGGAAATTATTGAAGAGGGGATAACCGGCCACCTCTTTCAGGCTGGACATCCTAAAGAGATCAAAGCCGCGATTCAAAGAGTCTTTAGCGACGATGCTGAGACATCTCGCATGATCCGGGCAGCGCGTCTTAAAGTTGAAAAGGAATTTTCAAAATCCCAGATGGTTGAGAAAACAGAAGCAGTCTATCTTAAACTTGTCAGGCTAAAACCTGACAGGTTGAAACTTGGCGGGCAAAAAATTCTCATTTTCAAATTGAGTTCACTTGGGGATCTTATTCTCATCTCACCAAGCATTCGGGCTATCCGGAAACATTTTCCGGATGGAAAAATCACATTGATGACAGACTTCGAGTCCCGCCAAATTGTCGAACTTTGTCCCTATCTTGATGAGATTTTATATATTGATAAGAAAGCCTACTGGAAAAATTTGCCTCAAATTATAAAAAAATTATCATCTCGCGCTTTTGACATTTCAGTTGATTTTCAAAACAATCGCTGGACACACCTTGTTGGTTTTTTGAGCCGCATCCCAAACCGTTATGGATTTCAAAGAAAATGGGGATGGCCATGCCTGAACCATAGAGCGCCATCTTTTCAAGCGAAACAACCATCCCCTCCCGTTCAGCACCAGTTTCAGATTTTAAAGCTGCTTGGCATTCGATTGGAAAACGATCATCTCGAATTTTGGACAACAGAGAAAGATAAAATAAATGCTGAAAAACTTCTATTGGAGAGCGGCATCGATATCAGCCGCCCCATTCTTGGAATGAATATTGGAGCAAGTTGGGTAACGAAGCGATGGCCAGCCTCCCATATTTGTGAATTTGCCCGCCAAATTCATACATATGCCAAATGGCAACTGGTGTTAACCGGATCATCGAAAGAAAGAAGCTTTGCGGACGAAATTCTTTTGCTGAGCCAATATCCTCTCTTTTCAGTGGTTGGAAAAACAACCTTGCGTGAACTCGGAGCCCTCATTCAGCGTTGTTCATTCTTTGTTTCCACAGACTCGGCCCCTCTTCACATTGCGGGAGCTTTTGGCACGCCAACCATTGCGTTATTTGGCCCGACAGATGCCAAAAGACATCTCCCCCCCGGGGAAAAAACCATATTCCTGCAACAAAAAGTTGATTGCGGACCGTGTTACAGATCTTATTGCAATCATGATTTCATCTGCATGAAAAAAATAGAGCCGGATCTCGTCATCGAAAAACAAAAAGAACTCTTAGGGCGGATATTTTGAAAGTACTCCATCTCACCTCGCATCTAAACATTGGAGGCATTACAACGCATATTTATTATCTTTGCCGCGGGCTTAAAAAAATGGGTCTTGAACCTCAAGTCGCCTCTGCCGGGGGAGAAATAGAGAAGAGCTTTGAAGAAAGTCAGATAAAAACGCACTTCATTCCAATAACAACAAAGAATGAGCTGAGTCCAAAAGTAGTCTGGTCTTATCTTAAATTAAGAAAACTCCACCGGGTGGAAAAATGGGACATGATCCATGCGCATACGCGGGTTACCAAATGGCTCGCTCACTTTCTCTCCCGCTCTCTTAAAATCCCCTATGTCATCACTTCTCACGGTTACTATCAACATCATCGTTTGGGGAGAAGATTATTTCCATGCCTCGGTTCCCATACCCTGGCCATATCAGAATCTGTTAAGGAGGAGTTCATGAAACTGGATCTCCGTTCACCCACACAGATCTCAACCATTCATTTTGGTCTAGACACAGAGAGATTCCATCCTCAAGCCGTTTCAGAAGCCGAAAAAGAAGGTTTTAAACAAAAGATCGGGCTCAAAGATGTTCCAACACTCGGTATTGTTGCAAGGCTTGCGATTGAAAAAGGACATCTGGAACTTTTGGATATTCTCTCTCACCTCAATAAAAAAAAGAGGGTTCAACTGCTGATGGTTGGCGAAGGAAAACAAAAAGAGGCGATTCTCGCAAAAATCCGGGCTTTAAAACTGGAAGGAGTTGTGTTCATGCTTCCTCCGATACAAGATCCCAGGCTGATTTTTTCTTTAATAGATATTTATGTTACTTTCTTTGCCGGGGCTGAAGGATTTGGAATTTCATTGCTCGAAGCGATGGCGATGGAAAAACCGGTTGTAATTGCCTGCCAAAAAGGGGGGATGACAGATTTTATCGAGAATAATAAAAACGGCCTTATTTCAACCAACAACTCCAAAGAACAAATAGTGGAAAAAATAGAAAATTTGCTTGAAAATGAGGCATTGAGAAAGCGACTCGGCGAGGCAGCCTCTCAGACTGTGAAAGAGAGATTTTCGTTTGAAAAGATGGCTGAGAAGGTTTCAAAAATATATGACACCGTTATTTAAAAAAATTCTTTCGGCAACTTTAATTTCCCTTTTTTCTCTTGCCCTGATTGTGGCCGCGTTTCTTTATTCCGATGGCTATCATCCCCCTATTCTTATGTATCATCATGTTTTGCCAAAAGGGGGGAATCAGTCAAAGCTCGTTGTCGATCTCGCTTATTTCGAAAAACAGATGGCATTCCTGAAAAAAAGAAATTATCGGGTTTTACCGCTTGATCAGCTTTTTTTACTTATTCTCAAAAATAAACCGCTTCCCGAAAAATCGGTCGCGATCACCTTTGATGACGGATATGAAGATAATTATATATATGCCTATCCCGTCCTTAAAAAATTTAAATTCCCGGCGACCATTTTTCTGATAGCGGGGAAAATTGGGGCAAACGGTTACCTCAACTGGAACCAAATCTCTGAAATGGCGTCTCATAACATTCAGTTTGGAAATCACACAACTTCCCATCCAAATCTCACAGAAATAAAGAGGGCAGACATTCGTAAAGAGATTTACAATGCCCATCGTCTCATGAACGCCCGGCTTCGCTCCATCTCCCCCATTTTTGCCTATCCATCCGGCGCCTATAATCAAATCGTGGTGGAAGAAGTTAAACGAATGAATTATTTAGCCGCTGTTTCAGCGAGTGTTTCAAGAGATCCAGCTGAAAACCTGGTTCTTAATGACCGTTATGGCTTCAAAAGGGTGAGAATATCAAATTCTTCAAAGAACTTATGGGTGTTTTGGTTAACAAGCTCAGGCTACTATCCGGCATTGAGAAAGTTAAAATATCATCTGAGGGAGATCCGAAAATCCCTTTTTTTAACAAATCGATGAAGACCTATCTCGTTGTTTTTAATCTTAATTGGCTGGGCGATATTTTATTCTCTATTCCAAATCTTCGCGCCCTAAGACATCATTATAAGGGGAGTCATATCGCCTGTATCATTCCATCAGCCTATCGCGATCTCTTTAAAGGACAGACATTCATTGACGAAATCATCGCGCGTAATGACAGATCCCCGTATCAAAAAATAAAGCTGATTCGTCATCTTCGCTCCCAAAGATGGGATATCGGGTTTCTATTTCATCGTTCAAAAACCCGGGCGCGGATTTTTAAATGGGGAGGGGTCATGGAAAGGATTGGATACAACACCAATCGGAGATCGAAGTTTCTCACAACCGCAATTCCCGAACCCGGCAATTCTCTTCACAAGATGGATTATCTTCTTGGACTTATGAAGAACTATGGGATTGAACCTGTTTGTGACGACTACTCTTTTGTTCCCCCATTTCAGGATAGTCACATTCCGGGACCTTATGTTGTTTTTCATCCAGGCTCAAACTGGGAACCTAAAAAATGGCCAACAAATTATTATGCAAGACTTGGGGATCGCCTTTCCCAAAAATATCAGACAAACATCGTCATTACCGGTGTTCATTCGGAGAAATCTTTGGCGTCCACGCTTGAATCTCAAATGAAGCAAAAATGCGTGAATCTTTGTGGAAAGACAACTCTCATAGAACTCGCAAACATTTTAAAGAACGCCTCTTTGGTGGTTGCCGGAGATACCGGACCGATGCATTTGGCGGCGGCTGTCGGGGCCCCACATCTGCCCCTCTATGGCCCAACCTCGCCAGAACTGAACGGCCCGAGAGGAAAAGGGGTTTCTAGAATTATCTGGAAAAATCCCGGCTGCAAAACATATCCCTGCGCTGACAAATCATGCCCGCATCGGCATTGTCTCAATGATTTATTACCGGAAGAAGTTTTTCAAACCATTGAAAATTGGGGAATTTTAAATGCTTAAGATTTTACTGATTCGAACGGATCGTCTGGGGGATGTTCTCCTGACGACCCCCATCATTGAAACAATACGACATCACTATCCTCAAGCCCACATTGCCTTTATGACAACGCCGCTCGCGCAACCGGTCGTTCATGGAAATCCCTATTTAAACGAAGTCATTGTTTATGACCGGAAAAAAAAACATAAAAGTATTTTTAAAACTCTCCTTTTCGCCGTTCTGCTTCGGAAAAAAAGGTTCGATGCGGCCGTTGTCTTTAACCCCAACAATCGCGCCAACTGGATGATATTCCTTGCCGCAATTCCCAAAAGGATTGGCTACAGCCGTAAAACCCCCTATTTGCTCACCATCCGCCTCAAGGACGAAAAATACAAAGGGGAAAAATCAGAAGCATTTTACAATGAAGACTTTTTGCCTTTTCTTGGCATCACCCCCCCCCAAACTCGGGAGCCCCGCAATATCTTTGCCGCTGTCTCCGAAAGAGATGAAAAAAAAATCGCCTCTTTTTTAAAAATACGCCAAATCGATAAAAAATTTGTTGTTTTCAATGTTTCAGCAAGCTGCCCTTCAAAAATATGGCCTGCTAAAAATTTTGCAACGCTTGCAAACCTTATTTATGAAAAACTGAATCTTGATATCATCTTGATCGGCCGGCAGATAGACTGCGAACGGGTAAAAGAGCTTAGTGGGATTCCATTAACCATTGCGGCTGAATCATTCAATCTCAATGAACTGACAGCCCTGTTTAAAAAAGCCTTTTTGCATATCACAAACGACACGGGGCCGGTTCATCTTGCTTCGTTCGTCAATACGCCTGCGATTATTATTTTCGGAAGATCTCTTGCCGGCCTTGGACCGAAGCGTTGGGCCCCTTTAAAGGGGAACAATACGATTCTTCAAAAAGACATCGGCTGTCATCCTTGTCTTGCCCATTACTGTAAAATCGACTTTGATTGCCTAAAAGCGACAAAAGTTGAGGAAGTGTTTCATGCGACTCAAAAATATCAAAAAAATCCTGCTGGTTAATCCTTATGGAATCGGGGATTCACTCTTTATAACCCCGCTGATCCGCACGCTGAAAAAAGTTTATCCCGATACCCTTTTGGACATTCTTATCGGTTCAAGAACGAAAGAAGTCTTTCATCTGAACCCCGATGTTCATAACATTTTCGAATACAACAAAGACTATTTCCACTCATTGCCTTTGGCCAAAAGATGGCTTTCCTATATAAAGCTGCATAAACACCTTAAAAAACAGAATTTTGATCTGATGCTCGATTTCTCAAACACCGACGAATACGCGTTTTTGGCAAAATTTTTCTGGAAAATTCCAATAAGAATTGGTTTTCAATACCGAAGCAGGGGACGCTTTTTCAATTATAGAATCCCCAAAGAGCTTTCGAATCCTTTTGAAAATGAAAGACCCGTTGTTGAACATTATTATGAACTTTTAAAATTCCTTGAAATAGATTCAAAGCATTTCGAAAAGCGGCTTCATTTCTACCCGGATCCAAAAGAATCTTTGTGGCTAAAATCCCTTTTTCAGCAATATTCTATTTCTGAAAAAGAGTTGATTATCCTCATCGTTCCCGGAGGGGGGGCAAGCTGGGGAATAAACGCAAATTATAAACAATGGCCGCCCGAACACTTCTCAAACCTAATCTCAAAATTGATCTCGTCTTTAAACGCGAGATTATTTCTTGTTGGCGCCAAAGCCGATCAACCTCTCTGTTCCAGGCTCACATTCAAACCCTGTATTGATCTTTGTGGAAAAACAAATCTCCATCAACTTGCCGCATTGATGAAATCGAGTCATTTGGTTATTGGAAACGAAAGCGGCCCCCTTCATCTGGCAACGGCACTTGATTGCAAAGCGATTCTTCTCTACGGCCCTGTCAGTCAAAAGATGTATGGCCCCTACTCAGAAACAACTAATCAAATACCCCTCTACCATCAGACGCCGTGTCGTCCCTGCTATCAAAATTACCGCCAGCCTCTCTGTGAAAACCGGATCTGCCTCAGCGAATTAGCGCCAGATGTTGTCTATCAGCAGGTATTAAATGCTCTTAGGTCGACAGACCAGCTCTAAGAGCTGGTCTGTCTTACGTTCATACTGCGCGCTCATTTCGTTCCGAAATGAGCTTGCGACTACTCCTTGAAAAACTCTTCCTCCTCTTCCCGGGTCGGTTCTTGTTTTTCGAGAGATTCCGGGGTGAATTTAGGTTCTGTCCCTTCAATGAAGGCCTGAGAAAGCTGGAATTTTGTCTCAGGGGTTACAAGCTTCCCTGTTTTTTGATCTATATTTACAAAGACAATTCCGTCAGGAATTTGAAAATCCCTCTTGGACATGGTTTGCAGCGCATACGCCATATATTCTTTCCAGATCGGCAGCGCTGAGCGGCTCCCCGTTTCATACTCTCCAAGCTTCTTTCGCTCATCAAAACCGACCCAAACACCCGTCAGAATATCAGGATTATATCCAATGAACCAGGCATCGGCATAATCGTTCGTAGTCCCTGTTTTTCCAGCGAGAGACCAGTTTAGATCCTTTGCATTTTTTCCAGTTCCAAATTGGATCACACCTTTCAAAAGATGTGTCATAAGATACGCAAGCTGAGGGCTGATGACCTGTTCAGGTTTTTGGGGGGGTTCAAACTCTTCAATGAGTTGCCCCTCCCGATCCAAAACCTTTGTTATAAAATAGGGTTTTACTCTCTTTCCCTCGAACGCAAAAATCGCCAAAGCCCGGCACATCTCATCCAGCGTAAGACTCGACGAGCCGAGCGCCATCGAAAGATCCTCAATCAAGGGGGATTCAATCCCCAATCGCCTGGCAAAAGAAACAATGGTGTCGATTTTTATATCCTGAGCGATCTTAATCGTAACAATATTCCTTGACAGCGCCAAAGCATTGGCAAAAGTCGTATCGCCAAAGAACTTTTCCCCAAAGTTTCTGGGCTTCCATTTTTCTTCAATCTCTTTTTCAATTTCCTTATAGATGATGGGGGAATCGATAATGATTGAGGCGGGTGTATATCCCTTCTCCAGCGCGGCGCCATAAATAACAGGCTTAAAAGTAGAGCCGACCTGACGGCGCCCCTGAAGGGCGCGATTGAATTCACTCTTTGAAAAATCGAGCCCGCCGACGAGGGCACGAACCGCTCCCGTCTGGACATCGAAAGAAAGCAGCCCTCCCTGCACCAGCGGCTCCTGTTCAAGACTAAGATGCGTCTGTCCGGGCGGCTTTTTAAGTTCGATGATCCGGATTTGAACGAGATCGTATTTGGAAAGCGCATCCGAGGGTTTCCTGATAAGATCCTGCAAATAATAGATATCTGGATTTGGGCGCCTCGCCCACCGCATTTCGGAAAACAGGAGCTCCCCCTTTGAATCTCCAAAACTGACCCCTATCCTTTTTTTGACATCATCAACTTCTGTTACAACCCCTTCATATATTTTCCCCTCTTCGAATGTTTCAGTTTTCGATTGATTCTCAAGGAATGCCCGGGTCTCTTTCGAAGAAAGTCTCCTCAAAGGACCCCGATATCCCTGCCGTTTATCAAGTTCTCTCAATCCCTTTTCCACAGCCACATTGGCCGCCTTTTGAAATTCAAGGTTTAGCGTCGTATGAATCTGAAATCCTTCCTGATAGACGCGTTCAAACCCATATTTTTCAGTCAGATATTGACGTATATGTTCGACGAAATAGGGGGAAAATCGCAGATTAAAATCAAACTTTTGAAGAAAATTCAAAATCTGATCGCGCGCTTCAATCGCCTGAAGTTTTGATATATAGCCATCGTCCAACATTCGCCCAAGAACATAAATCTGTCTTTCCTTCGCAAACTTTGGGTTCAACAAGGGTGAATAGCGCGACGGGGCCTGTGGCAAACCGGCAAGCATCGCAGCCTCCGCGAGATTGAGTTCCCATACATTTTTTCCAAAATAATTTTGAGCCGCCGCCTGAACCCCGTAAGCGCCATGTCCCAGATAAATTTCATTCAGATAAAGATAAAGGATCTCTTTTTTGGAAAGTTCCCGCTCAATGCGCATGGCAAGAATCACTTCCTTGATTTTCCGGGACAACTTTCTTTCGGGTGTCAGAAGAAGATTTCTTGCAACCTGTTGGGTAATAGTCGACCCCCCCTGTGTCACACGCCCCGCAAGAAAATTCTTGATCAACGCGCGTGTGATTCCCCTGAGATCGATCCCTTTGTGTGAAAAAAACTGCGCATCCTCTGACGCGACAAAAGCGTTGATAACGACGCCGGGGATTTTTTCCAAAGGAACCGGTTCACGCCTGAGCTCAAAAAATTCACCAATTTTTTCACCCCCCGCGGATATGACGTTCGAAATAACCATCGGCCGATATTGCTGGGGGCCAATAACCTTCGGAAGAAAGGCGGAAAAATACCAGACAAATCCGCCAAATATAAAAAAAAGGAGAACCAAAAGAAATAAAAAAACCTTAACTGATCGGGACATTGCTTTTCTTGACAGGATATTGTTTCAACACTAGATTGTCAAACTCTGCGCGGCTTTAGAGATGACAACAAATTATGTTCAAAGTTATGACAAAATAAAAATTGCCTATGAGGTGAATGGCTGTGGGAGGCCGCTCATCTTTTGTTATGGTGTTGCCTGCCATAAAGACCAATGGAAATATCAGACGAAGCACTTCGGCAAAAAATATCAGATTATTCATATCGACTACCGCGGTCACAATCTTTCTCAAAGCCCGCAAAATCCTGAACAACTGACATTGGTTGGCTGCTGTGGCGATCTCGCAGCTGTGATGAAAAAATTAAAGATTGAAAAAGCGGTCCTCATCGGACACAGCATGGGGGTCAATGTGATTCTGCAATTTGCCGCTCTCTGGCCTAAAAAAATTGCCGGCCTTGTTAGTATCTGCGGGACTGCGGCAAACCCTTTTAAAACAATGTTTAATTCTGATCTTTCACAGCTAGGCTTTGAGATTCTTAAGCTTTTTTACCTTAAATTTCCAGACAAATTCCCCAAAATCTGGAAAAAAACGCTCCCAAGCGCCGCAAGCCGGCTTTTAACGGGACTTTTCGGATTTAATCATCAGTTTACAAAGAAACAAGACATCAAAACCTATCTGGAGGGGGTCGCAAAACAGCCGCCAGAAACCTTCTTTCATTTCATGCAGGAGATGAGTCAATTCGACGGTGACAACATTTTAAAGAAAATCGAGGCCCCCACATTGGTCATAGGGGGAACGAGGGACCTCATCACCCCGATCAAAAACCAATATGCAATCTACCGGAAGCTCCAAAACGCAGAATTTATGCGCGTGCCGCAGGGAAGCCATTGCGCCCACGTCGACATGCCCGAACTCGTCAATCTCCGTATTGAGAAATTTTTGAATGATATTCAGTATAGGCTCTAGTAATCAGATATAAAAAAATGTTATAATTTTTTATTACGATGACAGAAAAACAAAAACAAAAAATTTCTGAAATTTGCAGGAAATATCATTTTCATTTTTGTGTTTGGTTTGGATCTGGTGTCGACAAAAAACTTAAAAAACATTCCAGGGACTACGATCTTGCATTTTATGCCGGCAGATCGATTCCGGGCGATTTAAGGCTCAAACTATATGAAGAGTTGACTCCTCATTTTAATAAATCTATTGATATTGTGTTGATTCAGCCCTTGATGGATCCCCTTTTGGCATATGAAATTTCAACCAAAGGCCAATTAATATATGAATCTAAAAAAGATTCTTTTTTGGAATTTCAGGGACGGGCTTGGAAAGACTATTTAGATTCCGAGCGGTACAGGGATTATGAAAAAAAATATCTTAAAAAGAGAATAAAAAATGTCTCCTGAAATAACACGCCGAAAACTTACTCTTTTGATTAAGAATTTAGATCTTTTAAAAAAATATAAAGATGCAGATGTTGCAACAATCAATAAGAATCATTTGGCTATTGAGCGATTGCTCCACCTGGTCATAGAAATTATGGGTGATATTAATCATCATATGATTGTTCTTAAAGAAGGGAGACCGCCAAAGAGCTTAAAAGACAGTTTTATTGAAATGGGAAATTTGGAAATCCTTGATCAGAAACTTGCGCATGATTTAGCTCCTTCTGCGGGTCTCAGAAATGCGTTGATTCATATGTATGATGATATCAATATTGATTTTGTTAAAAGCGGCATTGCAAAGATATTGCAACTGGTCCCGAACTACATAAAAGAAGTAGAAAAAAAGCTCTAGGAGTCTGTCGGAGTACTCCGACAGACTCCTAGAGCTCGACAATCGCAGTAAGCACCAGCGGTTTTTTGCCCACGGCGTGTTTTAAGTAGCGGCGGGTGTGAATGCGGACCTCTTCTTCGAGATCCTGAAGATCAAGGGGCGATCCACTTACCAAACTGAACAGGTGCTGTTTAATTCGTCGTAAAAGTTCACGGTTCTTTTCTTCATCCATAATCCCTTTTGAGATGAGGGTCGGCCCCCAGATAATTTCACGTCTCTTTTTATCGCGGATTAAGAAAACAAAAACAACACCCCCCTCAGATATCTGCCTTCGTTCTTTGACGACAACAGGGCTAACCTCTTTATATGTTTCACTCTCAATATAAACGCGCTGGATATCCAGGGGATCGAGGCGTTCCGCCCGTCCCTCTGAGAATAAAACCCCTTGCCCGTCCTCACAGATAAAAATGCGATTTCTCGCTATTTTCATCCCCTCTGCAAGCTGTGCGTGTCTCTTCAAGTGACGAAATTCCCCATGAACCGGAATGAAAAATTTTGGTCTGACCGCGGCAATCATCCGTCTCAACTCTCCCGCATAGGCGTGACCTGAAACATGAACCTGCGCCACTTTTTCATAGAAGACTTCCGCCCCTTTTCGCGACAGGTTATTGATGAGATGGGTGATCATCCGCTCATTACCAGGGATAAAACGGGAAGATAAGATGACCGTATCACGAGGGTTAATTTTGATTTCACGATGTTCATCGACAGACATCCTCCAGAGCGCAGACCGATGCTCGGCCTGAGAGCCGGTACAGATCACAATGACCTCCTCGTCCTTAAAACGGCCTAATTGATCGAGGTCAATCAATACAGAGGCTGAGCCCGGTGAAATAAACCCAAGCCGCCGGGCAATCGGCACATTGGTTAAAATGCTGCGTCCGCTTAAGGCTACTTTTCGCCTCAACCGCCGGGCAATATCCAGTACCTGCTCAATCCGGCGGATATTCGTTGCAAAGACAGAAAAAATGATCCGGCCCCGCGCCTGCTTACAGAGCTTGAAAATTTCTTCATGAATCTGATTTTCTGTGAGCGATTTCCCCTCCCGTTCCACATTCGTGCTGTCAGAAAGAAGCAGATGCACCCCCTTCTTTCCATATTCCTCAAATTTCCTGAGCGTGATCCTGCGACCGTGATAAGGATCATCATCGATTTTAAAATCGGCTGTGTGAATCACAATTCCGGCAGGTGTTTCAATCGCAAGCCCCATCCCGTCAACTATGCTGTGAGAGACCTGAAGAAATTCAATCTGAAACACCCCCGCCTTCATACGATGGTTTGGAGAGACACGATGAAGTTTTGCCGAGATATTGTGCTCTTTCAATTTTCCTTCAATCAAAGCCAACGTAAACGGACTTCCATAAACAGGGGGATTGATTTCTCTAAGTAAAAAAGGGACAGCGCCAATATGATCCTCATGACCATGGGTTAGCAATAGAGCCCGAATCTTGTTTTTGATCCGTCGTAAATAGGAAAAATCAGGGAGAATTAAATCGACTCCTTGCTGGGTCGCCTCTGGAAACATCACTCCGCAGTCAACAATCAGGGCGTCTGCCCCATACTCCAGAACCATGAGGTTCATGCCGATCTCTCCAAGACCGCCGATCGGAAGAAATTTAAGACCAGGTTTCATAAAAGGGCTATTAATCCGGAATCACAAGGACCTGTCCAGCATAAATATGACTTGAAATCTGATTGGCTTCCCGAATGCTCCGAACCGTTGTATTGTAGCGGCGGGAAAGATAATAAAGGGTATCCCCTTTCTTCACACGATGATAAACCTGCCTTTTCTGAACCTTCGCCACAAGCTTGTCCGGTATGCGGTTCATCGCCTCTAAAAACGAGGCCTTTGTTCCCGGCGGAAGACGAAGATTGTAGTTCGTGGGTATCAATTTCCGACCCGCAAACACATGGTTTGTCAGCGCGGGATTGTATCGTTTTAAAACTTCTTTTGGAAGCCCTGTGTATTTGACAAGCGTATGAATCCCAACATACCTGCCAAGTTTGATTTCATCCGCCCGCAGCGGGGCTTCAACTTTAAGAGGACCAAAATATTGTTCATAATTTATCTCGGTATCAAGCGCCGCAAGAAACGACGCATAAAAATTTCGGGACGCAAAGCCGTATGTCCCGCTCTTATATCGCCGATTGATTTCAACAATATTCGTGGATCCAACTTTCTGAACAGCCCGTTTGAGACCGGATGGCCCATGGTTATATGCGGTAACCGCAAGCGGCCAATGCCCCAAGAGTTCAAAATTCTGTCTCAAAAATCTCGCGGCCGCTCGGCTTGATTGAAGCGGATCGTTTCGCTCATCCATGGCATCATTGATTGTAAGATACCTTTTTCCCGTTGACCGGATAAATTGCCAGATCCCAGAGGCCCCCACCTTGGATCTCGCCTTTATGTTAAACGATGATTCGACGAACGGAAGACGCGTAAGCTCCAGAGGCACCCCATGGGCTTCAAAGATCTTCTCCATATGCTCGAGATAACGCCCCGCCCAGATAATCCCCTGCTGAAATCTCTCTTTCTGCCCAAGCTGGGCGCGAATATTTCTTGCCGCTTTGAGAAATTTCTTAGACTCGTCTATGTCAGAAAAAGCCTCAAAAATCCTTCTCTCCTCATCAGACATTTTCTTAACACGGCCCTGTTTTTCATGAATAGATCTCAAAAGCGCCCGAAGCTGTCGTTTATGTTCATTAATTCTTCTTTGCATCTGTCTCCGCTGCTCGCGATACCCCTTTATTTTTTGTTCAATGTCCCCCACATAAACGGTTTTATAAATCACCATGTGCGTATCATCATGCAGCACATATTCGCTGACCGGGTAATCGCGATAGATCGATTTCCAAAATTCCACCTGTTTTTTCAGCCCTTCGGGAACCCTGAAGGTCTCCTCAGGGGTGTACCCCATTGCCTTTTGTGATCTAAAATCAGGCGGCACGAGGGGTTTGAATTCTGTCGGAGGCGCCTCCTCGATCTCTTCTTCCTTTTTGACTTCAGTCTCTTCGACAGAAGGAACTGCTTCCAGGTTCTCAATCGGTGTCGGAAGGGGTAACACGTGAAGCCCCTGCGTATAGGCATACGGCAGAAACAAAAAAAGAAATAAGGCGGCTAATATGAAATATTTCATTTTAGCTCACAGAGATTCAATAAAATTTCGTCCTGAAAGCGCTGCATGAACTGATTCCGATCGAACGGGTCGTTCATGATAATTGAAAAAGCAAATGTTTCATTCGAAAGCGTGCTTAAATAACCGGATAGCGCAGACACCCCTGTAAGACTCCCTGTTTTGGCGCGCACG
The DNA here is from genome assembly GCA_964371555.1 of uncultured bacterium. Classification (GTDB taxonomy): domain Bacteria; phylum Bdellovibrionota; class JACOXK01; order 2-02-FULL-40-11; family 2-02-FULL-40-11; genus CAYJMQ01. The sequence continues at coordinate 14,804 of CAYJMQ010000014.1, read as the reverse complement.
CGGCCAGCCGCGATCGTGCCTCGCAGACGCATGTTTACCGTTCCATCCACACCGGCGATTCCCATCGAACCCATATATTCCGGGAAAAATTCAAAATTACGATAGCCGAATTTCAATACTTCAATGAATTGAGCCGCAGTCATCAAATTATCCGGCGATAATCCGGAGCCATTGACCAACTGGTAGTTTCCAGAAACACCGGCCTCCTTTAAAAATTCTCCCAGAATCTTTAACCCGTTATCGGTTGTTCCGGGAATAGACTTAAGCTCAGCGGCCATTGTTTTTAAAATCTGTTCTGCGACAAAATTGTTACTGATTCTGTTCAGATCTGTAATGATCATGCTGAGCGGTCTCGATTCGTAGGTGAGAATTTCTCTTGCGGCCGAAGGGATAACACCATACCGATTTCGCCCCTGAATGGTAATCCCCTGTTCCTTAAAAAATCTTCGAAACAGCGAGCTGGCATATTGTCTCGGATGAGAAACATTTTTATAAAATCGTATCGATGGCGCCCCTTTCGGAATCCCACCCGACACCCTAATCGTATCGGAATATTTGGCGGGAATACGGCTGACCTTAATTGTCATTTTTTTGTGAGCAGCCACCGTTTTTGAATGATTGACGAGGCGAATGTAGGAATTATCCGGGTCGACAATGACTCCTGCTTTTGCCCCGACAAAACTCCCCGGTTTTACATAGACGGCAGTGGTATTGAAGTTGACAGAAAGCGCGCCCAGAAGGGCATCGTAGGCACGATCGCTTGCGCGCCCATTTCTTACGGTTCTGATTTCATCAAAAAAGCTGTCGTCTAATATGAGATCCTTTGCAACATGCCGGAATCCAGCGCGTTTGAGTTCATTCGTTAAAAACCAAAGCTTTTCAGATACGAGTTTTGGGTCCCCAAAGCCTTTCACATAAAGATTGCCATGGAGGATATTTTTCACAACGTTGCCATCCGTATAGATTTTTGTTTTAAACTTGTAACCCGAACCGAGATATTTTAAAGCTGCCAGTGTGGTAACCAGCTTCACATTTGAGGCGGGCTTCAAGAGCAAGTCCGGATTGTGTTCAAAAATCAGATCATCTGTTTTTAACGAATAAATCTTGATCCCGATTTTCATCTCCTTAAACCGGGGATCTGTAAGCAAAGATTTAATCTTTTTTGAAACTTCCCTGCGGCTTGTCGCGCCCCAGATTTCACCGGATGGCAGGATCATCAGAAAGGAGATAACCAGAGCCACGGCTTGACAAAAATGAAACATACTTCCTATAGTGCTTCGCATGAAGCGATCTTTTCTCATTTTTTGCCTCTGTATCGTCTTTTTCGGTTGTATGAGAAAAAACATAACCCCTCCCGATGCGCTCGTTGTTGCCATTTCGTCAGAGCCGGCCAATCTTGATCCACGGTTCGCCCTGGATGCCGACTCCCAACGGATCAGTCAATTGATCTTTGACAGTCTTATCATCATTGATCATCAATTAAACATTATTCCCCATCTTGCAAAAACGTTTGAAAATCCAAATCCGCTCCTCTATCGCTTTATTCTCCATGAAGGAGTGAAATTCCATGATGGCACCCCCCTGGGCGCGGATGATTTTTCTGAAACACTTAAAAAAATACGAGACCCGGATTTTGGCTCACCCTACCTTGCGAGTTTTAAAAATATCGACACCGTCACAGTTATAAATTCCCATACGCTTGAAATAAAGCTTAAAAACCCCCAACCTAATTTTTTGACAGATCTTACCCTGATCAAGGCGCTCCCTCATAAAAGAGAGAGAGAACTAAAGGATAAGTTTAAAGAGCATCTCATCGGATCCGGCCCTTATCAATATGTAAAAAAAGACGGCAATGCCATTATTCTTAAAAGAAACCCAAATCATTTTAAATTCAAACCAAAAATGGAACGCCTGCTCTTTAAAGTCATTAAAGACGATAATACCCGTCTTCTAAAACTTAAAAGCGGAGAGCTTGATCTTGTGCAAAATGCCCTCTCCTCGGATTCGATTGATCATCTCGCCGCGGCTCCTGCTCTGACACTTACCAAAGGCCCGGGACTCACCTACAGCTATCTTGGTTTTAACCTTAAAGATCCAATCCTAAAAAACAAAAAGGTTCGTCAGGCAATCGCCTATGGCATTCGCAGGGAAGAAATAATCCACCACCTTCTCCACGATCTGGCAACCCCCGCCAAATCTGTTCTCTCCCCTCTGAATGGACACTATGAGGATAAGGTTGAAAGCTATGAATACGACCCTGAAAAAGCAAAAAGGCTGCTCGAAACATCTGGTTTTGCCCTTCCCATTAAATTGGAATATAAAACATCGACCGACACAGAAACGATCAACATCGCAAGATTGATTGCTGATCAGCTCAAGCAGGTTGGGGTTGAAATCGCCATCAGAAGCCACGAATGGGGAACATTCTTCAGCGATATTCAGAAAGGAGATTTTCAGATGTTTTCCTCCAGATGGGTTGGCGTTACGGACCCGGATATCTACTACGACCTGTTTCATTCTTCGAACGTCCCCCCTGGAAAAAACCGGGGTTATTATGTAAATTCCAAAATTGATAAACTTCTTGAACGCACAAAAATAACAACCGATCCCGGTCAGAGAAAAAAACTATTTAGCGCGATTCAAAAGAGAATTGCCGAAGATCTCCCCTATGTCAGCCTCTGGCACTGGAATAATGTTGCGGTCTATTCTTCGAAACTGAAGGGATTTTATTTCCATCCGCAGTCAAATTATCTGCCATTCATCGATATTTCGAAAGAACCATAAACGATCAGATTGACTTCAATGCAGTCGATGCAATAATCTATTCCCGCATCATGAAAGATTCTTCGCACGCTATTCTCATTATTGATGATGAAATCGAAAATCTCAAAGCGCTGGAACGAACGTTGGCAGGAGTCGTTACCACTCATACAGCAGCGAGTGGAAGAGAGGGGCTTGAAATCATAAACAAACAGCCGGTTCAGCTTGTCATCTGCGACCAGCGCATGCCGGAAATGACAGGAATTGAATTTTTTAAGACGCTACGGCAATCACGCCCCGACATTGTCCGTATTATCCTTACCGGCTATACTGATGTTGAAGATCTCATTGAAGCGATCAATGAAGTAGGGCTTTACCGGTACGTCACAAAGCCCTGGGACAACAGAGAAATTCAGCTCATGATCCGCCGGGCATTGGAATATTACGATCTGGGAAAGCATAACCTTGAGCTTGTTCAGGAACTGAAGACAATTAACGAAGAACTCGAGAAAACGGTTGCGACGAGAACCGTTGAACTCAAAGAAGCAAACAAAAAACTTGAAAATCTTGCGCTCATCGATGAACTCACCCAAATTGGAAATGCGCGGTTTTTTTGGCGACAGCTGAAATCAGAAATGGAACGCGCCTCCCGTTATAAACACCCCCTCTCTTTCCTTCTTATCGATGTTGACCATTTCAAAAACTATAATGATGAGTTCGGCCATTCGGCTGGGGACAGGGCTTTGATCCTTGTGGCGAATACGCTCAAAAAAAACATGAGAAATACCGATTTTCTTTCCCGTTACGGGGGGGAAGAATTTTCTGTCATTCTTCCGGAGACAAAAAAGAAACAGGCGCTGGAAATTGCCGAGCGGATCCGCAAAGCCATTGCGAAAAAAACGTTTCCTTACAAAATAAGAAAAAAGAAATCGGAGGGGCTCACGATCAGTGTCGGGGTCTCATGCTACCTTGAAGATTACAAAGGGAAAGATTCCAAAAAACTTGTCATCAAAGCCGACCAGGCCCTCTATCGCGCAAAGCAAAAAGGGCGAAACGTTGTCTCCGAATGAGCCGGATTTTTTTGCCTCAACAACTGATCTCTCACACCACGATTGAAATCACAAAGGAAGGACACCATTATATCAGTCGCGTTCTTCGAATGAAAAAAGGGGATCCCCTCTATCTTTTCAACGGGGGACCGGAAGGACTTTCAGATGAAGAGTTCGACGCAAAAATTCTTGATGTTCAAAAAAATAAAACCATCATTTCAATCGGAAATAAAATAAAAACCAACAAAGAGTCTCCCATAGAAATCGTCATTGGGCAGGGAATTCCAAAAGGCCAAAAAATAGATGAAATAATCCCAAGAATTACAGAACTCGGGGCAACGGCGCTCATCCCCTTAATAACGGAAAGATCCGACCTCAAAAAGATCTCCCCTCAAAAAATAGAAAGATGGAAAAAAATCGCAACCTCTTCCACAGAGCAGACCGGCCGTACCAAAGTATTGAAGATTCTGCCCCCCGCCGCTTTTCCACAGTTTCTGAACCATTACGGGGAATATGAAAAGATTCTTTTCTATGAGCTTGAAAATTCCTTAACCCTCAAAGATGCATTAAAAAATCCTGACACTTCCAAATTCTGCCTTGTGATTGGTCCGGAAGGCGGTTTTTCAAAAAATGAAATTGCCGTTGCAAAACAAAAGGGATTCCAAATTGTCTCTCTCGGAAAAAGGATCTTAAGAACAGAAACGGTCGCGCCTTCAGTCACTGCGATTCTCCAGTACGTTAAGGGCGATCTGAACAGCTTGTAAAAGGATCTGCAGTTCAATATAGTTATTCCCGTGGAAGAATTTGAAAATATTGAATTTAAGCCGATCGATTCAGGGCTTGGATTTCATAAGACCCCCTATCCCCTTATCCCTCCACCGAAAGCCGAGGAATTCATTTTTAAGGCACCTGTTGGCAAAGAAAAACAGCCGCCCTTGCGTCCGCATACATATTCCCGTTCATGGCTTGGGTCCCTTTGGCCATCCCTCTGGCCATCCCTCTGGATCGACCAACTCTTTATTCTTTTGATATTTTCTGTTTTATGCCTTGTCCCTTTTTTTCAATTTGAGCTTTTTAGAGACCCCCAAAAAGTGTTTTTTCTCTTTGAAAAATCGATTTTGGCATCTTTTGCTATTCTCTTATGTGTGGTAGAAGCCTTCTATTACCTTTTCTTTAAACAATTTAAACTCCCCCGATTTGGAAAATGGATTACCGAACCAAAATCAAGTCCCCAAAGGCGTTAAAACCGCTCCTTAGACAACTTCAAAAAGAGGGTAAAAAAGTTGTCTTCACCAATGGCTGCTTCGACATTCTGCACATTGGGCATGTCCGCTATCTCTCAAAAGCAAAGGCGTGCGGCGACATTCTGGTTGTCGCTTTAAACTCCGACCGTTCTGTCCGGCGCGTTAAGGGAAAAAACCGGCCGATTGTCTCTGAAAACGATCGTGCCGAGGTCATCGCCTCTCTTCAATTTACCGATTTTGTCACTTTTTTTAAGGAAGACACTCCTTACAACGTCATATCTGGTCTCCAGCCCGACCTTTTGGTAAAAGGAGGCGACTGGAAAAAGGATCAAATCATCGGATCTGATATTGTGTTAAAGAGAGGGGGAAAAGTAAAAACCATCCATTATGTAAAGGGGAAATCGACAACCCATATTATTTCCAAATGGGGAAAAAGAAAAGGACTATTGGACCTCTAATACGGACACCCCAGAGGGGCTGACTGTGTTGTTTTTTTGATAGTGAGACAAAAGTGAGATAATTAGATGAGCAATATGGAATTTTTTCCACAAATTGTGCATCAAATGCACTCTATGCATATAGATCTACTGCAACATTCGGTCTATACTAAAGTACATGATTTGAGATCGTTGCAAATATTTATGGAATCTCATGTCTTTGCTGTATGGGATTTTATGACATTACTTAAAACCCTACAAAAACGTTTAACCTGTGTAGAGATTCCCTGGTTTCCAGTGCAAGATAGTATGGCAGCGCGTTTAATTAATGAAATTGTTTTAGCGGAAGAAAGCGATGAAATTACTCCTGGCTATTATTCAAGTCATTTTGATCTTTATTTGAAAGCCATGAAAGAAATAGGCGCCAATATTAGGCCAATACGAAACTTTATAGGTATGCTAGAAAAAGGAATTTATCCTAAACAAGCATTATCAGCACTAAAAATTCCTGATTCTACGAAAACATTTGTACTTACGACTTTGGAAATTTCAAACAGATCAACGCATGAAGTGGCAGCTGCATTTCTTTTTGGACGAGAGGAAATAATTCCACACATGTTTAGGAAAATTCTTATTGAATTAGAGAAAAAACACCGAAAACTTTATAAATGGTTTCCGCTTTATTTAAATCGACATATCGAGCTGGATGAAACTCAACATGCACCTATGGCTAAAAAACTTTTAGAAAACCTTTGTGGTACTGATCCTAAAAAATGGAAACAAGCTTTTCATGCTGCTAAACTCGCTGCTAATGCACGTTTTTCTTTATGGGATGGCATTGTTAAAGTGGGAGATAAAATAAAAGAATAAAAATCCGGGAAACCGGAATTAAATATCGACACTCATCTTAAAACTATATGTCTTTAGTTTCTTCGGGTGACGGGAGGAGTCGGCCAGGAAGGTGAAATCGACCATGAAGAATTTAAAACTAAGTCCTGAAAAATAGCGATATCCCTGAACCGGTCTTTGCTTATCAAGAGGCGCAAATGGGATTCTTCTTTGATCGAATTTCGCAATGGTTGAAACATATCCAGCGCCAAGATATGGAGTCAGTGTGATCGGAAGGTATGGAACCTTGATGCCCCGGCTGATGGAGGCATCCGCTCCCAAAATATCCTCCTCTAAAAAAGGGAGATCAAGTCGCGTATAGGCCGCGCGCCCGGCAAGCGAAATCCAAAAATCTGATTCATTGAGAATCGTATATTTAAGCGCGCCCCCATATACCCAAAGTCTCTCAAGCGCTTGCGGTATACGGTGGCTTCCAGAAAGCACAGTTGTTAAAAGCGATCCCTCCAAATCGAGATTTTTAGTCAGCCCTTTTGCGAAATTTAGGCGGGGAAAATATTTGGGAAGCTCTAAATGACCCGATTCAAATTGAAACACATTTTGAGGAACCGAAGTAAATTCAAATCCGACATCCCATCCCAGGGCGCTCAAGGGAGATGAGGGGGAAAGGGAACGAATGTTTGATGCCAAAGCCGACAGATGGATAAACTCACGCAACTCTATATTCGTTCGACCTTTAAAATGAAGGACATAATCTTGAGGGAGCTGAACTTGAGAAAACGAAAGAGCGGGCAAAAGAACAAATCCGACCGCAAGCCACGTCATGGTCAATAAGACGCTTCGCTTGAGATTGTTCCTATACACTGTCCACAATTCCAACGATCAAAGAATTGACCGGGCATAAATCATTTTCCAATATCTGCCTGCACGAATTCCCTTCACGATTAATCAGAACAATATCTTGGGCTCTCGCCTGTTGAGAATCGAGCGCCAAAAAGGTCTGGCCGATCGGCATTTTGTTTTTGTCGAGCGGCTGCACGACAAAAAGCGATCTCCCCCGAAGGGCTTCGTGTTTAATGGTTGAAACAACCGGACCCAAGACCTTTGCCAGAATCATCTCGTAACCTCAATATTGATTGAATCGACAATTCCCACAATCGCGGCATCGACGGGATTAAATGTTTCATCCAACGCCAGCGCCGCTTCACGTGAAGAAACCCAAATCACGCAATCCCCCGGCCCTGAAGAAACGGTATCCGCCGCAATCAAAAGATCACCCGCCCTTTCCCCTTTTTCATTCTGAGGTTCAACAACATAGAACTTCACCCCTTCAAGGGAATCCACTTTTTGAGTTGAAACAACAACGCCAATCACTTTCCCCAAATTCATTCAATCACCTGAAAGTCAAATTCGTCATGCGGTCTTGCAATAATCTCTGAATGAAGGAGTTTCCCATCAGAAAAAATTTTCTGGACTTCCGATAGCGCAGCCTGAGTTTCGCTGAGATCCCCGGTTAATATAAAATACCCCTTCCCCCCGAGACCCTGTCCCAATCTAAGCCTGATAAGAGCCACCTCGGCCGCCTTAAGCCCTCTGTCCAAGGCTGAAATAGTCGAAGAAACGGTAGCCATTTCAGCAATAAGCAGGGAGTCAATTTTCATCTTTTTATAATTCTCTTTAATCCCTGCCTTAATCCCTAAAAGAACTTCGGGATGAACATTTGGAATAAACATTGAATCGACTAAAAAAGGGGAGACCTTCTCTATTGCGGCCTGCATCGCCTCTTCTGTGGAAGCAACGTCGCCAGAGATTAAAACGACGTATTTCCCCGGAGAGACCGTTTTTGAAATCAAAATCTCCACGGGGGCTTTTTTTATCATTTGGTCGACGAGGAAAAGCCCCTTGGCAATACTGCTGGTTTCGATTAACCCGATAGCTGGATGCTGCATACTCCCGCTAAATAATCCTAAATCTGTCCTTCAACACACACCGTCTTTCTTTTGTAAAATTCTTTGCCGAGGTCATCCCTTCGCCGGTGGGTGAAGCGATTGTAAATGAAGTATATCCTTCTCCCTTGTACCCGAGCCCCGCATAAGAGGGGCCATTCTTCACAAAAATCGCTGTGCCAATGGTTTTTGCCATTTTATGAAGATTGTCGATGTTTTTTGAATGCATCACGGCCGTATGCCCATACCCGTGCTCCACTTTTTTCGCAAGATCGATCGCTTCATCGACATTTCGGACACTGACAATCGGAACAACGGGCATCATAAGCTCTTTTAAAACAAAAGGATGATCGGCTTCTGTTCTCACGGCAATCACCCTAAGATCATCACCTGCGGAAATTCCAAGCTCTTTTAAAATCAGATTCGCATTTTTTCCGATAAAGGCCTTATTGGGACCCCCCTCTTTTAAAATAACTTTCTCCAATTGCCTGAGTTGATAGGAAGAGAGTTCCATCGCATGATGTTTCTTCATGGCAAGAAGGAGCCCTTCCACCGCAGACTCAACACAGATCACCTCTTTTTCCGCAATACAGACAATATTGTTATCAAGGCTCGCCCCCCAGACAATGTCATGACCGGCACGATCGATATCTGCCGTTTCATCGACGACAACAGGGGGATTTCCAGGCCCGGCGGCAATCACCCGCTTCTCACTCCGCATGGCAACCCTGACCACATCCGCCCCCCCCGTAACCACAAGAAGACGAATGTCCTTATGTTTCATCAGTTGCTGTGCAGACTCGATCGTCGGTTCGCGCATGAGGCTGATCAGATTTGGCGGACCCCCATTTTCAACAATGGCACGATTGACAATATCGACAACATAGGCAGAGACACGCTTCGTATACGGGTGTGGGTTAAAGACCACACTGTTTCCAGCGGCAATCATGCCGATGCTGTTACAGAGAATCGTTTCTGTCGGATTGGTACTGGGGGTAATCGCACCAATCACACCATAGGGGGCCCGCTCGATCAGCGTCAGTCCATGGTCACCTGTAAAAATAACAGGTTCAATATCTTCAACACCCGGGGTTTTATCGATCACAAGATTATTTTTTTTTATTTTGTCCTGAACCCGACCAAATCCTGTTTCCGAGACTGCCATCTCTGCCAGCGTTGGAACCACTTTTCGGCACGCCTCCCGGATTTTTTCTATGATTTCTTTTCTTTTTGCCAAAGAAAGAGAGAGAAGCTCCCGCTGGGCACAAATAGCTGAAGAGACCGCCTCATCTATAGAATCAAAACTGCCGCTCTGATTGATATAACGAGGAGGGGTCTCACGAGAAGGGGTCTCATGAGAAGGGTTTAGGCGCTCAATGACCCGATCGACTATGTATGAAATCTCATTCTCTTGCATGATTCGCTAAAAATCTTTTGAAAAAACAACCTCACCGCGAATGGTTATTGAATCGATAATGCCCATGATAACCGCGTCAACCGGCTTCTCACGGGTGAGCCCTGTCTGCCGCGCGGAGCTCCCGCTTGCGTAAAGAACAACTTCCCCTTCGCCAGCCCCAACGGCATCAACCGCGACGAGATGAGATCCCTTCGGATTCCCCATCATATCGGTCTGTTCCACAACAAGGAGCTTCATCCCCTCCATCCCAGCGTCTTTCTGGGTAGAGACAAGGGAACCGACCACACGTCCAACAAGCATTTTTGACTATGCCCTGACTTCTTTGGATTTTCGAGGCGCTGTAGCGCTCAAATCAGATTTTCGTCCCAGCGGTAAGGTTAAATCGACATTGAGATGCGGTCTTGCAATGACATGCACCGCAACCAATTCCCCAATTTTCTCTGCGGCCCTGGCGCCCGCTTCGGTGGCAGCCTTCACCGCGGCAACATCACCACGAACAATGGCAGTCACATACCCCCCGCCAATTTTTTCATAGCCTACCAGTTCTACCTTTGCGGCTTTCACCATCGCATCCGATGCCTCAACCATCGCCGCAAAGCTTTTTGTTTCAATCAGTCCAAGTGCGTCTGACATGTCTCTTTCCTCCTTATGCCAACACGCCATTTTCTTTTAGAAAGCGGCGTGTCAACTGTTTGCCATCTTTGTTCCCTGAATTCCTTCTAACGCCTGAATCGCCGCCGCCGCGGCTGAGTCGATCTCAGACTCTTCTCCACTCAGGTAGAGTCTCCCAAATGCCCCAAACGGGACCATCTCAACTAAAAAAATCGTCGCCGCCTTCTCCGCCTCATTCGCCGCAAAAGCAATATAAGCCGCTGGATTCGTCTCCAAAATAAAAAGCGACTGGCCTGGCAAGACCATCGATCCCTGCCGCCTGCGATTAATAATCGTTGCCTGATCTGACTCAATGGCGCGAATAATCTGATTCGTTACTATCTCGGGCTTTTGTCTCTGGTTCTCCAAAACCTCCAATCCCTTTAAAATCGAAAGCCCCGCCTGTCTCACCTCTCCCTGATCCGGATGATGCACTTCGAGGATTCCAAACGAACGCTCAACAATCTGATAAGCTGGACGAACCTTCGTAGATTTCAAAGCAACATCCATAATCCGATTGATCGCGATTCCCGGCGCAATCTCAACAAAAAGGGATGCATCATTCGGTGAAGGTAAAAAACCGTTCGCCGTCGTGCCTATAAATGTTGCAAGCTGCGGCTGAAGTGAATCGAGAAAAATATAGCTCTTTAACTGAATCACCTGATGCCTTTACATCTTCGAATCAAACAGTTGTCAAGAGATATTCCATTTATGTCAGGTTGTAGCTTGCAGCAAGAAATATTCTTGAAAAAAAACCCTGGGCAGAGCAATATTCAAACGCATGTCATCCGTTTTTAAACACTCTCTCAAAGTCCGCTTTCGCGATGCGGATATGCTCGGGCACGTCAATAATGCCGTTTATTTTACTTATCTCGAAGAATCCCGCGTCGCTTTTTTCGGATCGCTCGGCTATCAGGCAGATACTTTTAAAACAAGATGTCCAATTATTCTGGCCGAAGCGAGCTGCCAGTTTAAATCACCGAGTTATGTCGATGAATTTTTAGATATCTATGTCCGCGTTTCAGAAATCAGAAACGCAAGTTTTATCATGGAATATGAGATCAAAGAACAAAAGACAAACCGTCTTGTGGCCGCCGCAAAAACGGCATTGGTCACCTTTGACTATGAAAAACAAAAAGTGATTCCCATTCCGGAAACATTAAGAAAAAAACTGGAAAAGGCTAAAACATCTTCTTAAATTCATCTTCGTCAATAATTTTAACCCCTAATTCTTTGGCGTTTTTCAGTTTTGAACCTGGATCCGATCCTGCCAAAACATAGTCTGTATTCCGGCTCACTGCCGAAGAGACCCGCCCCCCCGCCTCTTCAATCATCTTTGTCGCCTCTTGTCTGGAATAGGTTGGGAGTGTTCCGGTCAGAACAAACATTTTTCCCGAAAACGGCCCTTTTTTTTCGACCACCTTTTCGAAATGAATCCCTTTTGAAAGAAGTCGTTTGATTTCTTTGAGATTCCGTTCATCGTGAAAAAAATCGTAAATCGATTTTGCCATGATTGAGCCGATCTCATGTATTTCCTCAAGCTCTTCTTGAGTCGTTTTCATCAGTTTCTCCATCGAGCTGAAATGATGCAAAAGAAGCTTTGCGGTATTTGCCCCGACATGACGAATGCCAAGCGCGTAAATGAATTTATCGAGCGGTTTCTTTTTGCTCCGCTCAATGGAATCGAGCAGATTTTTAGCTGATTTTTCTCCCTGCCGCTCCAGGGCTAAAAGTTTTTCCTTCGTCAAATCATAAATATCCGAGAAGTGATGAATCATTTTATGATTGAGAAGCGCTTCAACCCATTTTTTACCGAGCCCTTCAATATCCATCGCATCCCGCGAGACAAAATGCTCAATCCCTTCTTTAATTTTTGCCGGACAATCGATGCCGATACACCGATGGATCGCTTCGTCTTCTTCACGAATAACGCGGCTTCCACAGACCGGACAATGGATGGGCATTTTAAATTTCTTTTCTTTTCCTGTCCTCTTGGACGCAACGCTCTTTACCACTTCGGGAATCACCTCTCCCGCCCTCCGGATAAAAACGGTATCGCCCATTCGAATATCTTTCCGATCGATTTCGTCCTGGTTGTGAAGCGTTGCCCGGGAAACTTGAACCCCCCCGACATGCACCGGTTTTAAAACCGCAACCGGGGTCAGCGCCCCCGTTCTTCCAACCTGAATGATAATATCTTCAATCACCGTTGTCTCTTCCCTGGCGGGAAATTTATAGGCAATCGCCCAGCGGGGGCTTTTGGCAACTTCACCGAGCCTTTTTTGAAGTTCAAGGTCATTCACTTTAACCACAACGCCATCGACTTCGTAATCCAGCTTCTCTCTTTTTTTCATCGCATTCTGATGAAACGCCATAACTTCCGAGACCCCTTTACAAATCACATAAGTTGGATTTATTTTGAGGCCATACTTTTGAAGTCTCTTCAAAGATTCAGCATGTGTTTTAAATGTCTTTCCCCGCGCCTCGCCGAGACCATAACAGAAAATATCGAGCTTCCGGGAAGCTGTCACTTTGGGATCGAGCTGGCGCATCGAGCCTGCGGCCGCATTTCTGGGATTTGCAAAAACCGCCTCCCCTTTTTTCCCCCTTTCTTTATTCAGGTTGTGAAAATCCGGGACCGGCATAAAAATTTCGCCTCGGACTTCAAGATAAGATGGCGGATCATCTCTAAGCCTCAGCGGAACCGACCGGATCGTCTTTATATTTTGAGTAATCTCTTCCCCAACCACACCGTCTCCGCGTGTCGCCCCTGCTGAAAGCGCCCCATCTTCATAGACAATCTCCACGGCTAATCCATCCACTTTATATTCACAGACATATTCAATCTCCTGATCATTTTTTAAAAACCGCTTGACGCGCTCGTCGAATTCTTTGAATTCTTCTTCGCCAAAGACATTTCCAAGAGAGAGCATCGGATGGCGATGCCTGTATTCCCTAAATTTTTTTACCGGATTTGCGCCAACCCGCTGTGTAGGAGAGGTGGGCGATTTTAAGCGGGGAAACTGCTTCTCAAGCCCTTCGAGCTCCCGAAGCAGCTTATCAAACTGATGGTCTGAAATTTCGGGATCGTCGAGCACATAATAGCGGTAATTGTGGTAGTCGATCTCTTCGATTAATTTCCCAATCCGCGCCGCGGCTTCTTTTTCATTCACCCTTACAGAAGTACTCTCAAGCACAAACCGTTTCAAGATTTTTTGACGCTCGTCTTACTTGTCAGTCAATCTCCGTCTGCCTTCTAATGAATGTCGGAATATCGTATTCGTCTTCGTCGACCTCGATTTGCCCCATGTCGCGAATCGGACGCTGCTTGGCGGATTCTTTTGGAGAAGCCGTCTTGGAAACAGAATCCTTTGACTTCGGGAGTTCCTGCTCATGACCCCGAATTACAATTCTTGGCTCAGAGCCATAGGCATCAGGGTGCTTCGGAGGGGCGGTTCGAACCGAAATGACTTCTTCATGCGGTTTTGGAATGACCTGTGAAATCCTCTCATCCCTCTTAAATCCACTTGCAATGACTGTCACACGAACATTATCTTTCATCGCGTCATCAATGACAGCCCCAAAGATAATTTCAGCATCCTCATGCGCCGCCTGCTGAATGAGGGTCGAGGCTTCATTGACTTCATAGAGAGACAGAGATGGATCCCCTGTAATATTAATGATGATCCCTGTCGCCCCTTCTATCGATATATCTTCAAGCAGAGGGCTTGATATCGCCGCTGTTGCCGCTTGAACCGCGCGATTTTCTCCCGAGCCGATGCCAGTCCCCATCAGCGCCATCCCTTTGTTGGTCATAATGGTGCGAATATCGGCAAAATCGAGATTGATGAGCCCGCGAATGTTAATGAGGTCTGAAATTCCCTGTACGGCATGCAGGAGAACTTCGTCGCATTTTTTAAATGTTTCAAGAAGCGGCATCTGCTCCGTTGCGATGGTAAGAAGTCGTTGATTGGGAATGACAATGAGCGTGTCGACTGTCTGCCGCAGCTGCTTGATTCCTTCTTCAGCCTGACGCATCCGTTTTTTCCCCTCAAAATGAAACGGTTTTGTAACCACCCCAACTGTGAGAGAACCAAGATCTCTTGCGATTTGCGCTATCACAGGGGCTCCCCCCGTGCCTGTCCCTCCCCCCCGCCCCGCGGGGTGTGAGGGGGGGGGGGGCGCGGCGGGGGGCGGGGCCGGTTTGGCGGGGTGGTCCTGCGGGGCGGTGGGGCGAACCGGCGGGGAAGCGGTTCGTCATGGCCGAGCAATGGTGTCCGCCGGCCGCCAGGAGCCAGATCGTTAGTCGGCATCCGAGGAAGCAATGAGAGATCGGGCGAGGCCAGGGCGAGGGGAGCAAGATATCCTCGCCGCTCTCCGGGAGTATTGGAAACGCTATGCCGAGGCGTTCGCGGCTCCGCTCAGCGGCAACGGCCTTCTGGGAGCTTTTGTCT
>CAYJMQ010000013.1:3054-45213 GCA_964371555.1 uncultured bacterium | reverse complement strand
TGAAAGCATTGGTGCCACGGGTGAGAATCGAACTCACACGGTCAATTGCTTAACCGAGGGATTTTAAGTCCCTTGCGTCTACCAATTCCGCCACCGTGGCAGAAACGTCATCCTGAGCCCGAAGGGCGAAGGATCTCAGGTAGTTAACAAGGGCTACGGAGGATTGTCAAAGATTTATTAACACTTTGTTTTTATTATCAATGTGTTGCCTTGAGGACTGACGTAAAGGGGGGATGAATGTTTCAGCAAAAGATATCGAATGATCTTAAACTTCGGATTCTTGAAGAAAAGGATGCTGAGGAGCTTTTTACTTTAACTGATGAAAACCGAAAGCACCTTTGTAAATGGCTTCCGTGGCTCGATAAAACCCTGACGGTTGATGACACAGAGGGATGAGGGGAAAGGGATTGTCACACAAGCCTGCCAAGCAATTATCGATTACATATTCGATGATCTTAAACTCAACCGCGTGGAGATTCGCTGTGCCACGCAAAACGTGAGAAGCCGCGCAATTCCAGAAAGACTGGGTTTTAAGACAGAAGGGATACTTCGCCAATCAGAGTGGCTCTACAATCATTTTGTTAATCATATTGTTTACGGGCTCCTCGTCTCAGAGTGGAAACCTGGGAAGAAAACCTCCATTTAACTTAGGTACTTTTCTCTCCAGTCTACCGCCCGCAGTCCAAAGTGTGGACCGGGTGGTAGTTGAAAAAAAGAGTGGCTAATGGTATAAATGCCTCCATTTTTGGCTGAAGTATGAAGAATAGGTATTGGATTTTATCTTTTTTATTCGTTTCTCTCTTTACCTTCCATTCAGGATATGCGGGGGATAACTACTTTAAGGTTAAAGAAAAAAACCGCATTCGGGTAGAAGATTCATCTGAATTTTCGTTACCCTCTGCAATGAGGCGTTTTCGCCAGGCCGAAACGTACCTGGCAAATGGGAAGAGATATCTTGCCTGGAAAACCTATCTGGAAATCGCTCAAAAAATGCCGAACCTCCTTATTCCCATTGATGGCCGGCAAAATTTTGAATCGGCTCGGCTTTTGGCTTGGAAAAAAATGAAAGGGCTTTTGAAAATGACTGGGGGAAACGAGATTGAAGAGCCGGCAGATTATATTTTTGATCGTTTGTTTGAAGCTGCCAGGCAAGATATGGAGTTAAGCGGCCAGGAGAGATTTTTTATTTTCGAAACTATTGCGCCATATCTTCCAACGAGAAAAGGGGGCTTTTGGCATGAACAGCTATCGGATGCCTTATTTGAGCAAGGGGATTTTTTTTCCGCGTTTTGCCTTTTGGGAATGATCAGGGAGTTTTCCATATATTATGGGCAAAGTTCTTTCACAAGAGATAGCGCCAATCGGATCGATCGGAAAATGGAAATAATAAAAAACATCACTGGAAACGAAATGAAGTTTATTCCGGCAGTTCATCTAAAAAATGGCGAGGAAGAAGATGGGGATGGAGGAAGGGATTATTTGATTATAGAATTTTCAGATAAGAGTGTTGTTGAACGGAAATTTTTCGATAGCCACGCATTTTTTCCAGAATGTCATTTATTTACGATGAGTCGGGATTATGGTTTTCATATTTTTAGTTCTGAGTCATCCTGGGTTTTGGACATCAATGGGAATTTTTTGGAAAGATGGGGGATTTTAGATGGGATTGTTTCTCTATATAGATTAAAAGACATTTTATTTCCCAAGGAAGGATTTATTTACATTCCCAAAGGGATATTTCAAATGGGGAGTCCTGAAGATGTAACGATGAGGGATTCAGCTTTCCAAAAAATTTTGAATGAGGTTTTACATACGGTTACTTTAACAAAAGATTTTGAGATACAAAGAACGGAAGTAACACAACTTCAATGGTATGCACTCATGGGGAATGCTCCTTCTGATTTTAAAGGAAGAAATTACTGTAAAGAGAGCTATGATGAAAAATTAGGAATTTGTCCTGATCACCCTGTAGAATCTGTTTCATGGGAGGATTCAAAAAAATTTATTGAAAGGCTAAATCAGATACAAAGTGAATATGAATACCGGTTGCCTACAGAGGCGGAGTGGGAATACGCGGCAAGGCTAAGCGGGGTGCCGGAAGAGGAGATGAAGAATCTTTTGACTTCAGATGGCTTTTTAGATCTTAGGGAGAGTAATCAGGCCAAGGCTGTGTATGGGTTCGGGGAGCTTGATCCAAATTTATTAGAACAATATGCCTGGTACAGTGAAAACTCCTATGGCCAAACCCATCCGGTTTTAAACTCTCGGAAGCCGATCGGAGGGATATATGGGATGCATGGGAATGTCTGGGAATGGGTTGAAGATTTATATGATAAGAATTATGGTTTAACGCCTAATGAATTAAAAGATGGCGTGAAAGATCCATTCAATAACCACACAGGTTGGAACCGTGTTTTCCGCGGCGGGAGTTGGAACCACTACCCCCGGCTCTTGCGGTCGGCAGAACGCAACAACGGTGGTCCCCATCATCGCTATAACTTTGTCGGGTTTCGTCTGGTAAGGGCGTCGCGGGAAAGTGAGAAATAAATGTGCGGGTGGAAGTTCCCCTGATCTTTTTTTCTATTTACTTTTTATCGTAAAAAGCAGATATTCGTCGTAAATAAGGAGAATGTGTATGAAAAAACTCGTTGTTGTATTGTGTGGTTTATTTCTTGCAACCTTTGCCATCGCTCAGGAAGAACATGGAGGGACGCCGGTGGGAGAAGAGCATGCCGGACAGCCGGTCGGTCAAGAGAAAGCTGAAGAGCAAGCCGGACAGCCGGTCGGGAAAGATGCGGCTATTAAAAAAGGGAAAGGAAAGAAAAAGGGGCTCTATAAGGAGCATAAGAAACATAAGCCGCAGCGCCATCCAAAAGCTCACAAAAGAGGCAAATCAAAGAAACTTAAAGAATAGATTAACACTCGAGTCTAAGGACAGATAAAAAAAGGTCCCTCGGCTTTTGAGGGGCCTTTTTTTTTGACAAGCCATTTTTTAGATGATAGCTCCTCCCACGATCGTTCCAGCGTAATGCTGCCAGCGTAATGCTATGGATCAAAAGGGAGCAAAAATGAAATCAATGATTTTTCTATTTGTAATTTTCTTAAATGCAGGTTCGGTTTTTTGCGGGGAGAATGATGACGAAACGCAGGAAGGCGAGAGCCTGTTTCAACGCTATTATTTAGATGAGGCAGCCCGGTATTTGGGGCTATCTTCAGAAAAGAAAGAGGATTTCTTTCCAGGAGCCCGATTCTCGCTTTTTGAGGAGGATGACAGCTCTATTCAAATTGATACGTTCGATGCGAAGACGCGTGCGCTTATCAAAACAAATGGCGACGGGGCCAAAGACGACCAGAAAGTTATTCAGGAGATGATCAGGCTTGGGGCATCACTCCATCTCAAGGACGATTTTCTCACAATTCATATCGGAGGGGCAACGGGGGATAAAATTACCGATCGGTTCACGCAAATTTCCGGAGGGGAGAATCAGAAATTTCATTTTAATTTTAGAAATCTTTATGCCGAGCTTCAGCCTATCGAGGGGGCGAAATTTACGGTCGGATCTTTTTTTCCTTATTACGGTTTGGGATCTCAGGTTACGCTCAAAGATGCCGACAGTTATCTTACCGGTTATCGTATGCAATTGGACGTTAGGAAATTGCTTGAGGGGAGCTTTGGAAAATTCATTGAGCGCGTAACGGCTGAATCTACGTTCTTTGGCGATGAGACGAGGGAAAATGTTTTTCATCGGGGTGTCGATCGCCTGGTGGGAGATAACAATTCGAACAGTGTCCTTGTTGAATCCGCTGAATTTTTAGATGGATTTAAATTGGCTGTTGGATTTGAGCATTTTCAGCACAGGGATTTTCTTCCACTGCAAGCGTCCTGGAAAATTGGCAGGATCTTTATTAAAGACATTGTAGCCCAGAGTCTGGTCGAACTTGGCCCAAGTTCAACCCCAGGTTCAACCCCAGGTTCAACCAGAAATGAGAGCTATGCGGTAGGTGTGCACGTGAGAAGTCAGCCGGTAACGAAACTGATTATTCAGGCGGGATTTACAATTGTCACATCCGATTTTGATTATCCACATGATAACAAATACCCGGCTGGAGAACGATTCGATGTGACGATTACCTATGCCCTGCCTTACGGTTTTGCGCTTGAGGGATTCTATAGCGATGAATTTAAACACATCGATGATCTTGAAAATATCCGCGCTGAATTTTCAGTGATGTGGGACGCCGTTCGGTTCGCTGCTCAGGTCGCCGAATAGTTCGCCGCTAAAACACTCTCGACCAGACGGTCTGTTCGGGATAACCGTGTTGCTGAACCCGAATCTCAACAACATGTTGTCCTGAAAATCTAGGCCATTTGAGACGCGTATAGAGCGGATGGCGTGCCGTCAATGGACTCACATGAAGCATTTCTTTTAGCCTGCCATCGACATAGACGCCTGCATTTGTGATTCCAGTCCCCTCAAGATAACCATGAATTTTGAGAGTGGTGTCAGAGAAGTTCCCTCCCTGATCAATTTGTGTAATAACAACCCGGACCGCCGGTGTTGGATTTGGCGGGGATCCCCCACCATAGTAAAAACCGAGTTCACTCATGAGCCGGCCTATGTTTCGCCATTGAATGGTAAATTGCCGGAAACGAATGGCTGAGAGATCCCAAACAGTCGAATCTGCATCATGATGAGCCATGATGAGATTGATATAATCATGTTCCGTGTGCTCTGGATCCTGAAAATAGGCTTCAACCTGCCGATGGAAGTGAAAGGCCGCAAGTTCAAGATTTTTCAGGTGCTCTAGCGCATAGTGCTCTCGCCAGCCTGGCCCCGAATATTGAAATGCGGTTTGATAAGCCTCGGCTGTTTCCCCTTCAAGTTCATGAGCAATTGATTTTACCTTTTCCATCTGATCTGGTCTTGGATGATTTGCCCCGGCGATCAGCGGAAAAAGAACCAAGATAAAAAACAGAATATACTTCTGCCACAACATACGATACCTCCTTTTAATAGTTAATAGTTCCACAACACATACTAACGAAAAGGAGCGTAGCGGGCTCAAGAGGGAGTGTCAAGATATTAGTTGCAAATTTATTTGTCGACCTTATTTTCTTAAATCATACACAAAAATCGAATAGCCGATAAACGCCGTCGGTTTCGCTGATTCCGCCCATCGAATGGCATCTATGATATGCGCTGAAATCGCGTAAATTCTTTTTTGCGGGCGCTTGTACTCTGTTTCAGGCATCTTTCGGAACGGGATTTCATAATAGTTGGGGTCGGCAGGCCACGGATAGGCGAGGGTGATTTCATCGAATTTATTTTCTCTTACAAAAACGGCAAGGCCTTTTAGATCTTGCCCCCAATCGATATTTGAATCGCGAAGATATTTGTAACCGTTTTTAGGCCCGCCAATGGCTTCATTGAAATACGAGAGATAGTGTGGAAAAATCATAAGCGACGAAAGAATATGCCAGCCGAGAAGAGCGACTATCCCTATTTTAAAAAAAAGATGTTTTCGATAGAGAAAATCAGAAAAACCGGCTGAGAGAATAAAACAGAAAGGATAGATCGGGAGAAAGTAGCGTATTCCTGCCTGCGCCCTGTCATTTAGAGTCATTAAAAAGAAAAGAATAATTGGGGCAAGAAGCGTCCATCGGCTGATCCTTTGGATTCTTTGCGAGAGCCTTTGTTTTGCTATGAAGAGCATTCCCAAAAGGGAGAGCAAAACAAAGGGAATCGTATTTTTAATCGCGAAGGCAAGGAAGTAATAGCTTGAGAATCCTTCCGTTGACCACTCTCCCATCAGATAGGCGTTAATTCCCTGAGATTTCCTGTGGAGGAGCGAAACAAATGATGAAACAAAAGTGGTCAGTGGAAGAGGGATATTGCCTGCGGCCTTAAGAAGTATGGGAGAGCCGATTTTTTCTATCATTGCAATTTTTTCCCGGGGATCGGGAATATTTGTGAGCAGCGGTTTTGTTTCAAAAAAATAGCCAGCCCATACCGTAAAGAAACAGATGAATAGAAATACGGTTATTTTTTTGGGTGAGATCAGCCCCCAGTTTTTTTCCTGATAACAATGGACGACTGCTATCAGAAAAAAAATGGGAAATAAGAGAATTGCCGTATATTTCGAAAGAAAAGTGAGCCCTGTAAAGACGGCTGTTAAAGTGAACCATTTTCTATTTGGTTTTTGGCAATATTGCCAAAAACCAAATAAGCTTAAAAATAAAAAAAGTGTAACGCAAAGATCGGCCGTCGCCAGCCCGGAATGGGCGAGAATATTGGGGCAAAATGCGTAAAACGTCAGCGCAAAAATGGCAGCCCGGTTTCCAAACAAAGTTTGGGAAAATTTGAAAATGGCGAATCCAAGGATGATCGAAAGAAGAACAATCGGAAATCTTGCCCAAAAAATAAGTTGATCCGCGTCTGAGTTATAACGGTAAAAGAACTGCCTTGAAAATTCGGGGGCGTTTCCTTCCTTCCAGGATGGGTGATCAAAAGGGGGGCGTGCGTTTAACCACCAGAGCGGGATCGCGGAAAGGAGTCTTGGGAGAGGGGGGGAGGTGGGATCTAATCTAAAATCTTTCTTTAGAAGATACGAGTAGCCGCTGGCGACATGATGCGCCAGTTCGTCTGCCGTCGGCGCCTTTGTTTTCATGGCAAGAATGGTTTGAAGAGCGGCGACGGTAAGCAGCAGAACGGCAGTCAGCGATGGCACATATTTCTTCAATGTTGGATTGAGACGAGGCAATTAGGCGCGACTCCGCCCCCAGTAGAGGGCAACCAGTGTGAAATGTCCGAGAATCGTTTTCATCGTTTTATTTTTACTCTTTCCCGGCTTTTGATCGTAGCGCAACACAAAGGGGACCTCTGTAATTCGGGAACCAAGCATTCTCAATTTGACAAGAATCTCAGCCGAGACAACAAAACCGAGGTGGGGGAGCCGAACAAACCGGTCGCCAAACGTTTGAAATGCCTTCTGAAGAGCCGCGGCGCGAAAGACACGAAAACCACAGGTGTAATCCCTGACCCCTGGAACTGGAAATGCAATTTTAAGAACGAGGCAGGCCGAACGGCTAAAAATTTTCCGACGGAAACAAAGCCCTTCTTCTCCCCCCCCTTTTTGGAAGCGGGAGAGAATCACAAGATCATAGCCTGTTTTTATTTTCTTTAGGGCATCAGCAATGTATTTGGGTTCTTGCGTGTCATCACAATCGAGTGTGACAACCCAGTCATCGGGGTTCGAAAGGGTTGATATATATTTAAGCCCATCGATCATCGTCTGGCCAAGCCCAAGATTTAGAGAGTGTTTCAAAACTTTCAGCGGAAATTTTTTTGATAACTCCCTTGCGATCTCTTCCGTCTGATCCCGGCTTCCGTCATCAAGAACAATAATCTGATAGGGTTCGCTTTTTAATGCGATGTCAATTTTCACAACCAACCGCGGAAGGGCTTCCTCTTCATTATAAGCTGGAAGAAAGATGTAAATCATGGGGGGAGATTACCCAGCTTCCCTTGAAAAGACAATAGTTTCATGTTACGGCCAAACCATATCATGAAGATTTCCGCTGTGATTATCACCTATAATGAAGAACGGAATATAGAGGCGTGTCTGAAAAGTGTTTCATTTTGCGATGAAATTGTTGTGGTCGATTCAGGGAGCGTCGATGGGACCCTCGCTCTTATTAAAAAATATACTCCTACGGAGGGCGCCCCTGCGGGGTGTGCCCCTGCGGTCTATTTCCGTCCTTTCGATCATTTTTCCGCTCAAAAAAACGAGGCTGTTTCAAAGGCGGCGTCGGATTGGATTTTATCAATCGACGCGGATGAGCGGGTGTCGGAGGCGCTCCAAAAAGAAATTTTGGATGTCATTCGTTCGAATCCCCGGGCATGCGCGTACCATATCCCAAGAAAAAATTTTATTTTTGGATCCCATTTGAAATTTGGCGCCAATCGGGGGGATGCTCCGGTGAGATTGTTCAGGCGAGGGTTCGCCACCTTTGAAGGGGCGATTCATGAGCGGCTCCGCGTGCGGGGGAGAATAGGAAAACTTAAATCTCCGCTGATCCATCTTTCTTCTCCAACACTGAAAGATTATGTGCGGCGGCTGGATCACTATACACAGCTTGAAGCTGGCCAAATGCGTGACAATGGGGAAAGATTTTCGTATCTGAAATTTTTGGGGAAGCCGCCTCTTCGTTTTATTCAGCGCTATTTTTTACAGCGG
The DNA here is from genome assembly GCA_964371555.1 of uncultured bacterium. GTDB lineage: Bacteria > Bdellovibrionota > JACOXK01 > 2-02-FULL-40-11 > 2-02-FULL-40-11 > CAYJMQ01. Next base: position 36,975 of record CAYJMQ010000013.1, on the reverse strand, counting down.
GGGTTTTTAGATGGCAGGAAAGGTTTTATTTATTGCGCGTTGAGCAGTTTCTATGAATTCGTGCGTTACGCAAAACTTTGGGAACTTGAAAGAACCACGATTTATGATGCGCCCGTTAAATAAGCCTGGAAACAAGTCTCAGATAAAAGCAGCCCTGATTTTTGGGACACGCCCTGAAATTATCAAACTCAGTTCGCTGATGCGATTGATGGAGTCTTCGAAAGTTCCATACCTCATGATCCATACCGGTCAGCACTATTCAGCGAATCTCGATGAGATCTTCTTTAAACAACTTGAGCTTCCAAAACCCAAATACAATTTGCGTGTGAAGTCAAAAGCCCCTGAGCTTCAGGGATATCATACCGGCAAAATGCTGATCGAAATTGAAAAGATTCTTCTCAAAGAGTCGCCGACCCACGTGCTTGTGCAGGGGGATACCAACACGGTTCTTGCCGGGGCGTTGGCAGCTTCTAAAATCTCTACAACCTCTTCGTTTACAGGTCTTAGGTATGTTCTTGGACATGTGGAGGCTGGGCTTCGAAGCTATGACCGGCAGATGCCGGAAGAGATCAACCGTTTTATTTCAGATCATCTTTCGGATCTTCTGTTTACGCCGACGAAACATTCGAGAAAGATTTTGATAAACGAAGGAATCGATCCGGCAAAAATTTTTATAACAGGAAATACGATTGTCGATGCCGTCTTTCAAAACCTTGAGATCGCAAAGAAATCTGTAAGCAAAAATTTTTATAAACGGGGGGACTATCTTTTGGCAACATTGCATCGTCAGGAGAATGTCGATGAGCCGAATCGCCTAAAGGGTATTTTAAAGGGGATAGAAATAGCGGCACATGAGCTAAAAAAGAAAGTATTGATCCCTCTTCATCCAAGAACGCAGCTTAAAATGAAGACTTTTGGAATTTCGCTCCCCTCTTCTTTTGAGGTGATGGATCCGATCGGCTTTTTGGAATTTTTAATGCTCGAATCTCACGCTTCATTGATTATGACCGATTCCGGCGGTGTTCAGGAGGAGGCATGTATTCTGAAAGTTCCCTGTGTGACGCTCCGCACCACAACAGAGCGTCCGGAAACGATCGGGGTGGGGGCCAATGAGCTTTCCGGGGTTGAGAGCGAAAATATTCTTCGCGCGGCAAAAAAGATGATCAATCGTCCCCGCGAATGGGAGAATCCGTTCGGGGATGGGAGGGCCGCACACACTATTTTGCAGGCGCTGCTTCATTGACAAAGCCTCGTTTGGAATGCAAAGATAACCCACGCATGGAAGCCGATCTTGAGCTTCAGACGTCTCGTCTGGCGCATCAAAAAATAAATCGTATTCTCCTCATGAATCCTCCGACCGGTGTCTATATGCGGGACGATCGCTGTCAGGCCCCTGTTGACGGAATGACGGCGCAGCCGAATCGCACACCGCTCGATCTTGCCTATATGGCGGCGATGCTTGAACGTGAAAAAAAAATCGTTCGAATCCGCGATTTTGGAGGGGAGCGATCGGATTGGAAAGCCCTCGAAGAAGAGCTTCTGTCATTCAAACCCGATTTGGTCGGTATCAGTGTGACAACACCCACACTCGAGCGCGATCTCATCGCCTGTGAGATGGCCAAGCGATTGTTTCCGGCTGTTGTAACCGTCGCCAAAGGGGCTCATTTTACACCGAAAGATACGGAGGTTCTTCAAAAGCATGAAGCGCTCGATCTTGCGATTCGCGGGGAATCTGAACATGCGATGATTGAGATTGCCGCTGGCCTACCGTATCCGGAAATTTTGGGATTGACCTATCGGGAAAATGGAAAATTAATTCACAACCTCCCGCGGCCGTTTAGCGATGTCATCGATCTTGATAAACTTCCGTTCCCTGCGCGTCATCTGCTCAATAACAATCTCTATGCGGCCCCCGATACCGGAAAACCGCTCACGATGATTGATACGGGGAGGGGGTGCGGCTATCAGTGTATCTACTGCGCGGTCAGTGTCGCTTCGGGATACCAATTCAAATCGCGTTCGCCTGAGAATGTGGTGGGGGAAATTGAAGAGTGTGTAAAGAAACACGGGATTACGGATTTTTTCTTCAGGGCCGATACCTTCACCTGGAATGAAAAGTGGGTGGTCAAACTCTGTCAGGAAATCATTCGGAGAGAGTTAAAGATCCGCTGGGGATGCAACAGCCGGGTGGATACCCTCTCTGAAACACGCCTCGAATGGATGAAGAAGGCCGGCTGCTGGGTGATTGGGTTTGGAATGGAGAGCGGGAATCAGCAAAGTCTTGATCGGATGAAAAAGCGCGCGAAAAAAGAAGATGCTGTCAAAGCGGTTCAGATGTGCCGGAAATATCGGATTCGCGCGTATGGATTGTTTTTAATCGGCCTCCCCTGGGAAACACGTCTGATGGTCGATGAGACAATCAGATTTATGAAGGTGGTGAATCCTGATTTTATTGATGTGAATATTGCCTATCCGCTCCCCGGCACCGAATTTTATAATATGGCAAAAGAGATGAATCTTTTCACGGAAGAAGACTTAAGCCGCGGCGATTATGCGAGGCCGATCGTAAAAACGATCGAGCTTTCCAGGGAAGATCTCATCAGGCTGAGACGAAAAGCGATTTTGAGCTTTTATCTCAGGCCTTCTTATGTTGTGAGAACACTTGCGAATATTGAGACGCCCACAGAGCTGAAAAATTATCTGAAAGCTGGATTTAGGCTGCTTAAAAATCATCTGCCCGGTTTTATTTCATAGTGTTTATGCGACTCTCTCATCAGAATAAAGAGCAGGAATTGGCTCACGCAAAAAAGATTCTTCATAATCCTGAATTTTACTGGAATTCAGGGACGGTGGCGGGGGAGCGGGCGTCGCTCAGGCGCGCGCGCTGGATCGCAAAGGCTTGCGGTTTTGAACCGGGAAAAAGGGTGCTTGAGGTCGGATGCGGGACCGGGTTTTTTTCAAGGGTTTTTTTGGAATATGGTGTTCATCTTCACTCGATTGATCTCTCAAGAGAATTGATTGAAAAGGCAAAAGAACGATGCGGGAAGAGAGCGGATTTTCGGGTAGCTGATATAGAAAATCTGCCTTATGAAGACGAAACGTTTGATGCCGTTGTGGGGGCACGGGTTCTCCATCATCTTGACATGGAGGCTTCATTTCGTGAGATTTTTCGCGTCCTTAAAAAAGGAGGTTTTATCGCCTTTTGTGAACCGAATATGCTCAATCCCCAGATAATGCTTCAGAAAAATATTCCCTGGATCAAGCGAAAGATGGGCGACACCCCAGATGAAACCGCTTTTTTTAAATGGCAGATGAGAAAATTTTTGTCCGAAAAAGGGTTTTCGCATGTTCTTATTGAACCTTTCGATTTTCTTCATCCCTGGACGCCAAAACAAATGGTTCCGTGGGTGGAAAAATTTGGATATTTTTTGGAACGACTCCCCTTCATCCGGGAAATTGCAGGATCTCTCAAGATTTCGGCGCAAAAGTGTCATTCCGAGCGTGAAGCGCGAGGAATCTCCTCGGATTACCCTTTTAAAAATAAGTATCTGCGTCTTCTTGTAAGTTTAATGGATTCGATCGGTAGACACTTTTTCCCCAGAAACAAAACACCCTGTCCCGATTTTAAAACAATTCTCATCATCCGCCTCGACCAGATCGGGGATATCGTTTTATCCCAACCTTTTTTGACAGCTCTTAAAAAAAAGAGACCTGATGCCAAAATCATTTTCTTAACAACGCCAGACGGGCATGAGATTCTGGGACAACTTCCGGATATCGACGAATTTGTCATTTTTCAGCCGGCTTGGTTTGTGCAGGGTCGTTTGTCATCCCGAGCCTCGAAGGGGCGAGGGATCTCCACTATTTTTAATGCTGTCCAGAGCATTATAAACCAAATTCGCACTTTTTTTTCTCTTGTCAGATGTTTGAAACAGATTCCTGCCGATGTCATTGTCGATCTTCGCGGTGATTTCCGTCATATTTTGGCTGCCCGGCTCGCAAAACCCAAATCATGGTTATTGAGTTATGGGACGACGGGGGGTGGCTTCCTGCTTAATTGCGAAGCGCGTCATTCTCGGCCCGCCCTTCATGCGGCTGAGAAAAACATCTATTTATTAAACTATCTTTTGGATAATCCTGATCTTTCCCGTCATCCTGATCTTTCCCGTCATCCTGAGCCCCCCGATCAGAGTCGGGGGCAGGCTCCGGCGAAGGATCTTCCCACCCTAAGTCCCAAAATTTCTTCTTCACCACTTCCTTCTTCTTTGCTACGAAAAAAAGAGGAAAAATGGATAGCGCTCCATCCCGGAGCCGCGACCCCCTCTAAACTTTGGCCCGTTTCTCATTGGAAGGAGCTGATTGAAAAGGTATCAATTCAGGAACAGATTCACTTTTTTTTCATCGGCGATCGGCAAACGCGCGGGATTGCCAAAGAAATATTTATTTTATCTTCCGAATTTGCCAAAAATCGAATGACAGATCTTTGTGGAAAAATACCCCTTTCCTCACTCGGGACTTTTCTAAAGATGTGCGATCTTTTGATCAGCGTCGATTCTGGCCCTGTCCATATTGCGGCAGCGCATCATCTGAAAACGATTGTTCTATTCAGCGGAACGACAGAGCCTGATATCTGGAAGCCGCTCAATCCGAACGCAGAAATTTTGACTCATCCTGTTCGCTGTTCTCCATGTCACAAAAAGACCTGCCCTCAAGAAAGACATTTTTGTATGGAAGATTTATTGCCAGAGAGGGTTTATCATTTGTCTCCGGTATCCTTGGCGGTATCCTCGGCGGTACCCCCGGCACATTTTTTAATCAGCCATTGAAACCCATCAAAGCTTGTTTTAAAAATATCAAATGGCAAGCGGGTAATTTTATTTCCAAGCGTAAGGCCTAAATCGAGGATGGAGACAGGGATGCGAACCACAGCCTTTGTGGCGCGGAATACATCCCCATGAGAAAGCTGATCAGGAATGTCCAAAACGGCATAAGCCGGACCTCTGGCACTATCCCAAATGGCGAGCGCATCGTCTTCCAACCGATCGCTCATTGAAACATCGCTTGCCAATGCCGTTATGACGTCAACCACCGGCTGAATGCCATTTTTTACCACAAGAAGTTCTGCCATGTTATACGTCGGTTCAAAAACAAGTTCCATAAGACCGGTAGCTTCACGATAGAGATAATACTTTATGCCCGTCTCATTAAAATGAAGTTCCCCTTTTTGAATTGCCGCCCCGCGGATAATGAGCAGCGTATTGGGGCCGACATTTCCAAACTTTTCAATTTCTAAAATGGCATCGATGTGTTGAGCAGCCGCGTCTGGATTCAGTTCCCGGACGTTTCTTCTCATATCCCGAAGAGAATTGTAAAGGGGGCTTCCTACTCTTACAACGATGAAGCCACTTTTAACAAAAAATTCCGTATCATACGGAACCTTTGTTGTTGGAAGTTCTTCAGGTTGTTCATCTGCAAAAAGTGGCGGCAAAAGTGGATTGGCATGCCCTATAACCATCATCATTATTAAAATAACGATATATCGAATCATTTTTTCCTCCTTGGTTTGATATAGAGGAGCTATAGGAAAGCAGTTGGGAACGCAAGAAAATTTTAGGCAGAGTTGGCAAATAGAGATCAGGCAGCTTCTTTTTCGACGTTCCATCCAGGAAAAACAAGTACTGCTGGGTGACATTTTAATACTCTAGCCAGTATCTTTGCTCTCTCAACACCAAGATTAATTCGTTCATTTTCAATAGCAGAGATCGTAGATTGTGGAATACCTGTTTCTCTTGCTAGGTCTTCTTGAGAAAGCTCCTGTAACTCTCGTATGATTCGAACAGATTCTCCAGGAGTTACATCTATATTTTTCAGAGCTTTTTTATACCCTTTTTTCATCATTTTTATTTCCTCCTTCTAATATTCATGGGGTGTAATATCAAAAACTTCTATAAAAACTTTCTCTTTTTCAATCCGGTAAATAACTCGGTATTGAATGCTGAGTCTTGAAGAGCGATATCCATATTGGACGGCAGACTTCAAGAAATATCCTGCCAAATTTTTTCCTGGAAATTTTCCAACGAGCGATTTTCAGTTGGTTCAACCACATATGGGGTTCGGTAGAATTTTTTTACAGGGTTTTTTCCAATGAGCCGGGCCATCCCCACGCGGCTGTGCCCATAGGCATTGAGTTGGCTTACCAGATGCTTTTGTTGTTTTTCGGTATGAATGAATTTAAGTAGGAGGGGGTACTGCAATTTTTCTTTTGGAACGGTCTGAAAGGCCTCCTTTTCGAGCTTTAAAAAATCATAATGAAACAGGGCTTCCCCATTTCTATCATCAGATAAGGGATTCTTTTTTCGAAGCTCACTGTATTTCTTCAATTCAATTAAATAATTTTCAAGGTGGTCAGAAACCCATGCCTTGTGATTTTTCAATACCTCTTTGAGGGCAGAGAAGGCGACGTCATGCAATTCTTTTACGTAATGAACCAGCACAATCGCCCTTGCAGTATAAAAGACGTTATTCCCGCGTTTTCCATTGATATATTCATTTAAAGTTTCTTCTGATCCTTTAATAAATTTTAAAAGTTCAGATTGATGTATCCAAAGCTCTTCCTCAGTTTCCTTTAAAAATTGCGTGTATACCTCTTTAAGTGGTTCAGGAAATGCCTGTCTTTGATTGTGAATGATCATGAGCCACTCAAAAACAGATATTTTAAAATGCCTTAATAATGCGTTTACTTCGTAAAAGATGTTATCATTGTAAAAAATGCCAACCGTGAGGTCTAAAATTCGGCATTCGAGATAATCTTCATAGCAGAGCGTTTTATTCCCAACGCAAACCTCCTCTGACTCAGCGCTGATAAATGACTCTTCATTAAATTCGTAAACCCCAAAACAGCGGGGTAAAATGCGAAAGCGGGTCATCATTCCATATTTCTTCCGGCTTTCCTGCGTTGCCATTTCTGTACTCTCGAGCAGAATACTGGTAAAAAGGGTTAGATAATCAACCCCTGCTTCAACCAATTGCTTAATAGTTTGAAAATGGGCAGCCCTTGAATCCCCCGGTAGCGCCAGGATAACATCGGCGTAGGTGTTAGAATTTGTTTGTTTTGCCGTATCTGCCATTTCTACCAGTTTATCAGATGAAATATTGGTTCGTTTTACTTCTTTCAGTACGGATGGATCCATCGATTGGACTGTCGCGGATACCCGTAGGAGGCCTTTTAAAATATCTGCACATTGAAGGATCCGGACTTTTTGATTTTTTCCGGTTGTTGCATAGATATATTCTGGGAAACCATACTGATCATGCACATCGGCAATCAGTTTCGCGATTTCAACATCCTCTTTATACATGCCAAAATTGGAATCTGCGATAAAGAGGTTTCCATTTCCTTTTCGATGCATGGCCATGTATTCCAGCTCTTGAGCTACGCGATCTTGGCTGAAACGATTTATTTTATTGTAATATTCCTGTCCTTCCACACAAAATGTGCAGTAAAACGGACACCCACGATTCGTTTGAACCATGCACATGAGTCTGCCATCAAAAAACTTATCGAAATAGCCTTCGAGGTATGGCGAAGGAATGACATCGAGATCCCGAATACGATCTGCCATATTTCCTGTGTAAAAATTACCATCTGAAATAGCATGTGCGCTCGGAAGTCGGGCCCGCTTAGTCTCTTCTATGGAGCCATGTTCCAAAAGGTGTTCGATGATCGCTGAGAAAGAAATTTCTGCTTCTTTATAAATAAAGATATCGATAGCCGGTCTTTGGGTTAACCAGTCCTCTTGTTCCTCTTTCACAGACGGGTAGTTTGGTCCCCCAAAGATAATGGGAATATGGGGATAGATTTGCTTGATCCTTTGGGCAAAACTATACCCGAGATCAAAATTCCAGATATAGGATGAAAACGCAATGATATCAGGGGGGGGATAATTGAAAGGCCTCTACCAAATCTTTTGGATATTTGAATAATGAAACATCGACACGATCGCCCAAAATTTTTTTACAATAGGTGCCAGAATAACCAATATTGAGTGGGAATATTTCGCTTGCCACAATCTGTGAGACATGTGTCAAATCACATAAAAAGAGATGCTTGGGGCTGTTATGATTCACTGAATGCAATTTTTATCCCTTTACTCGTCCAGATAAATGTTCCGATTATTGAATAATAATAAATCAATAGACCCAGAAAGGAAATGTCATAATTGATAGGGGGCCTAAATTTAAAAAGGGTTAAAAGGGTTGAAAGGGTTACCAAATTCATTGCGACCGGCATGGTACAACTTCGATAAAGTAAACTATAAAGCAATCTTATCCAATCCCTCTTTTTGTTCTGATCAGTCGGTTGTGCAATCATAGTATCAATCCCCCTTTTTTTCGGAAAAGCCCGATCTGTCAATATTTCAATAATCGGTATCGACAGTAAGGCAAATGCCGCCAGGGATGCTGGCCAGGGATAAAAGTGTCCTGCAAAGTGAAGACCGACACAAAAAATGATAAACGGAGCAATCAAAAAATTCCCCCATTCATCTAAAAATTTCCCCCCGCTGGAACCCTCATTTCGAGCCCGCGCCAGTTGTCCATCGACAGCATCAAGGATATAAAATATTTCAAAAAGGAGCGCGGCGAGAAATAAAGTAAAATGGGAATTTGCTTTCCAAAAAAATAAGCCAGACATTAGCCCGACAATATAGGAAACAACGGTGATTTGGTTCGGTGTGATTCGCGATTTCAACAAAAGCCAGACCAGTCGGATCGATATTTTATGCGTAACGTAAATTGGATAATGGGTTGCCCACGATCTTCGATAAAATTCTTTTAGAGATGGATTTACATTCTGTTTAAAACAACATTCTTTTAATGCCTCAAAACTTGAGGGTCGCGAATCGTTGAGAATTTCTGTTAACGTCTGTTTCATTCAGATCAAAAATTTTCATTGTTTAAATAGCCGAGGCATTATAGGAGGCAGAGAGATGAAAGTCAAAGTGCTGATTACGGCGGCGGGGCTTGGAAAACGGCTTGGGTTTCTGACGCGGAATATGAATAAAGGGCTTCTTAAGGTTTCCGGGCGGCCGCTGATTCTTGATATTTTGGAAAAACTGAATGCCCACGGCTTAAATGATATTTTTATTGTTACCGGATATCAGACAGAGCGTTTTAAAAAAAATGTCGATTCTCGGGCAAAGCTCCTTTTTAATCCCTTCTTTCGGGTCTCCGGGATTTTGGGCTCTTTTTGGGCGGCGAGATCATATCTCGAAGGCGAGCGATTTTTGTTCACAACGACAGATCATTTTTTCCATCCGTCTGTTTTAAGAGGGTGTCTTTGTCACCATTCAAATCATCGTTGCGATATTCGAATCGTGATTCAGAAAAAAAGCCGCTATACCCGGGAAGACGCAAAAGTGGTTATCCGGGAGGCGGAGATTGTGAAACTTGGAAAGGATCTCCCCGTTCAGCGATCCGATGGCGAGTTCGGGGGGATGGCTTATTTTAGCTCACGGGCATCCCGGCTTTTTTTCAGGCTTCTCCAAATTCAACTTGAAAAAGAGGGGCTCGAGGGATATGTGATGGATATTCTAAATAGGATGAAAGATCAGTTTCATATGCCGATCTGTTTTTCAACCTGTGGGGAAGGGGCGCGTATTGAAATTGATTCTGTGCATGATTTGATTGAAGCCAGAAAGATGGCCAAAAAATGGGGAAGGAATATAGATGAAATATAAATTCGACCGGATTGAAGATGCCGTTTCAGATATTAAAAATGGGAAACTCGTCATTATCCTGGACAGCCGCGAACGTGAATACGAAGGGGATTTTGTCGGTGCGGCGGCAAGGGTTACCGCGCAGACGATTAACTTTATGACGCTTTATGCGCGGGGCGCCTATATTGCGGTTTTTATGCCGGCAGGCAGATGCGAAACTCTCGAAATTCCACCCATGTGCGCCACAAACGATTCTTTTAATCAGACAAAATTCCGGGTGGCGGTCGATGCAGGATCGGGTATGTCCGGGAGTTCAGCTTTTGATCGGGCAAAAACAGTGAATCTCCTTGCTGACCCAAGAGCAAAGGCCTCTGATTTTATCCGGCCCGGCCATGTGGTTCCTATTGAGGCCAATGAACGGGGGCTTTTGGGGAGGATAGGGCACACAGAAGCTGGCATGGAATTGGTTCGGCTGGCTGGTTTTAATCCCGCGGTGGCAGTGGATCTTGAAATTTTGGATGACGACGGTCAGATGGCCCATGAGAAAAAATTATTTGAACTTAGGAAAAAGTTTAATCTCAAAATCATCCAGATTGACGATCTTGTGAGTCATATTAAAAACAATCCCTTAAAATGAATCATTCCCTTAAAAAATATTTTTGGTCTTCGTTATTTTTCTTTCTTCTTGGCATTATTATTCTTATTTTCGGTTTTTTGGCCTCTTCACCGGAGCTTGTCCGGTTTCTTGAAATATCTGTGCGCGGAGGGAGGGTCCTTGATTCAGATGTTTTATTTTGGCTGCGCGATATTAAGATCAAAGCAATTTTTATGGGTGGACTTCTCTGTCTGATTGCGGGATTTCGCTACTTCTTTTCTGATCGAATCAGCTCGTTTTTCAGAATTTCCGGGAGCGCTCCTAAAAAAACATGGGAAAAATATGTTGATCTCCTTTTAATCAGCTTTATCACTTTATTTGCCGAGCTTCTCATTATTCGCTGGCTGTCAACAGAGATGCGGATATTCGCCTATTTTAAGAATATCGCGTTGATTTCCTGTTTTTTGGGGCTTGGGCTTGGGGCGGCGCTTTGGAAGCGAAGAGAAATTGATTTTTCTTTTTTCCCTTTCTGGTTTTGTCTTTTTGGGCTGACAGCAAGTTTTCTTGGGCCTCGCATGGTCTTTTTAAATCCTGCCGGGAGTGAAGAATATGTCTGGGGGATTGGGGCGGCATCTTCGGCTTTTTCGCAGCTCATAGCCAGCTCGCTCTTTATTGGGCTGATTCTTTTTATATTTGTCTGGAACACCAGAAATTTTCTTTTGTTGGGATATCTTGTTGGCCGTGAGCTTGATAACTTTGCGCCTCTTCGGGCGTATACGATTAATATCGTAGGCAGTCTTTTGGGGATTTTGGGATTCATGGCGATCTCTTATTTTTCATCCCCCCCGCTGATCTGGTTTGCGATTCTTTTTGTTCTTTTCTTTTGGTTTTTAAGAAAACACAGACGGGCATGGGTCGCCATGGCGGGGGTGAGTCTTCTTTTTCTGGTTTATCTTCATTATAAACCTGAACCCAATCGCCTTGTCTGGTCCCCCTATTACAAAATTACGCTTATTCCCTCTTATGTGAAGTCCAGGGTATCGGAAGATCAGCTTTTTCGCGGCTATTCGCTTAAAGTCAATGAAGACAGCCATCAGACAGCCTTCGATTTTTCAGATGATTTTTTTAAAAAATATGGCAATACGCAAGATTTTTTTGGAAAAACCATTCTTGAACTCCCCTTTAAAGTTAAAAAATTCGATTCAGCCCTCATTGTCGGAGCGGGGATGGGGAATGATGTTGCCGCGGCATTGCGCTGCGGTGTTAAAGAAATTGACGCTGTCGAAATCGATCCGGGGATTTTGGGACTTGGAAAAGAGCTCCACCCTGAAAAACCATACAGCTCGCCTTATGTGAATATCATTAATGACGATGCGAGATCTTTTTTTAAAAAGACAAAGAAAAAATATGACACCGTTGTTTTTGGAATTTTAGATTCTCATACCCAATTTTCGAATATGTCCAATTTGCGGCTCGACAATTATGTGTATACCATCGAGAGTTTAAAAGAAGCAAAATCGCTGTTGAAACCCGGGGGTGTTTTGTCTCTTACTTTTTCCGGCGACGCAAATCGTTTTTGGATGGGGTCCCGTTTTTATCATATGCTGACAGACGCTTTTGGACGAAGTCCTGTTGCGTTGGATGTCGGAAGGGCGGCTTTTATCGTGGGGAATGGTTTTGACGTTGAGTCTGAGATTTTGGATCAGGGGCTGCGCAAACTTATTGCGGAAAAAAGGGTTGATTATCCTGATCTTGGACAGACGAAACCCGCAACTGACGATTGGCCGTTTCTCTATCTTAAAAAGAGAAGTATTCCCAAAATTTATCTTTTTATGCTGATTCTTTTGGGGGCTGTTTCATTGATTTTTGCGCGGGGTTATTTGCCCGGAAGGACGCGTTTTAACGGTCATTTCTTTTTTATGGGGACGGCGTTTTTATTGATTGAAACAAAAAGCATCGCGCAACTTGCGCTTGTTTTTGGAACGACCTGGATTGTGAATGCGATTGTTTTTTCGGGGATCCTGTTTTTGATTTTACTTGCCAATTTCGCTGTCTCGCTTTTTGATCCAAAACGGATTGATTTTTGGTATGGGGGGCTTGCGCTGTCTCTTGTTCTTAATTATTTCTTTCAGATCGGCTCCATTTCGCATCTCTCTTTTTTAATGAAATCAGTAATCTCCACGGCGATTGTTCTTCTTCCAATCTTTTTTGCGGCGATCATATTCGCAATTTCTTTTAAAAAGATAACGGATGTCGCTTCAGTCTTTGGATCCAATTTGCTTGGGGCCGTCGTTGGGGGATTGACAGAGTATTTGAGTCTTTCCCTGGGGATCAGAAGCCTTGCCTGGGTTGCGATGGTTTTTTATCTGGTTTCCTATCTTTATCTTAGAAGGGAATGGAAATTAGCCGTTGAGCCCAGCCCGGTTTCGTAATTTCATTATATCAGCGCATTTTTTTTCTTTTTTGGGATTGGCCGGCCTTTTTCTTCTCTTTCATCATGAAGTGATTTTTCAGTCGAAGTTTTATTTCAATCTCTGGATCTTTAAAGGACAGCTCCCATTTCGCGACCTTTTCCCAAAAATCTATAATTTTCTGAATCAAAACAGTGATTTTATCACCCATCATCTGGCGAATAAATTCTTTGTGGCCCAGTCCCTGAAGGAAGGAATTTTACCCCTCTGGAATCCCCATGTTTTCAGCGGCTTCCCTGTTTTTGCAAATGGCGCGACAACGCTTTTTTCACCCTGGAGTCTTCTCTATGCCTATCTCCCTTTTTTTACAGCTTATAAAGTTCAGTGGTTTTTAACTTTTTTTATCGGTGGAGTCCTGTTTTATATTTTTCTTTCTCGTTTTTTGAATCTTCGCCGGATGTGCGCTTTTTTGGGGACATTTGTTTATCTCTTTTGTCCTTTTCTTATCGAAAATGTCGATATGGACAGTGTTTTGGGTTTTTTATGGGTTTATCCTGCCGTTTTAATGCTCACCGAGCGGTATTTTAAGAATTTTGAATTTAAATATCTGCTCTGGCTTTCAATGCTTTTGGCTGCGTCCTGTTATTTTACACATATTCATGTGGCATTTAACGCGGTTCTTCTTTTTCTTATTTATGGAGGCTGCAGATGGTTTTTTTTAGAAAGATCGGGCGGAAGAAAATCGATTTTTTGGCATCTCCCGCTTATGGGAGTTTTTTTTCTGGGATTGAGCGCTGCGGCGCTTTTGCCGTTCCTTGAATTTTTATTTCATTCCCAGAGAGGATTTACAGAGGGGAGCGGAGGGGACATTCTTCTGCCGGCAGAGATTTTTGCCGCTTTTTATCCTATTGTTCCCAAAATTCCACATATCAATCAAATTTTAAGCCAAATCTCGAGCTTTGTTTTTTCAACTCCGGTGACACTTCATGCAAGGGGTGTCTACCTTGGAGTTTTGCCGGCGCTATTTTCAGTTGTCGGCATTTGGACGGCGTTCCCCTCCATAAAATTGGCAAAGTTTCGAAAAGAGGGAATTTGGGCTCTTCTTGTTCTTTTGTATTTTATTTTTAATATCTTTCCAGTTTCAAAAATTCATCCTGTTTTTGATCTTCTGACAGCCCGCTACTGGACAATATATATTTTTTCGCTTTCAGTTCTTACGGGGGTTGTTTTAGATTTTCTTTTCTCAGATTTTCACCCAAATACAAAGTTAAAATTCAGATCTGCAACACGGGGATTATTATACCTTTTTATTTTGCCGGTTACCCTGATCAGCGTCTTCATATCTCTTTTTCGATCGCGCATTGTTCAATACGCATTGTCAAAAATAGATACGATTTCGAATGTTACAGCTCAAGAGCTTTCACAGCAGGAACTTACAGACCGGATTACAGAAAGATTAGACACGATATTCAATTTGGTATCGATCCAGAGCCCGTTTATTCTCCTCCCTTTTATTCTGATTCTTGTTTTTTATCTCTTTCTTCGTTTCAGGGAAAGGATTCCGGTTGTTTTTCAATTTATTGTGATTTTGTTTTTGCTTTTTACAGATTTGCTTTTCGTTGGCTCTAAATTCCGACCGACGGTTGTTTCGGAGAATCTCCTCTTTCCGGAATCAAAGGCCATTGCTTTTATGAAAAAAGAAAAGGGACTGTTTCGCTTTGCCAGCCTTCAGCCGGAAAGAGGGGGAAAAGATGTTGTTTTAAAACCCAATCTTGGAATTTTTTATGATTTATACGATGTGGGGGGGCAGGAGTCTGTCATCGACCGCAGGTATCTCAAATTTTCCAGGCGGGCGCTTCAAAAAAGAATGAATCAGCCTGTAACCGGTTCAGGGATCCTGGATTTTCAAGATATCGATTTAAAATTGGCAGGGATGCTTCATGTAAAGTATCTGGTTCAGGGCGAAAAGAATCTTCATTTTTCCGAACTGGAACCCGTTTTCCATGGGGAGGGAATGAAAATTTTTGAAAATCCCTTCCTCTTTCCGAAAGTCTTCTTTGTGAGCGGCTATCAATGGATCCGGGATGAAGAGTCAGTCTTAAATCTCCTTTCCGATCCGCGTTTTGATCCAAAAAAAACGGTGATCTTTGAAGAAGAGCCTCATCGCAAACTTTCGCGGCAGGCAGACACAGAGATTCTTCGCGGTCAGGCAAAGATCAATCAATATCTTCCAAATGAAATTAAATTGTCTGTAAAGTCAGAAAATGATTCTTATCTTGTATTGACGGATAGCTATTATCCCGGATGGAAGGCCTATGTGGATGGAGAAGTCGAGAGAATCTATCGCGCCAATGGGGTCCTAAGAGCTATATTTGTCCCGAAGGGAGCGCATGCTGTCGATTTTGTTTATCGCCCCAAATCGCTTTTGCTCGGATCATTATTGAGCGCGCTGGCGCTTATTTTTGTATTTTTCGCGTTTGCGGTGAGATCTCTTTTGAGATAAAGACCGTCATTTCGGAGTAATTGAGGAATGAGTGATCAAAGTTGGGCTGATTTTTATAAAGGGGATCTGCATTCTCATGAATTTTTACGACAGGTAAAAATTCATGGGGAATTTTTTAATTCGATCTTATCTCAATCTCCCAAAAAGATTCTTGAAGCGGGATGCGGCTCAGCCCTTTTTTCTATTCACATTTCAAGGCTGGGTTATGACTGCACGGCTGTCGATCTTGATTCCAATGTGCTTTCGATTGCCGAAAGAAATAGTCAGCGGTGGGGCGCGAAAATTCGATTTAGTCAGTGCGATATCAGACAACTTCCTTTTAATGATCAGACATTTGATGTCTCCTTTTCCCAGGGGGTTTTGGAGCATTTTACGAACGAAGAGATCATGGCCACGCTCAATGAACAGCTGAGGGTCTCAAAAACGGTTATTTTTAGCGTCCCCCATTTCTTTTATCGCGCCAAGGATTTCGGGAATGAAAGGCTCCTTTTTGAATGGCAGTGGAAAAAGATTCTTCGGAAATACCAGATTATGGAAAGCCGCTGTTATTACCGCATCCGTCGAAAAAAGAATTTTTTCCTGAAACTTCCGCAGATGTATTACGCAAAGGTAAAAGCCGGCGATGCGAATCGTTATTGATACGCAGGCGACCGTCGGACAAAAGAGCGGGATCGGTCATTATGCCGATGGTCTGATCAGGCATCTTGATCAAAGTCGCCATGCCTATTTTTTTCTAAAACCAGACCGAATGAGAGACTTAAATACAGTAGAGCGAATTTTCTGGGAAGCGCTACGGCTCCCCTTTGAAGCGCGAAAAGTCAGGGCCGATATCATTCATACCGTCGGTTTTTCGGCGCCGCTCATTCGGTCATGCAGAGTGGTTTCAACGGTGCACGATCTGATTGGACTCGTTTATGCAAGCCATCTGAAGGGGGCATCGAGGTTTTATTGGACGAAATGGCTCCCCTATTCAATAGCAAAAGCGGACTATCTGATCGCGAGTTCTGAAAATACAAAAAGGGATATTTTGAAATTCATACATTATCCGCAAGAGCGAATTTCTGTAATCCCGCTGGCAGTCAATCGGCGCTTTAAGATCATCGATAAAAAAGAAGCATCGGCCTGTCTCAGAAAATATTTTCAGTTTAATGACTTTATATTAAGTGTCGGAACATTAGAGCCTAGGAAAAATTTAAAAAATCTGATTCTTGCCTATTCGATGCTTCCCATGTATCTGAGAAGGTCATACCCCCTTGTGGTGGTGGGAAAGCAGGGGTGGGGGACCCACGGGCTCTTACAGCTCATTGGCGAATTGGGTTTAGAGGGGGATGTTCGTTTTATCGGGTATGTTCCAGATGAAGAGCTCGTCTATTTCTACAATGCCTCGACCCTCTTTGTTTATCCCTCATTATATGAAGGATTTGGGTTGCCGATACTAGAAGCGATGTCGTGCGGGACTCCTGTCATTTCATCGAATGTCTCGTCGATTCCAGAAGTGACGGCCGATGCCGCACATCTGATCGATCCACTCAAGCCTCTGGAAATGGCTGACGCAATGAAATTACTCCTTCTGAATTCTTTGTTGCGGCAGAAATTGAGTTTTCGGGGGCTTGAGCGGTCGAAGGCGTTTTCGTGGGAGAGGGTTGCAAAGATGACGACTGAGGTCTATGAGAGGGGGGTATGACGGAAGAAAATAAAACGATCCAGATCTCTGTTGTCATTCCCGTCTATAATGAAAAAGAGAATATTTCAAAACTGGTTGCCAAAATTGAAGCGGTCCAATTTGAGATGCGTGTTTCAGGGGCGGTTCCGATAAAAAAAGAAATCATTATTGTCGACGATCATTCGATTGATGGAACATACGAGCTTTTGCGGGATGATCTGGCTGAAAAATATCCATCGATCCGACTTTTGAGGCATGAACAAAATATGGGAAAAGGGGCTGCGATTCGAACGGGGCTTGGCGCTGTAACCGGAGAGATCGTCATTATTCAGGATGCCGATTTGGAATACGACCCAAACGACTATCCGAAACTCATTGCGCCGATGATCGAGGGAAAAGCAGAAGTAGTCTATGGCTCGCGATTCAAGCATCTTCCTTCGTGGAAATTTTATGCGCGATGGTTTGGTAAACGATTTTTGAGACGAAACTACGATATGAGTTACCTCCATCATTTCATCGGGATTCAGGTTCTAAATGGGCTTGCCAATCTTTTGTATGGAGCCAATATTACCGATGAGGCGACCTGCTATAAAGTCTTTCGGACATCGGTTATTAAAAAAATCGATCTGAAGTGCAACGGTTTTGAATTCTGCCCTGAAGTGACTGCTAAGGTGCGAAAAAGAGGGTATATGATTTATGAAGTTCCAATCAGCTATCACCCTCGAACCAAAGCCCAAGGGAAAAAATTGCGCTGGACTCATGGCTTCAGCGCGATCTGGACGTTGATTAAGTACCGGTTTATAAATTGAATTTCACCGCCTCCTGGCTGTTTCTCCCATTGACGCGATAAACTGACAATTATATAGCTGAATTTTAAAGGAGACTCTATTGTTCACCAAATCCTCTATTCTTGTGACAGGCGGAACAGGTTCTTTTGGAAAGGCCTTTACCAGCCATATTCTCAATCATTACAAGCCCAAAAAATTAATTATTTTCAGCCGGGACGAGCTGAAACAGTTTGAAATGCAGCATGAATTTCCGGTCGATCGGTATCCGGAGCTCCGTTATTTTATTGGGGATGTCAGGGACGCAGAAAGGCTCAAGCAGGCGATGTCGGGTGTCGATTATGTGATTCATTCGGCTGCTTTGAAACAGGTGCCAGCCGCGGAATACAATCCCTTTGAATGTATTCGGACAAATATCAATGGGGCGGAGAATGTGATCAATGCCGCGATTTATAATCGTGTCAAGCGCGTGATTGCCCTTTCCACTGACAAAGCCGCAAGTCCGATCAATCTATATGGGGCTACGAAATTGGCCTCAGACAAGATGTTTGTATCGGCAAACAGCATGAGCGGTGAAGCAAAGACGCGGTTTAGCGTTGTTCGTTATGGGAACGTTATCGGAAGCAGGGGGAGTGTCATCCCTTTCTTTCTTAAGTGCAAAGAGGAAGGGAAAAAAGCGCTTCCGATCACAGACCATCGGATGACTCGTTTTTGGCTGACCCTTGAGCAGGGGGTTGAATTTGTCATCCGTTCTTTTGAGCGGATGCATGGGGGGGAGATTTTTGTTCCAAAAATGCCAAGTATGAAAATAGTCGATGTCGCAAAAACCATTTACCCGGAATCTGATATTCAGGTGACGGGGATCCGCCCGGGTGAAAAATTACATGAGGTTGTTGTCTCATCGGGGGATTCACATAATACGATAGAATTTGACACCCATTTTGTGATTCAGCCGGCGTTTCCGTGGTGGGATAAAGAAGTATTTTCGGATTCAGCTGGTGGAAAGAAAGTTCCAGATTTTTTTGAATATAGTTCAGATAAGAATTCGCAATGGTTAACCCCCCCTCAATTGTTGGAGCTGATCAGGCAAAGCTGGCAAAACTGGCAATCCAGACGTGGATAAAACATTTATTCCATACGCGCGGCAATCGATAGAGGCCGACGATATTGAAGCTGTTCTCGGCGCTTTAAAAAGCGATTGGCTGACGACCGGTCCTGAAATACCAAAATTTGAGAAGGAATTGGCAGACACCTGCGGCGCCCGCTTTGCCGTCGTTTGTGCCAATGGGACCGCAGCGCTTCATTTGGCTGCCCTTGCTTTGGGTCTAAAGTCCGGGGAGAGTGTGGTGACGACCCCGATTACTTTTTTAGCTACGGCAAATGCCGCCCGATATGTGGGGGCCGATGTGATCTTTTCAGATGTGAATGCCGAGACGATTAATCTGGATCCTGAGCGATTGGGCGATCTCTTAAAGCGCTCATCAAAAAAAATAAAAGCCATTTTCCCTGTCCATTTTGCAGGGCAGCCTGCGGAGATGGAAGAGATTTACAGGCTTTCGAAGGATTATGGTCTTTCCATCGTTGAAGATGCCTCACATGCCCTGGGCGCCTCCTATCGAACAGATGCGGGTGAAAAGGTTCGGGTCGGGAGCTGCAGGCATTCTGATTTAACCGTTTTTTCATTTCATCCTGTCAAGCATATTACAAGCGGAGAGGGGGGGGCGATTACGACGAATGATGAAAGACTATATGAACGACTGAAGGTACTTCGAAATCATGGCATGATCTCGAATCCTTCAGAAGGCCCGTGGTTTTATGAGATGAGAGAAGTTGGAATGAACTATCGTTTGACCGATATTCAATGCGCGCTGGGGAGGAATCAATTAAAAAAGCTTGAAACTTTTCTTGCGCGAAGAAAGAGGGTAGCGGAAATCTACCGCGAGGGTTTTAAACCATTTGTCGATTTCATTCGTCCCGTTCAAGTATTGCCAGGCTTCGATGGGGATGTGAGGCATGCCTATCATCTTTTTCCGGTAAGGATCGATTTTAGGCGGCTTGGAATATCTCGCAGCGATGTGATGATGCGATTGAAAGGGGCTGGCATCGGAACACAGGTTCATTATATTCCGGTTCATCTGCAGCCATATTATCGAAATTTATATGGAACAAAAAAAGGGGATTTCCCAAACGCCGAGGCCTACTATGAGGAAGCCCTAAGTCTCCCCATGTATTCATCTATATCGGACGAGGATCTGCAGAGAGTTTTAGCTGCTACGGCAGAAATTTTTTCCGATAGAGGCGTGGGTGGCGACAGGAGGGAGGATCCGCCATCCGCACGCAGGAGGATGGCGGAGGGTAACCTCCTGTCGACAGGACCCACGCCTGTGTCAAAGAAAATTTCTATTATTGTCCAGGCCCGCATGGGGGCGAGCCGTTTGCCGGGAAAAATTATGAAGACGGTTCTTGGAAAACCGATGTTGGAATATCAATGGGAACGGCTGAAACGCGTGAAACTGGCAGATGAAGTGGTTATAGCGACGACGAAAGATCGATCGGATAATGTGGTGATCGATTTGTGTCAGAAGCTCTCAGCCCCTTTTTTCAGAGGCGATGCAGCTGATGTTCTGGGTCGATATTATGAAGCGGCGAAAAAAAGCGGGTCTGAAATTATTGTCCGGATTACTGGCGACTGTCCATTGATCGATCCGGTCGTTATAGATCGGCTGATCGAGTACTATCTTTCAAATAAAAACCGGTTTGATTACGTTTCAAATGTGATGGAGCGGACATTCCCAAGAGGGATGGATGTCGAAGTTTTTCCTTTCAAAATTCTCGAAGAGATCCATGCATTGGCGACCGATCCCTCCGATCGCGAACATGTGACGCTCTATATCAGAAGAAATCCGAAAGAGTATCGTTTGGGGAATCTATCGTATTTAAGAGACGAGAGCCGTTACCGCTGGACGCTCGATACAGAAGACGATCTTCGGTTAATTCGTGAGTTTATCGAACAGCTCTACCCAATCAATCCCCATTTTTCACTGGAAGATTGTTTGAGATTGATTGAACAAAAGCCGGATCTCATTCAATTGAATCAGCATGTGAGACAGAAAGAGGTTTAGCATGAATGTTGTGTTTCGCGTTGATGCATCAGCTGTCATCGGAACCGGCCACTTTGTGCGATGTTTTGCGTTGGCTGAAGAGCTTAAAAAGAGGGGCGCCGTCGTTCGTTTTTTGAGTCGGTATTTGGATGAAAAATTCCGGCGGTGGCTGCATGACAGGGGAATTGAGCTTTTTCTCTTAAAGGAAGGGGGAGCGGTTCAGAGTATCGAGAGCTATGATTCATGGCTCGGTGTCCCTTGGGATCAGGATGCAGATGAGGTTTCAGAAGTTTTAAAGAATGTTTCGCCCGTAGATATCGATTGGCTGATTGTGGATCATTATGCGATTGACCGGAGATGGGAGGAAAGGGTTAGGCCGCATGTCAAAAAAATCATGATCATTGATGATCTTTCGAACCGTCACCATCAGTGTGATCTCCTGCTTGATCAGACGAGAATCGAGAGGGGGTATGATGATTATAAAAATCTTCTTCCAGAATCGTGTCATTGCCTCTTTGGACCTCTCTATGCTTTATTGAGGGCTGAGTTTAGGGAATTTTCTTCAGGAAACAGAGAGTATGAAGAGGGGATTCGTCGTATTTTTGTCTCTTTTGGCGGTGTCGATGTGTTCAATCAAACGGAAAAAGCGCTGGCCGCATTGGAGTGTTTTAATGGCAAGATCGATGTGGTTATTGGAAATCTGAATCCGCATGGCGATCGACTTAAAAAGCGGTACGTCAAAAAAGAAAATATTACTTTCCATGCAGGGGTGGAGAAGATGGCTGAGCTGATGGCACGGGCCGATTTGGCAATCAGCTCCGCCGGAACAATTGCTTTAGAGGAGTGTGCGGTGGGGCTTCCTTTACTGACAGTGGTCGTTGCTGAAAATCAGAAGAAAGGGGCTGAGGCATTGGCTAAATATGGGGCTTTGATCAATCTCGGCTGGCATGAACATGTTAATAAAAATGATATTATAAATAAATTTAATGAGTTAGAAGAAAATTATAAAGAATTACTTAAATTATCAAAGGAGGCACGGCATTGGGTGGATGGCTTAGGGGCATCCCGCGTTGCCGATATTCTATTCCGATTTATTAAATTACCGGTGCCGCCACACGGCTTTCGATTTGAGCTGATCAATGGAGGGGGGGGGCATACCTCTTCCATTTTGAAGTGGAGAAACGATCAAGGATTGAATCAGCATTTTAGCGATCGCAGGCGTTTGACGGAGGAGACTCAGCGTCAATTTCTGGAAAATTATTTTTTAAAAGAGAGGCTTGATTTTATTCTTGTCGATGGGAAAGAGGGGGAGAAAGAGGGGGCGCCGATCGGTGTTTTTGGGATAAAAAATATCCGCTCCGAGCCGGAGATTGGACAGCTGATCGGAGAATCTTCGTATACCGGACGGGGGCTTGGGAAAGAAGCAACAAAGGCTTTGATTCGATTTGCATTCGAGGATCTGGGTCTCAAAAGAATTTTTGCTCGCGTGAAAGAGACAAATGCCGTTAATCTTGGGCTTCTTAAAAAGTTAAATTTCTCTATTGTAAAACAAGAGAGAATGAATGATGAAAATTATCTGGTTCATGAAATCAAACGGGAAATCAAACGGGGGGATCAAGGGCGGTGGTCATAGATCTTGGAAATAAAAAAATTGGGAAAGATTATCCGCCATTCGTGGTTGCCGAGATGTCCGCAAACCACAACCAGTCATTAGAGCGCGCGCTCCAGATTGTCGATGCCGCCGCCGATGCCGGTGTGGATGCCTTGAAAATTCAGACCTATACGGCTGACACAATGACGATCGATTTGGCTCAGCGCGAATTTTTCATCGATGATCCAGATAGCCTCTGGAAGGGAGAATCGCTCTATAGCCTCTATCAGAAAGCGCATACGCCGTGGGAATGGCACAGGCCTATTTTCGAACGCTGCAGACGGCGGGGGCTGATCTATTTTAGCGCGCCGTTCGATACAACCGCTGTCGATTTTTTGGAATCGCTGGGTGCGCCCCTTTATAAAATTGCCTCTTTTGAAAATATCGATCTGCCGCTCATCCGGAAAGTTTCAGAAACCAAAAAGCCTCTGATCATTTCGACTGGAATGGCAACTCTTTCTGAAATTGGGGAAGCGGTTCAGACTGTGAGATGCGCTGGGGGGAAAGATCTGATCCTTCTCAAATGTACAAGCGCCTATCCTGCGGATCCCGGGTTATCAAATCTTTCGACCCTCTCTCATATGAGGGAGGCCTTTGGGTGTCTCGTCGGACTTTCGGACCATACCGAAGGGATTGGGGTTGCCATAGCCAGTGTCGCTTATGGTGTCAGTGTCATCGAAAAGCATTTCACGCTCAATCGAAAAGAAGGGGGGGTCGATTCGGCCTTTTCTCTGGAACCGCATGAAATGAAACAACTCGTTTGTGAGACAAAACGCGCGTGGCGGGCAATGGGAGAAGTTTCATACGGTCCATTGGGGGCTGAAATGCCGTCGCTCCGGTTTCGTCGTTCTCTCTATATTGTCAAAGATATGAAAAGGGGGGAGCGATTGACGAAAGAAAATTTACGCTCTATTCGGCCTGGGTTTGGGCTCCCTCCAAAGCATTATGAAGATTTACTCGGAAAAAAGATCAATTGTAATGTCAACCGGGGGACGCCGATGAGTTGGAGGCTTTTGGAATAGGTGCAATATCAAAAGACATTTGATTTCTTCTTTCTTGTCTGGATTTCCATCGTCCTTTTTTTCTTTTTAAAGAGTTTTGTAATCCCCCGTTTTTTAGTGAAGCTATGGAATATGTAGATTCCGGGTTTTTAGTTCTATTTCTTTCTGCGATTTGGCTGCTTCTATGGTTGGCCTCTTGTTATGGAATCGGCTCAAGCATCGTTCGTTTTTCATTTCAATGGGATGACCTTTCTGGATCCCCCCTTTTTTTTATTTTTTCGGTTTCGACGGGGGTTTTTTTTCTCTCCCTCTATGTTTTTCTGGCAGGGGGTTTAGGCATACTGAAATTTTATTCTCTGCTCCCTTTTTTGTCCGTCGGCATTTTATTGTTTGCCGCAAATCGTTATGTGAATGGCATTCGGAGATCCTATGGCCCTAAGGGCATTGGCATCGGGGTATCTCGTTATCCCGAGGCGCCCAATGTCAAATACCCTGAGGGATCTCATTCCAGAAGCCTTTTCTTGAAACTGGGTTTCTACGAAAAAACGATCTTGGTTCTTATTTTTATTCTTATTATTTTTTCCTTTGTCGCCGCCAATGCTCCAGAAACAGGGAATGACGCGCTGAATTATCATCTTTATTTCCCAAAACTGTATGTCGAACATTCCAAAATCTTTTTTGAGCCGACACATCCACGATCACTCTGGCCTTTTATGATGGAGATGCTTTTTACAGCTGGATTGCTCTGCCAGGGGGCGGCGCTTGCAAAACTCTTTCATCTGCTGACGGCCATGTTGGCGATTTTTGCCGTTCCAGCCGCTGCCATCTATTTTTGGAAAGATAAGAAAATTGCTGTCATGAGTCTACTTTTCATGGCTGCGATTCCTGCGATCTGGATGCAGGGCTTCTATGCGTATGTAGACAACGCGATGATGCTCTATGCGTTTTTATCGTTTGTGGCGCTCTGGATATGGAAGGAGAGGGGGATGTCGATCAGAGGGGCTCTGATTCCCGCCATATTTCTTTCGGCTTTAGTATCCATTAAATTTTATTCTCTGGTTCCATGCGCACTTCTTTTAATTTTATTCGTTGTTTCCATCATACACTCGAAAAGATCCCCTAAAGCGATGATCGTTCTCTGTTTTTTTTGCTTCCTTTTCTCTGGCTTCTGGTTTCTGCGCAGTTGGTATCATTGGGGGAATCCCGTATTTCCGTTTATGGCCAAAATCTTTGGCGAGGGCTTTAGTCCCCGGGCCGTCGGTTTTTCTGAAATGCCAAAGACGTTTCTTCATTTTTTTCTTCTCCCGTGGAATCTTTCAATGAAAGTCAAAACTTTTGGAGGCGAACCGCTGGGGATTCTTTTTTTGATCTCTCTCCCCCTTATTTTCATTTTTTATAAAAGACTAAAAGGCATTCTATTTTGGGTGGGAATTTTTTGCGCCCTTTATCTGACAATATGGTTTTTACTTATTCAACATATGCGCTTTTTGTTTCCTCTCTTCCCATATTTAAGCCTGCTTTTTGGGACGTTATGGGTCGCATGGTTTACGGAGAGAAAAGGATATCTGAAAAAAATCATTTTTCTTTTGATTGTCATGGCGGCAGGGGCGCAATTTTTTATTTCGCTCTATTATCCGGCAAAACTTTTTAAAGCGGGAGGGGGAGTCATTCGCGCAGATGAATATCTGGTCTCTTCTGAGCGGAGTTATGCGTTTCTGCGAGAAGTGAAATCTTTAGTCCGTCCAACAGACACTATTTTATTTGTCTCAGAACCCCGGTTATTTTATAGCCCTGTCAAAGCTGTTTTTTATGGACCGGCGATTGATTTAATACTCAGGAAAGAGAATCTTTTATTCAGCGAGTGGCTTAGGCGGGAACGAATCACGCATCTTCTGGTCAAAGACGCAAGCACTGAAAGACTGGATCCCGGCCTTCACCTGCGGTTTGGTCACAAACTCTCTCTCCCGTACTCTCAGGTCATTAAAAGAGAGATCAAAGCAGATAACCAAATCTACCATTATGCGCTCTGGAAAATCGATGGAAGCCCACCGCCTCCTGAGATAGGGTCTGTCTTCAAATGAGCAAAGTTGCCATTCTTAAAGATACCGCTATTTATTCAGTATCGACACTCGTTAGTCAGGGACTCAATGTTGTTCTTGCGATTTATATTCGGCACATGCTCGGTCCCGAGGCGATGGGGGTATGGGCGCTTCTTCAGGTCTATCTTGTCTATATTGCATATTTTAATCTCGGTATTTTTGGCGCGGTTTATCGGGAAATTCCGATGCTAAGGGGAGCCGCCGCCCGCAGGGCTGCCGCCTGCGAAGAAAAGATCGAGAGTTTAAAAAACAGCGCTTTTAGTTATGTGGCGGTTTCTTCAACGGTGGCCAGCCTCCTTCTTGTTACTGGCACGTTTTTATTCAGGGGAAAACTGTCTGATCCTTTTTTCTATGGGCTCCTTTCGCTTGCGATATTGAATTTATTGCAGAGAGCCAATAATTATCAGATTAAAATTTTAATTACAGATAAAAAATTTTCGACTATCAGTCAGTTCAATCTTTTTTCTGCCCTCTCAAATTTTATCCTCGTTCTTCTTTGTGTCTGGTTCTTCAAACTATACGGCCTCTATCTGGCAACCGTTCTTACCTATTTTTTGAACACCCTTTATCTCAGATATCGGGCGAATCTGAAATTTCGTTTTCAATGGAAGAAAGATGAAATTACCGAACTGATTAAGTTCGGCCTTCCTCTTGTTGGATTGGGGTTTGCGACCAAATTGTTTTATTCGTTGGATAAACTGATTATTGGAAAATTTCTGGGGCTTTCTCAACTCGGCATCTATACGATTGCCACGATGGCGATGAGTTATATTATGGTTCTTCCGAATATGTTTCATGTTGTGATCTATCCGAGGATTTTGGAGCGGTTCGGGGATTCTAAAGACAGAGAGGGGCAAAAGAAATATTCAACGATGCCTGTAAAGTTTATTTCGCTCTATTTTTCTTTTGCGCTTGGGTTCATCTGGATCCTCGCCCCTTATCTTTGCCATCTCTTTTTGCCACAGTTTGTCAGCGGGATTCCGGCGCTGAAAGCGCTAATCATTGGCGGCTGTTTTTTATCGCTCTTTGAACAGATGAATACGATTTTACTGGGACACAAGAGACATCTCTGGACGATCCCCTGGATGCTGGGGCTTGCTGGAATCATGTTTGGGATTGACATCTATTTCATTGGAAAAGGGTGGGGACTTTTAGAGGTGGCATCGCTCTCATCGGCCATTTATCTCACCGTTTATGTGGGAGCCGCCTTTATGGCGTGGGGCCCTATTTTTGGCTTTGCAAGCGGCGGCCCTGCGGGCGGCGGCTCTGCTAAAATTATAAGGGAGCTTTCCCGGGTCATTTTCCCCATTTTTATCAATGTCTTCATTTTGACTATTCTTGATAAAATTTGGGGTGAAATGAATATCGTTTCTCTATTGATAAAAATGTCCATTTATTTCGGAATATTGGTTTTTGGCTTAAGGTTTCTAGATAAAAGAATATCGCTTGTTGGATTGGTTCAAGAAGTGTTTCGAGAGCTTAGGGAGCGTCGAAGATCGAGGGAGTCGTCCCTTGTCCAAAAAGAATCTTTGTAATTTTCAGATCTTCTCATTTTAGGGAGGATATAGGCCGGTGAAAGATCGATCCTCTTAAAATTCGTCAATGCCTCCTCATAATGTTTAAGTTGTGTTTCGCAGACACGCGTAATAATAAGCCCTTTTTTCCCTTTCTGTCTCACGCCACTCATCCATTCGTGGAGATAGAGAGCTTTTGCGGATCTATTTACAAAGCTTAAATAGTGTTTTGCCATTTCAGGTTCAATTTCCTGGAGGCTCGCGGCGTTCCAGAAGAGATCTGTTTTAACCGATTCCAGGATTGGAAATTTATAGGAGCCAAAAATATAGATTTTTCCGGTCGAGGGGGATGAAATGTCAGATAACCCTTTTGTTTCACGATAAGAGATAACGTCATTTGGAAAAACAGCCTTCAAATATTGTTCACAAACATAGAGCTGGGGAGGGATATCAAAAATCAAAAAAGAGAGGCCGGGATGCAGTTTTTTTAAGACTTCAATCTGTTTTCCACTGCCGCTCCCAAGTTCGCAAACAACGCGGATGGTATCAAAATTGATAAACTGACAGCAGTAAGCGTATCTTAAGTAGTAATTAAGAATGGATATTGGGTACGGCCTTCCGGAAATATTGAGGACATTTTGAGGGTTTCCAACCAGAGAAGGGATCAGCTCTTCTATGGCTCTTGCCCCGGTTTGCCTGCCATAAAGTCTTGTGAACTCAGCGGCAAGGAAATAAAAATCGTCTTGAAGAGAGGGGGAGAGCCATCTCTCAAGCCACTGAAAACCGATGGGCCTGAGTGACAGAGCATCTGTTGCTCCAAAACTTGCCAGGACCGAATTTTTTCTGCGGCGGAAATCATGAAGCCCCTTTTTATAAAGCTCCGGAAGAAACAGCCTTTCATATCTTTTCCAGAATGCGGTTGCCTGAAATAGAGGGGGAGCGGCTTTATGGTCTTCCATCATCAGCTTTAGGAGCGTGATGTCATCAGAAACCTGATTCGTCATCATGAGGGTGATCTTCCTGCGAAGAAGGGAGGGCGAAGGCTTTTAAGAATTTTTGTCTGAATTTTCGAGATCTGGAATTTTCGTTTTGAATAGCGGATGGCTGTTTCGAGTGTTTCGTGTGTTAAGTCGTCTGTGAGCGAAGGGAGCGGCCATCTTTGGTTCTGTTCATCAAGATGTAATGGATAGTGAAGGAATCTCAGCATCGGTTTTGCGATATTTAAAACCCCCCTTTTTTGCCTTTTCGTAAGAAGCTCATTCCATTCGTAAATTTTTCCAGATCTGACATGTTGAGGGTCTTTGGCTTTCATCGATTCAAAAGCAACGGAATCCCGTATTTTTTTTCCCGAACTATCGCCAAGATTTAGCCCCAAATAATCAATGAGATTTGAAAGTTCCTCATCAAAAGATTGAATGAATCGCTCATAAAAAACAACGTGAATCGGGAATTGAGATTTGAGTTTCAGATATCCCCCGACATGCTGAACCCAAAGATATATTTCGTGTTCTAATTTTTTATCTAAATAGAGATGGGAGTTGCTGACACCCGGCGGAAAGAGGGCAGAGCGATACGGGGTAAAGGCATATTTGCTGTTTGAAATCGCGACATCGCGCGGATCGCGCACGATATAGATTATTTTTTCAAACCTTGAAAGAGCGCCAGCGGTTAATTCACACGGCGGGGACTGCAGCCAGACATGTGTGGTTTGTGCCGCATAGTCATCAAGTTTTTCAATCGGCATCTGGAGGATGGAGCTGATACGGTAATAATACTGGGAAGGAGTGATCATGAGATTGTCTATGGATGCCTGCTCGGAAAAACTTAACTTCCACTCTTTTGCGACATTATAAATCGGCTGGTTTTTGATAAAGCTTTTGATTTCTATCCTGGCCTCCAGAAGGATCTGCTGGAGAATCCGATAGAGCCAAAAATTCCCACTCTTGGCGTTGCCGATCTGGATAAGTCTCATACTCATTCTCAATTAACAAATCTTATCCCTTTTGCAAATTCAATCTTGCGGGAGAACCCATTTGCGTTTAACAACGGTTTTTGATAGCCAAAAGCTTATGAACTACTCGAACTGCAATCAGTGTCATGCCGAGAATTACGAGAGGCTCTCCCCTTATCCCGGTTTTGAAAATGTCGATGTTGTGAGATGTCTCAAGTGTGATCTTTTGCAGGCGCAGCCTCTTCCGACAGATGATTTTTTAAATAATTATTATCAGTGTTCGTTCGGAAATTCTTTAGAGCGGGGATATGAAATGACGGATAAAGATGAAAATGGGTATCGACTGCGCGCCTATCATCAATTTAATTTTATTCGGAAATTTTGTAACATTGAAAAGGGAGCTGTGCTCGATGTGGGATGTCATGCGGGGAGTCTGCTTAGCCTCTTTAAAGAGCGGGGGTGGCAGGTGACAGGCATCGATCCAAATCCGAGGAGCGCCTATGGTGAAAAATGGTATGGAATAAAGATTGTTCAAAAGCCTTTTTCTCCCGCGATGTTTCCAAAGGAGAGTTTTCATGGGATTTGCCACTCCCATGTGCTTGAGCACGTGAGAAATCCGAAGGAATATCTCGCAGAGTTTTTCAGGCTTCTTAAGCCCGGCGGGTGGGTTTTTATTGAGGTCCCCAATGAAACACGATTTGAAAAGAGGAAGGCCGAGCAGATTATTCCCCACCTCTATTTTTTTACTCCGCAGACATTGAATCGTTTGGCAGAGTCGGTCGGTTTTGAAGTGGTCTGCACGCGTGTTTTGGATCTTCCGCGGAGGGAGGGGAAATGGTTAAGTCGGGAGGGGATAGAATGGCTGAGGCTAAGATCAAAAGCCCGGTATGATGCCGATGGCCATCTTAATCCATGCACATTTCTTCCCTTTTTTGGCCGCCTCTTTAAGCAGGATCGATTTTTTAAAGGGGTCGAGCGCGACGCGCAAAATTTACGAGTGATTTTAAGAAAGCCAATAACACAAAATGTTCGGATGGTTTAAGAAATTCAGAAAGCCTTCAGGTGTAAAAGTTGATTTTATTGAACGCGACGATCTTCATACGCGGATTGTGATTTCTTTGCCGAAAGCAATACCGCCCAATTTCCCTTGTTCCGATGTGAAAAAGACTCGTCTGGAATTTAGCATTCAGGGGGAGCGGGGGGCACTTGAGAAAACTTGGTCGTCTGAGCACGATATTTCAGCAGACGTTGTGATTGATTCAAAGAAATTCAGACCGGTGTTTGAAAATCCTAAGACATTTTATCTTCCGATCCCTTTTTCCGGCTCTCTCAGCATTGGGCAGATATTGATCTTCAAAAATGGCAAAACCCAAAAACTGGATCGTGATCTAACGGAAAAAGGGATGAGTGTAGAATACTATTCCTGAAGGGGTGACCTAAAGGGGCAAGAAGATGATTGGCATTATCGACTATGGAATGGGGAATCTGCAGTCTCTGAAGAATGCGTGTGAATTCCTTGGGGAAGAGACAGAGATCATTCGGGAAGCCGATCAGTTACCGTCGGTTTCTCACCTTATTCTTCCGGGCGTCGGCGCGTTTGGGCGCGGAATGGAGAATTTAGAGAAGCTTCGAATAATTCCCGATCTCAAACGAACGATTTTGGAAAAACGGATTCCTGTTCTTGGAATTTGTCTTGGGATGCAGCTCCTGGCGGAGAAAGGGATGGAATGGGGAGAGCATGAGGGGCTTGGGTTGATTCCAGGGGTGGTTCGGCGTCTGGCTGACAAGAACGTCAGACTCCCCCATATCGGCTGGAACCGTGTGAAACTCGAAAAAGAAAATCCGTTAATTAAGCGTGATGGGATCGATTATTATTTTGTGCATAGCTATTTTTTCGATGCGGCAAACTCTCAAGATGTCATCGCGGTTTGTGAGTATGGAGGGCTGTTCCCATCCGCTGTGTCACGATACCCTGTCTTTGGGGTTCAATTTCATCCTGAAAAATCTCATAAATATGGTCTTGAGATATTAAAGAATTTCTTTAATTTATCATGTTAAAAAAGCGAATTATCCCGGTTTTATTTCTAAAAAATGGGCTGATTGTTCGAAGCCAGGAATTTTGTGATTTCCGCGAGCTGGGGAATCCGATCCATCAGCTGCAGCGGCTAAACGATTGGTTTGCAGATGAAGTGGTTTACATCAATATTACGCGCGAGGGCACGCACGATTTAAAACGGGATGATCAGAAAATAAAGAGCGAAAGAGATCTTTTAAAAATTTTGCAGGCGATTTCAAAACAGTGCTTTATGCCGCTTACGTTTGGCGGAAGAATTTCATCGTTTGAAGAGGCGGCAGCCTTTGTGGCCAATGGCGCGGATAAGGTGATCATCAATAGCCACGCGTATCGCAATCCAAAGTTAATTACAGACATTGCCCGGCATTTCGGGAGCCAGTGTGTGGTGGCGGGGATTGATGTGAAGAGGGAGGAGGGGGGACATCGGCTCTATATCGACCAGGGGGAGACCCCTGTCGATGTTTCACCGATGGAATGGGCAAGGAGGGTGGCGGATCTCGGGGCGGGAGAAATTTTTTTAAACTCAATCGATCGGGATGGAACGGCATCTGGCTTTGATCTCGAAATTATTTGCAAAATTTCTGATGGGGTCAGGATTCCCGTGATTGCCTGCGGGGGAGCGGGGCTTCCAAAGCATTTTAAAGAGGTTTTGGAAAAAACAAATGCCTCGGCCATTGCCGCGGGAAATATTTTTAACTTCACAGAGAATGCCTATATTCGGATAAAAAAAGAGTTGCTTGAGGCTCGTTTTCCAGTAAAACCGTTAACGTATGATTAAACCCCCGCAAATGAAATACTGCACGCGCTGTGTCTATCCTGGCGTTGCGGCGACCCCTCTTACCTTTGACGCGCGCGGGATTTGCAGCGGTTGTCGCACGCATGAAGAGCAAAGCAGAATTGATTGGGATCAGCGCCGAAAAGATTTTGATGACTTGATCGATCAGTACCGAAGCAAAGATTCAAGCAATTACGATTGTGTGATTGCGGTCAGCGGTGGAAAAGACAGCTTTTGGCAGGCGCACATTCTTTGCAGGGAATATGGTCTGAAAGTCCTTTTTGTCTGTTACGCCGAAAACAATCATACCGATGTCGGCATGAGAAACATTCAGCGAATGCGCGAGCATTTTAAGGGGGATTTTTTGCATTTTACGCCGGAAGTCAATGTCCTTAAAAAACTGAACCGTCTTGGAATGCTAAAAACCGGCGATCCGAACTGGCACACGCATATTGGCATCATGACGCTTCCTATTATCATGGCCCGGAAATTTGGCGTGAAACTCTTTATTTACGGTGAACATGGTTTTATGAATCTAGGCGGGATGCATTCTTATCATGATAGGGTTGAATTTACGAAAAAGTATCGCACCGAGCACATGTGTCGCGGGTTTGACTGGTTTGATTTTTGTGAAGAGACCGAAGGGCTAAAAGCAAACGATTTTCTTTGGGCCAGCTATCCTTCCGATGAAGAGATTGAGAAATTGGAACTGCGCGGCATTTTTATTTCCAACTATTTTGGCTGGAAACAGCTTGAGCACCTTCAAAAGGTGATCGATCTTTATCAGTTTGAACTGTATGATCGCCCGTTTGACCGGACCTATCGACGAGATTCCAATTTGAATGACATGCACGATACGGGAATCCATGATTATATGAAATATGTAAAGTTTGGTTACGGCCGCGCGACCGACCATGCCTGCCGGGATATTCGAAGTGAGGTCATGACCCGAAAGCAGGGGATTGAGATGGTTCGCGAATATGATCATGTGATCCCGGGCGATATTTCGAGATGGTTGGAATATGTGGGATGGAAGCGATCGTATTTCGATGAGGTTAAAGATCGGTTCCGGGATTCGCGTGTTTGGGTGAGAGATGCCTCTCACCATTGGGTGAAAGACAATATTTGGGATCATAAAGAGGAGAGTCCCATGTCAGTCGCAAATGGCCAGCCGGCAAAGGAAATTCAGATTTAAGGAAAGTGAGACGATGGAAAGCCACAGTGTTATTACGGGAATGTTTCGCTCAGGAACGACATTGCTTTCTACGATGCTCAATGCCCACCCTGATATTTGCTCTTCTTCTGATTCATTTCAGCCGATTTTAAAAGAATTTCGAAATGAAATCGCCCGTTCCCTGGCGTACGAGATCGATCCAGACGCCCCTTTTGACGACTATTATTTTGATTCTAAGAAAATCAGTTTGATGAAAAAAATCGCAGCGGCGGATCTTCATGTTTCATCGCAGATGGTGGATCTTAAAAAACTCCGTGGGAGCATTGCAAAATACGCCTCGGGGTATTCACCAAAGATCGTCCCCCTCGCAGAAAAGATTTCGGGGGGCGCTTTTGCGGAACTTTTCGAGAGCGGCCTAAAAATGGTGAAAGAGGCGTATGGAGATGATAAGACCTCTCACATCTGTACGAAGCTTGTCTGGACAGATGAATTCATTCCCGTTTTTTTAAAGACATATCCGAATATCAAAATTTTAAATATTGTCAGAGATCCGCGGGCTGTCTGCGCCTCAAGAAATGCCTATTCTTACAAGTATCCGTGGTTTTTTTTGATACGGCAATGGCGCAAACTTGCGACGATGAGTTGGCTTTACTGCATCCGCGAACATTCATTTCGGGACCGAACCCTTTTTATCCAATATGAAGAACTCGTGAAAGAGCCGGTGAGAATTTCCCGGAAAATTTGTGATTTTTTAAGACTCGACTATCATCCAAAAATGGTCGATGCCGGGCATTTTGTCGGGGGGAGCGGCGAGCCCTGGCATCAGAATTCCACCTACTATAAAGATGAGAAAGGGCTGCGCGCATTTAATCAGGAATCGATCGATAAATGGAAAACGGTTCTCACAA
>CAYJMQ010000013.1:0-3044 GCA_964371555.1 uncultured bacterium | reverse complement strand
CTCACAAAAAAGGAAATTGAACTCATTGAATATCTCTGTTTTTATGAAATGAAACTATTGGGTTATCAGCCGCTTTATGCTGAGAGTCGGGAATTTCCGATCGCATCTATTTTTCATTCACCCGCTGTTTTAAAAGATGAACTTGCCGAATGGATTCGAAAATACGCGATGAGTGAAGAAGAGACGATCAGAGAACTGGCTCTGGAGTCGGTTCGCTTCTCATCCGTTGGAAAGGGGGATCGGGCGCTCGATGAGGACAAAGAACGAATGTTTCTTTCTATTGATTTTTTTAATGCCCTAAACGCTAAAAATGATGGAAAGTCAAAGTTTTAAGAAATTGCCTGAATCTGAGATTCGCGATTTTATTCAGTCGCTGTATCTTAAAAATCGTGTCCACAATTCGGATGATTTTGAATTTTGTCTTCACTATATCCAGGGTTGGCTTCGAAAAAATGGTTTTCGCGGCCAGACAAGACTCATCAAATTTGCTTCTGGATCTGAACACAATTTTTGGCGTGTTCCGAAAAGATGGCATATCCGCAAATTCGAACTGAGAGATTCAAAGGGGGGGCTCATTCATCTCTCTCATCCGTTGTCAGTTGTTCCCTACTCAGAGTCGTTTATCGGAACGCTGACAAAAGACGAGCTTTTAAAACATCTGCATACGCGGGAAGATCTTCCGGAAGCTTATCCCTATATTTTTCGAAAAATGTATCGCCATTGGGAGAAGGGGTGGGGGATTGCGATGCCTTACGAACTTCTCAAAACCTTAAACGATTCGGAATATCATCTCCATCTGGAAACGGAGCTTACGAATGAACCGATGCCGATGCTCGAATATACGGTGTCGGGTTCTTCAAAACATATCATCGGCCTTTCAGCACATCTCGATCATCCGGGGCAATTTAATGATGGGTTAGGGGGGGTTTTGGCTTCGCTCGCCGCCCTTTGGCAGCTTGAAAAGTGGTCCCCAAATTTGTTTTACAGCTATTCGATTTTGATCTGCCCTGAAATTATCGGCTCTGCCATCTATTTGAAAAATGAACCGGATATCCGGGAGCGCATGCTCTACTGTTTGTGTCCCAATATGCTTGCTCACGATGCCCCTTTTGCGATGTGCCTCTCTAAATCCCGCCTGTTCCAATCAACGAGCGCGCTTGATAAGAGCCTTTTCCAGGCGATTGCGGAATCTGGAACCGAATATAAGGTTGGTTTGTGGCGGGAATATCCCGATTGCGGGGATGAGGTTTCTTACGACGCCCCCGGCTATGAAATTCCGACAACGACGTTTAGCCGCCTTGGAGAAGACTATAAATACTATCATACTTCGTTTGATTCTCCTGAAAACGTTTCCATGAATCATTACTTTTCTGCGATCGATGTAATGACGCGCGCGTTTTTAATTTTAGAGAATGATTTTATTCCTGTGCGTTGTTTCGAAGGGAATCCGGGGCTTTCAAATCCGAAACTCAATCTCTATCTGGAGCCCCTCAATGTTTCCAATCAGATGAATGTGAAAGCCAATCTAGAGATACGTTTGTTAAGAAGCAAAAAAATTCCCTGTCTCCGTTCCTTTATCGATTTTTTTATTTCGAATCTCGAAGGAAAGGCGAGTCTTTTGGATATTGCCGACGCGAGCGATATGCCATTTGAATTCGTCAAACAGTACGCGGAGGCTTATCTTCAAAAGGGACTTATTTTTTCAAAAGGGAAGATCGCAGGTCGCGAGAGATCAATGGTGATGACATCCATGGGGCAGAACTTAAGGATCCCCATCGGTCTTTGTGAAGTACCGGGTGAAGTACCGGGTGAAGTACCGGCCCGCTCGACTTAATATATTTTATGCCGTCTAAAAAATTCTATTTTGTGGAAAGACACAGGCCGGGTCGGTCTTATGTCGATGGAAGCGTTGTCGCGCTGAGTCCCCAGGCAGGTTTTCAATTGAACGATTCGGGCATTTCTTACACGATCCTGGACGATGATTGCGCCGGTCTCCTGCAACTATCGGCCCCCGGAAGTGAGCAAATCTCCGGCTTTGGTCACGATTTTTTTCTGGATCAGATTCAATGGATGAAGAGATTTGATGACTTCCTTAAACAGCGGGTTCCTGTCTGCGCCGAATTTAATCTTCCCCTTGTCTATCCGCAATATTATCGTCTTAAATCTTTTGTCGACAGCCTGATCATTCTTTCGCTGAGATATCGCGAATTTATTAAGATGCGGTCCCCGGAATCGATTGTCTATATAGGCGATGGTCAGAAACAAAGCCACGCAAATTATTCCATTCATGACCTCTATCAATACGCGGAGATATTTTTTTGGCCGCTGCTTCGGCTGACCTGTCAAAAATTCAAGGTTCAGGTTTCGAAACTTGAAGATAAAGATGAAAATAAACTGATTTTAAAGCGCCCTGCGGTCTTCCCTTTTGGTGCGTCTCAAAACCCACCCTTAAAAAACCCCTTTAAAAAAATCGTTAAGCCGCTCTATTCATTTCTACGGTTTCAAAAATTCAGACGATATTATGATCTGAATCAGTTTTTTAAAGATCAAACCTTTCTTTTTTTGCATGTAGGCGATAGAGATACAGCGCCGGTCGCGGCCTCTTTGATTGCAAAAGGGGGGACGGTTTTGGTGAAAGAAAAGGAAAAGATTTTCGATATAACGGGACTGAGGCGGAATCTGATCAGCGATCTCTCTCATGAAAAAAGAAAATTAGGGGGAGAGTTGCGTGCACAGTTTGAAGCCGCATCTTATCAGCTTGAGGATGAGCCTGAAATCGTGGATTGGCTTGTCCGTCGGTGCGGACTCGATCTTCATGATGTGGTCCTCCCTTATTTTCAACATTTTGTCCGGGAAATTTGTTTTGATATAGCTGTGGAAGTATTGGCGCTCCTTGAATTTTATCAAAGATATAAGGTTCATTTTGTTGTCGCGCGGGCATCTATAGAGCTTTTTTCTATTGCGCCGTTGATAGCCGCTGAAAGGAGCGGATTTACCAAGAGAGTCTGTTTTCAGCATGGCGGGCACGCGAGTGATAGTTATGT
>CAYJMQ010000012.1:16061-46273 GCA_964371555.1 uncultured bacterium | reverse complement strand
CGTGCCATTTTGGCTCTCGCCACATCTCCCTGTTTATCAATAAAATAGAGGAATCCATCTTCCCGTTTCAGACCACATTTCACAAGAACCTGAGGAAGAGATTTTTTTCCCTTTTGGCCGCGACGGACCATTTTTGTTCTTGAAACATTCCCCTTTCCATCGAGATAGTAAAGCCATCCCTTTTCTTTTTTGATACCGCATTTCTGTATTTTTTGTGCCATGTTTTTTATCTCCTTATTTTAAGTTTTAGTTAACTATTCCTACAAACTAAGTTTGGAGCATAGCACGACCGAATAGACCTGCCTAGCAGAAAATTACATTTTTTCGATTTTTGACTTTACCCCCTGCTTATGTCATTAGATATCGGATGCGAAATGATGAACAGACACCGATGGAAATGAAATGGATCGAGAAAGATGGAAAGTTTGTCATTACCTGGAAAGACGGCCACGCAAGCGCTTACCCCCTTCCTTATTTAAGACGCACTTGTCCCTGCGCTTTATGCCGCACCGAGAGAAACGACCCAAATCCCCTGAAAGTGATAGGGGAAGCTACGGTTGCGTCATGGATTGCCAGAGCAATTGAGCCTGTCGGACACTACGCCATTAAAATTGAATGGCGCGATGGTCATTCTACCGGAATTTACACATTTGAAATGCTTCGAAAAATATGCCCCTGCTGCAAGCCTGCTGTGGGCCAGCTGCAGGAA
This sequence comes from uncultured bacterium, assembly GCA_964371555.1. Taxonomy (GTDB): domain Bacteria; phylum Bdellovibrionota; class JACOXK01; order 2-02-FULL-40-11; family 2-02-FULL-40-11; genus CAYJMQ01. Next base: position 45,564 of record CAYJMQ010000012.1, on the reverse strand, counting down.
TGAGCAACGATGATAAAAGATGATATTTATTTTTTGACACTCGCTCTTGCACAGGCGCATACCGCTTATAGTCTGGGGGAAGTCCCCGTGGGATCAGTTCTCGTGATGGGGGAGGAGGTTATAGCCTCAGCATCAAATCTAAGGGAACTCAATTACGACCCTCTCGGCCATGCAGAAATCATCGTCCTTCGAAGCGCCGCAAAACGGCTCAAAAGCTGGAGACTCAATGGCTCAACATTATATGTGACGGTTGAACCCTGCGTGATGTGCGCAGGAGCGATTTTACAGGCAAGGGTTGACCGACTTGTTTATGGCTGTCCGGATAAAAAAGCGGGAGCAGTCTCTTCATTATACAAAATATTGGATGATGAACGACTTAATCATCGCATGGAAGTAACTTCCGGGATTTTGGAAAATGAGTGTAGGGAGCTGATGCAGCGGTTCTTTGAAAGACTGAGATAGAAACCACATGCCATTTTCTGAAGGAGAATGGCATGTATAGAAAGGCTTGGTAGAGGTAAGTTTTCAATTTTGGTTTCAGACGAGGCCGCAGCCGAGCGAAAGACCGAAACGTACTAGATGTACGTTGAGGGATTGAGCGAGGCGAGAACGAAGTATGAAACCAAAAGTGGAAACTTACGGAGAGGTGTCCGAGTGGTTTAAGGAGCACGCCTGGAAAGCGTGTATACGGGAAACCGTATCGGGGGTTCGAATCCCCCCTTCTCCGTACCCAAAAACTTCTAGAAATCTCCCCCTGTTTGGATTATAGGAGAGAAAGACCCTCGACAGATAGCCGGGACATTGGCGATGAAAGTCTATGAACCCCGCCAGGTCCGGAAGGAAGCAACGGTAGTAGCCCCTTTCAGGCGCTCAAGGTCTCCTGGCTGTCTGTCGGGGGAGTGAGGTTTTATGTCTTATTTGGTTCTGGCAAGAAAATGGCGCCCTCAATATTTTTCAGAGCTCCTTGGACAAGAGCATGTCTGCCAGACGCTCACGAACGCAATTAAACACGATCGTATTGCGCATGCGTTTCTTTTTTGCGGACCCCGTGGCGTTGGCAAAACTTCCGCGGCACGAATTCTTGCCAAAACACTGATCTGTCCCAGGGGAAAATCAGGGAAACCGTGCAACAATTGCGCAATTTGCGAGGAGATTTCCAATGGCGCATCTATAGATGTCATTGAAATCGATGGCGCGTCCAATAATGGCGTCGATTCTATCCGGGAATTAAGAGAAAAAGCCCATTACCTCCCGGCGCAGGGAATTTATAAAGTCTATATTATTGATGAAGTTCATATGCTCTCACAGAGCGCCTTCAACGCGCTTCTTAAGATTTTAGAAGAGCCCCCTCCCCATCTTAAATTTATCTTTGCCACAACGGAATCGTATAAAATTCCCGCAACCATTATTTCCCGATGCCAGCGATTTGATTTTAAAAAAATTCCGCTAAAGATGCTCGAAGAGCATCTTGAAAAGATCGCCTCGCAGGAAAAGATTGATATCGAAAAAGATGCCCTTTTAAAAATCGCAAAAGAAGCCCGCGGCAGTTTCCGGGACGCGCTCTCTCTCCTGGACCAGGCAATCTCTTTTGCGCAAAACAAGGTAACCCTCAAACATCTGCATGAAATCCTGGGATCTGTTGATGAAGAGATTTTATTTAACATCCTCGAAAAGGCTTTCAAAAAAGAAGCGATTCCCCTTCTTAAACATCTGGCGGCTATCTGTGGACAGGGACATGATGTCAAACAACTCTCTTCTGAGCTTTTGGATCTTTTGCGTTCTCTTTTGCTTCTCAAACTTGCGTTACAGGAAAATAAGGATGCCGCATTAGATCAAATTTTTGATTTAACCGATCATGAAATCTCCCGCTTGAAAGAACTTGCCTCTTTGGTTTCTTTGGAAGAGCTGGAGCTCGCCTATCAATTTATGTTTAAAGGAATACAGGACATGGCTTATACCCGGCATCCACAATTTGTGCTGGAAACCACTTTGATCAAAATCCTACAACTAAAACCGCTGATACCCATTGAAATACTTCTTGAACGCGTTGAAGCGCTTCAAAAGTCTTTCAAACGTCCCATCCCCCCTGCTTTGCCTGAACAGCATCCTCAAGTCCCCTTGTCTCCAACAAAAAACGCAGCCATCCCTTCATCGAACGATTTATGGAATAAACTGGTCGAACATATTAAAGTAAAAAGACCGGCGCTCGCCGCAATTTTAGAGCATGGTTATTTTATTGCCTGTGATCAGAACAAAATTACGATTGGATTCTCCCAAAACTCTGTTTTTCACAAACTCCTTTCCGAAAAGGACAACATTTTATCATTTCAAAAAATTGTTTCTGACTATTTAAACATGCCAATGAGTCTGCACATCGCCGAACTTAATTCGGATCATCTTAAAAAAACCTATAAAAATCTTGTGCAGGAGAATGAAAAAGAGATTCATGAAATAAAAAAGGAAGCTCTTGAACATGAATGGGTGCAGACCACTCAAAAAATTTTTGACGCTGACATTATAGATGTTAAAGTCTCGAAAATAGAAAAAGGAGTAGACTCATGAAACCTTTTGGGGGAATGACTGAAATGCTCAAACAAGCAAAAGACCTGCAGGGGAAAATGCAAAAATTACAGACTGAGATGGCTGAAAAGACACTTGAAGTCTCAAGCGGCGGTGGAATGGTCAAGGTTAAAGTAAACGGCAAACAAGAAATTCTTTCAGTCAACATCGATCCTGAAATGACAAAACAAGATGACCTTGAGATGCTTCAAGACCTGATCGTAGCAGCCGTGAATGAAGCCCTCAGGCAATCCCAGGAAATGATGCAATCGGAGATTGGAAAACTTACAGGGGGCATGAATCTCCCCGGGCTGTTTTAAATGGCCGCCCCCCACGCACTTTCAAAGCTGATCAATGAACTCTCGAAACTCCCTGGCATCGGGGAAAAATCGGCGACCCGGCTTGCTTTTTATATTTTAAAAGCCCCCCGTAGTTATGCCCAAAATTTGTCTTCCGCCCTTCTTGAAGTGAAAAATAACGTTCAACTCTGTTCGCACTGCTTTCATTTCACACAGAAATCCCTCTGTGAATTCTGCAGCAATGATCAAAGATCGGGACAGATCCTCTGTATAGTGGAAGAATCTGCAGATCTTCTTGCTATTGAAAGTTCAAAAACTTTCAGTGGAAAGTATCATGTTTTACATGGCGTTATTTCTCCCCTTGAAGGCATAGGTCCCGAGCAACTAAAAATCAAAGAACTTCTGCTGCGCATTCAAAATGAACAACCGGTGGAAATTATCCTGGCAACAAACATTTCGGTTGAGGGAGAAACCACAGCCCTCTACCTCACAAAGCTCCTAAAGCCTCTGGGCTCGAAACTCACAAGAATCGCGCATGGAATTCCCCTGGGGGGAGATCTGAAATATATGGATAGCGCAACCATCGGAAATGCGATTCAAAACCGAACCCTCATGGCTTAATTATGTCATTCATTAACTACGCATCAAAAGAAATAAACTGCAAAATCGTCTATTACGGCCCCGCGCTGGGCGGAAAAACAACCAATCTTCAATATATTTATGCCCAGACGGATCCAAAGACGAAAGGGAAAATGGTCACCTTGGCAACAGAGGCCGAACGAACTCTTTTCTTCGATTTTCTCCCCCTTGCCATTGGACCTATCCGTGGATTTAATGTTCGTTTTCATCTATATACCGTGCCTGGTCAGGTCTATTATGATGCAACCCGAAAGTTGATTCTCAAAGGAGTCGACGGAATTGTCTTTATCGCAGACTCTCAGCTCCATCGGATGGAAGAAAATTTAGAGAGCCTTTCAAATTTAAAGACGAATCTTGAAAACCAGGGATACAGTTTGGCCTCACTGCCATTGGTCATGCAGTATAACAAACGCAATCTCCCCAATATCGCGCCGGTGAGTGAACTCAGTAAAAATCTCAATTCAATACATGCGCAGGAATTTGAGGCTGTTGCGACAGAAGGATCAGGGGTTTTTGATACGCTTAAAGCCATATCGAAACTGATTCTTCTGGCCATAAAAGGAGAAACCGCAGAAATTTCTAAATGACAATAGACTGAACTCATCTTGACAACCCCATCTTTTGTGACTACATCTTTGATCATTAATATTGCTCCCCGATAGCTCAGTTGGTAGAGCAGGTGACTGTAATCGGAGGCATGGATAAAATTCACGCTGAATTAGCAGCGCTTAGCAGAAATGCTGGGGTGAAAAACGGGCTAAGTCAGGGAAACCTAATACCTAATGGTAATGGCAATCCTGAGCTACCTCGAATCATTAAAGAGACGGGGGAGTGCAGAGACTTTACACCCGTTGCCCTAACGTAAAGACGAGGGCAAAGAGAAAGTCCGACTCTCCACGAAAGTGGAGTCAGATCGTAATCACCGGGTCACAGGTTCGAGTCCTGTTCGGGGAGCCAAATAAACTTTTGAACGAAGTTCAAAGGTTTATTTGGCGACCAATCTAATGAGCAAACAATCCAGTGGATTGTTTGCAACAAAAACAGGACGAGAATGCCGGAGTGAGCGGGGTACCCGCTTGCGGGTCGCTCACGAGGCGGGGTCGATGAAAAAATTTGCGAAGCAAATTTTTATCGGTGACCGAGTCCTGTTCGGGGAGCCAATTAAGCCACCTTAAATTCCAATTGATCTACTAAGCTTACAGGTTTCAATGCGCGGGTTTTGGCCCTTTTTGGTTTCCGTAAATCTACGAGTCCCACTTCAACTAGAATGGAAACATCTTGATGAACATCTTTATAATCACGTTTTATCAGTCGTGCCAACTCAGTCAAGGAACCTGGTTCCTTATCCCGAATAATACGCCATAATTCCAAGCGTTTCTCGGTTAGAAAATTTCGCACAGCTTCAAGTGATTCAAAAAACTCACCTTTGAAGGGTTTTACTTTCTCTCCTCGATCAAGTTTACGGAAAAATTGCAACGTCTCATCATCAAATTCCCTTCTTGATTTAATAATGATTCTTTTAGTTTTCATGCGACCCTTTTGCAATGGTTATCATAAAGAAGCAGTACCTTATGGGCTGTTGGATCAACCAATGCCAGCCGATACTTGATCCCCTTTGGATATCGATCCGATTTTCGAAATCTTCCAAATCCGCCGCTCACTTATCAGGCCACTATTGAGGCTCAGCTTTTCATAAAAGATTAAAGTCGCCTTGTCCGAACGATTACCCACGAAATAATTATGGGATATAATCCCATAATTGTAAAGCTATTGGATTTGGTCTTAACGGAATACCAAATTTATGCAGTTTCTTTAATTATCCTTTTTAATTGCCGTTAAGCAGCAAGTGCTATAATTTCAGTTCGAAAAGCGTCCAGTAAGGGGAGCCAAAATAGCCTGGTACATACCGGAGACGGTTCATTCCGGACACATGGGTAACATATTTCTGCTTTTCCCGGGCTCTATATTTTTTGTTCCCTATTTATAAATACTTATGCTATAGTGCGCACATTAAATAGAATTATGTCGCAGCAGAGTGTACGGTTTTTATGGTAAAGATTGTTTTTACTCTTCAGCGACGCAATGCTCGTTAGGAGGGTATTATGGGAAAAAAACTGTATGTGGGTAACTTAAGCTATTCGGTAACGGATCAGGATCTTACTAATCTGTTTTCACAATGCGGAACTGTCGCGTCTGCAAAGGTCATTAGTGATCGCGCTACAGGACGCAGCAAAGGTTTTGGTTTTGTTGAAATGTCAACAGACGAAGAAGCTCAAGCAGCAATTAATCAATTGAATAATAAAGATAATGACGGTCGTCCATTGAAAGTAAATGAAGCACAGCCAATGGCTCCTCGTGAAAATCGTGGTGGTGGCGGCGGATTTCGCGGCAGTAAAAAATGGTAGTCACAACTGACTCCTCATTTCACTCCCTTGTCGATTAAAAATTAGAAGAAGTATATTTCTACTTTTTTTCCTGGAAATATTATGAATAGCTTCAAACACATGGACTTGCCTCCAAAGCTTCTTGGAGCGTTGGAGGCAATGACTTTCCATATTCCAACGCCTATTCAGGCCAAGGCAATTCCTGAAATTCTATCTGGTAAAGATCTTATTGGATGTGCTCAGACTGGAACAGGAAAGACAGCTGCTTTCTGTATTCCTTTAATTTGTCATCTTCTAAAGAATCGTGAGCAGTCAGCACTTATTTTGGTGCCAACTCGCGAGTTGGCTTTTCAAATTATAGGGGTTTTAAAAAAAATGACAGGCCCATTTGCCGAGCTTCAAACAGCTCTTCTTATTGGTGGAGCATCGATGAATATCCAAATTCAAGCCTTATCAAGAAGACCACGAGTTATGGTTGGAACACCGGGTAGGGTGATAGATCATCTAAATCAAAAGACTCTTTCTGTACACAGTACTAAATTTCTTGTGCTCGATGAGGCAGACCGAATGTTAGACATGGGGTTTGCACCACAGCTTAGAGAGATTTTTCGATATCTTTCACAATCAAGACAGACTCTTCTTTTTTCAGCCACGTTCCCAAGTGACATTAAAAATATGACAAAGAAATATTTAAATAATCCTACATATATAAGTGTGGGCATTGCTTCACAACCTGTAGAAGAAGTTAAGCAATCTGCAATTCAAACAACTTCAAAAACCAAGAATGAGGCACTTTTAAATGTATTAAGGGAAAGAAGTGGATCTGTTCTTATTTTTACAAGAACGAAGCGCCGAACAGATAGGTTATCGCAATTTTTAAGAGAGAAGAGGCTTCCTGCAGATCGAATTCATGGCGGACTCTCCCAAACACAACGCAATAATGCAATTCGAGAATTTCGATCCAATAAAAATAGAATTCTTGTTGCAACAGATATTGCTGCCAGAGGATTAGATATTCTTCACATAGAACACGTTATCAATTACGATTTACCTCTTGTGCCTGAGGATTATATTCATCGCATTGGAAGAACAGCTCGAGCAGGAGCTCAAGGTGAGGCATTGAGTCTGCTTGTTCCTGAGGATTATCATGTGTGGAAGAAAATATCACAACTTTATAAGATTCAGGGGGCCCCAATGGATAAACTAGAAAGAGTCTCTTACCAGGGACATCGAAAACAGAGAAGATTCAGATCTTAACGTTGCTCCTTCGTTGCCAGGAAACATGGGGAGAACGCGTTTCTCACTAATATTTAGGATCGTTTTAGAATTTTCACATCAGGAATTTTATTAAAATCATAATCAAAAGTTAAAAGGAGAGCGTTGTATTCTTGGGCGGTTGCCAACACAAGACTATCTGCCATACCCAGTTCATATTCTAAAGACAAGTCCGCTGCAGTTAAGGCTACTTCTTTTGAAATATCAACTATTTGATGGGTACTCATAAAAGCCACAACCGATAATCCTTCCTCTGAAGAAATAGTTTTTGCTATTTTCCGATAGACTTCAAATAGAACAACGGTAGGAACAATAACAGATTTGGCTTCTTTGATATGCTGGTGAATGACTTTCCATAAAGATCCATGTGCAAAATACTCAATCCACGCTGAGGAGTCTACTAAGATCATAGGCGGTCTTTTTTATCTCGAAGACCTTTAAAAGCAAGCTTCCCAGAAAGTCTCTTTTGAAGAGCATCAAAAGAAGACAGAGGTACAATATAAGCAATTTTCCCCTTTACAATTACATCCACCAAAGAACCTGCCTTAAGTTCTAAGATCCTCCGAACCACTTCTGGAATCACCACTTGATATTTTGAAGAAACTTTGACTCGCATAAACACATGTTAAACGATAATCGTATTGATGTCAACTTCGTTAAACCTTGCTCTTCTTCCTATCATCAAGACAGCAGCGATTTGATGTAAAACATGGCCACGGGGAGATATGCTTGGAACAGGGATTCCTGGCGGCATCGACATGGATTTTAAAACTCCATTTTAAGCTTTACCAACACCGGTAAAGGTTAGCTAAATTCCACATTGACATTCGTCATGATGTATAGAAAAAGTTATGGGTTCTTTAACAACTTACGACCGAAGAATTTGATCGAAGAGCTGAGGCAGGAGAAGATTTGGCAGATCAATTTGATTGGGACACGGCCACCAAGACAATTAGAACTTTTATAAGGGGTTCCAATGCAGTAACAACATCAGCTTGTTTCATAATTTATTTTTTTCTAAGTATTCTTGAATTTTCAATGCCAGGACTTTACCATAATGCACTTCAACAAAAAATAAATCGGCTTTTCTTTCACTCCATGTGGGATGTGCTTTTGAAATTGCCTGTTTGCTAAGCCAAAGAATCCATGAAGACATCGCAAATGTCTTTTGGAGAAGTTCAGAAATACTCGCTTGTTTTAAGAGCTTTATCTGTATTCTTTCTGCATTGGGATGGGTATCCAAAAACTTTATTTTCATTTTGTTAAATATTATCAAGGAGGAGAACTAAAGTCATTTTTTATTTCAAACTGGATTCTTCTGATTTGCATAAAACTATAATTTTTTGCCAGAGCTTTTTTTGTTTTTGGGTAAGAATTTTATATAAGAAGGAAAATTTTATACCATTGGAGAAGTCGCCAAGGCAGGAGGGGTCGCAATATACCGCAAAAGGGGGTGAATAAAGATGGGGTTTTTCTTTGAGATTTTCTGACGAGCCAAAGTTGACTCTTTTCTAAATTTCGGGTAGAAAAATCCCTCCCAAGGGAGAGTTATTGAGTTTCTTTAAGAGAGTTGTGGCAACGACAGTTGCTCTCGTTTTAACATGCCCCCCCACCATCTGGGGGATGCCTGATCAAATGCAGAGCTATCAGGCCGCACCTTCAGAAAATATAACGACTCAAACCGCTCAGACTGATCTCTTAACGCAAAAAACCCAAAATTTCGCCATCGTCCGAATGCTCGCAGATGCGGCTCGTCTGGAAGCCGATCATTCCCGAAGTATCGGCCAAAATATCGCCGGAAATACCGATGACGAACGAAAAAAATTGCTTGCTTTTGCCAATGTCCTTGATGCCGCTGCCCTTGAAATGTTTGAAGAATTTGGCGCGGACTACGAAGAAATGATGGCGGCCATTCAAAAATATGCCCTCCTTCATTATGTCGTTCGACTCTTTGAATGGGAAGGGAGCCACGGGGACAAACAGCGGGCTGATCTCTATCTTAAAATGTTCTCCGAAACATACCAAATGACCCCCTCCGATATATTGGAAGAGCACAGGCGTCTCTATGACAGATTTGGACACCTCTCCCAATTTAGAGAATTTGACCACAGAATAGATCTGCTTCTTAAAATTCTATCACTTTCTGAACGCGATGACATGGGAGATTACGAATCATTGGTAAAAGAAGTCCCGGCAGGTCATTTTAAAGCGTTGCTTGAGTCTTCATGGTCATTTATTCAGGAGGAACGTGAAAAGAGAAGAAAAATTGAGGCGGAATTTGGCACAGCGGAATTTGATGTAAATCGATACTTACGCGGTGTTTTGGAAGTCAGTGATGAAGATAATTACTATTTCAGCGTCATAGACAAGAACTATCCTTCTCTCAAACATATCGTCTATGCTGAAATCGGAAAAGAACTCCATACTCTCCACACAGAAGAATTTGAATGGTTATTGCCGCGTTCCGGGCCGGCAGAGGGGGGGATATTTTTGACGACGGTCACGCGTGAAAGCCTGAAAGAAATCACCGAATCTTATCTCAAGACAAAATCCCGTGTTGAGGAAAAGCAGGAAAGAGAAGACTGGCTGAGACATGGATCAATCACACACCCTTTTAAGAGAGTAGAAGATTTTTGGAGTAAGCATTTGGGAAGTGTCCCCGCTGTTTTTCTTCCGTCCTTTACTTTGAATAAAGATTTTATTGAATTCGCCCAGGCTTTGGGACGATATGGACTGATTGCCGGCGTCGTTGTTGCAGATCTTGCGGCTCTCTATTTTCTCGGTCCCTACGGCGCTGTCGCTGTGCTGGGAATTGCTGCGATGTTCGCGGCAGCCCCCAATTTAAACCATATCTTTTTTAACAATCCAGCCCCTCATACAGATTGGCACACGAGGTTTTTAACGAACGTCATGGTGATGCTTCCTGTTGCGGCGCTCTTTTCCGGCGCAATGGCTTTCTTCCCGCGCGCGACCACAGCAATCGGTTTGGGCCTCATGGGCACGCAAACGACCCTTCATATGATGAACGATGAATATTTTGAGTCGATTTTTTCCGGGCTTTTAACACTTGGACTCGTCGCCAATGCTTCGAGAGTGTTTTCAGCGCGACAGACGGACCGGCACGAGACTATCAGATTTTCCCAAGAAACAGAAACGCGTGGTTCCCAAAATTTTACCTTTTTTCAAAAAAAATCAGATTACTCACCAGATTACCCCCGACATCAATCGAACAGCTATTACGATACGACTCGAAACAACCCCTATATCATCAGTAATGGAGATCTTCCGGTTTGGGGGAGCCGCCCACCTCCTCCCCATTCAGGCGCCCGGGCATCACAGACACTTAATCCTTTTGACCCCATCCCCACCTCCCCAATCATTCGCCCCCCTTTATTAAAAGATCCTGTTCATGAACTCCTTTCGCAACAAACACAAACGCTTCTTCGGCCTCCGAAAGCGCCGCCACGGCTAACGCAGCTGGCAGATGATGAACCGATCCGCCTCCCGTGGACAGAGCAACATCGTAAGATCCCAAATCAAAAAGAAATATTATTTGGTATTGCGCTTAACCCCAAAGCATTTGAAGAGTTTAAATTCTCGGCCAATCCTTTGGAAAGGATCTCGCTCCCGGACGACTATGTTGTCATCATCGTTAAAGATCCAGACACAGACAATGTGATCCAAATTTGTGTCACATCCAAAGGATCGAGATTGTATCGGCAAGCCCTTCAAAACCCGAATCAGTATCGAATTTATGGGAATACGTCGCCTCAATATCACGAACGCACTATTTTGGACAACGCGGCCGCCGACGCTGCCAGTGGTTCTGCCAGCGATTCTACCAGTGGTTCTCCCAGTAGTTCTCAAAGCCCCGAACAGCAAAATAGTCAAACCCCAGAAGAAAGCCCAAAAGAAAAAAGTGATGCCAAAAATCAGAATGAACAAGCAGCCCGACTTCGAAGACTATTCCATGAAAAGGGGACTGACGAAGACAAACTGAAAGGCCTGGAAGAGGCAAAAGAACTTGAACGCGAGCTCGCTATTGCTCTTTTCATACAAGCATTACTGGAAAATCAGGCATCATTGATCGTCGCCGAGGCAGCAGCAAAAGCGCTGGGTCAAATGGGGGGCGATGATGTCATCTTTAAATTAGAAACGCTTGCCAATAATGATGAGAATCCGAAACTTCAGCAGGCGGCGTTCGCCGGTTTGGAAGCCGCGGCAACCGATTGGCAAAAAGATCCCTATCTCTTAAAAACACAAGAAATCTTAGATCGGGATGCGCCGGAAACATCAGGCAACGAAGGGCAAATTTTCGAAATTAAGCGCCCGTTTTTTGATCTCAAGATAACGGTTTTAACATCGAATCAAACAACAGAATTCCGATTCCATTTAAACCCCCATCACGGTGACGGCATTGAGCGTCAAGGGGCGATTTCTTTGCCATTTCCATCAGACATCGTCCAGCTCGGCGATTCTCTTGTGATCAGACCGAGACATTCGACACGTGATCTTCTCTTTGTAAATATCGGTCTCTATGGCGCGATGCTTCGGTCTTCTCTGCCAAGAGAGTTTCCAAGAGAGTTTCCAAGAGAGTTTAAAGATGAAGATCTCCCCCCTCTCCCATTCTGTTTTGTCCCTCTCCCCCATCTCCCCCGCTTACGCCACCTTGTCCCTTCATCTGATGGGCATTCCTTAAACCTCACTTATAATGAAGGACCTCAAGGATCACAAAATCTCACCCCAAATATCTCTAGCCAGCAACTCGACGCGATTGCCGCATTTCAAATGCAGATTTTCTCTCACCTGCCAACACTGTCGCACCGTACTTTCTCTCACGCATGGGAAGAAGAGCTAGGCCGCCTGAGCGCAAATGTTGAATACCAAACCGGTATTCGGGGCTTGGCTGAAGTGATGAGCCACCTTACCCAACCCCTTACCCAATCCCCCCTTACCCAATCAATGGTCGGTGAGGATGAAAATAACAGACTGAGCGACATCAATGCCGAAATGACTGCGGTCCTCGAAGACATACGCAGAACGATTCAGACCGTCTTTACTCCCAAACCAGGAGAGTCACTGGAAGAAACCTGGGCTTTTGCTCTTAACCCCTACCTTGGCTACGTCCCGAAAGACCAGGAGCTGACAGGTAAAGAATTATTTACGCTTATCTCAAGAGAACGGCAGGCATTAGAAAGAATTCGAAAATTTCTCGAACATAAAAGACAAGAAGCCTTAATAGCCAAAGATGACTATCTCTTATCACAAATCGATCATGCTTTGACAAAAGGGGATGCGGCGATGATCCCGCTTGTTCGCCATGATCTCATCAAGGACGAAGATCGACTGCTTTCAGGGATTTACCAAAATGCTTTAAGAGAACTCGACCGCAGCATACGCCCGCGAGCGGCAGACAACAAAGAATGGGCTGGAATCCTCGAAAGAAGGGGAACGGCCTTTCACGCAGAGCTCTTGAATTTGCAGGAACAAACGAGGGCGTATACAGAGGGTCGTATTAAGCGAATCAGTTCCCGAATGGACCCTTTCGGTATCCTCGCTCAGGAACATCATTATAAGGGGGCTGTCCATCCGCGTGGCATCACGGCCAAATGTCATCCAGATCGCGTAGAACTTTTTAGTGGAGGTATACTCATCCATACATTTCAGATCAAGGCGCGAGGTATCGTTCAAACAGAAGAATTGCTCATTTTGCTTCCGCCTGAAAGCGCCGATGCGCGGGAACAACTCTTGAGAGTCATTGATCTTAAAGCATACGCGGATGCCAGCCACATTCCGCTTTTCTATCTTCCGTTTCCTTTTGATCCCGCCCGGTTTCGATTGATATCAGCGACTGGAAATGAAGATTTTGTCGCTTTTCATACAAAGAGGGCAGAGAGGGCAGAATCAGAGAATGGAGAACTGCGAGAGTTTAAAGTCGCTCATTCGATGATCGCTGATGTGGTGCTTGCGCAAAGAGAGCTTTTCAATGTCCTTTCGGTCTTCGCTGAAGCAAAGCTTGGACGCGGCCCTGTTTTGGATCAGGTTCTCAAACTCGCTCTCCAAAACATTCGAGAGACCTCGCTGAATGACTTTACAAAAGACGCGGAACTTGAAAGCCGGGTGGAAAAGCTTGAAACGCTCATCAATAAAGGGGTCGACTCATTGATTGATTTTAGCCCTCAAGGAACGCTCCCCGGTTCCAATCCGTTCGTAAAGCTTCAGTCAGAGATGACAGCAGCAATGACCGATGTTACCCGGGCATATCAAAAAAACCAAAGACTCACGACGCGATTAAAACTGCTTCTTCAAACACTCCATGATCACAAGCCTCTGGCGGGGAAGGGTCTTGCGGCGGCGCTCCTCATGGCGGCGGCGGGGGCTGCGACCGCAAATGCGGCTTCGCCAGAGACGACGCAAGCCGCGCTGGATTCGGTGGCAGGGCTCTCTTATGCCATCGGGGAACATTTAAGCTATTGGTTTTCGAGAACGGGATCTCTTCTTTACGGCGCCTATGATGCCATGACCGCGTTTACAGATCCAAAGCGTTTAGCCGATACGTATGGCAATTATCGAACCGCGGTTCTTGTAACATACTGGGCCACAAGTCTCGTTGGATCATTTAGCGCTGTGCAATTGCTTTTTCAACTGAACGACTTTCGGAAATCTTTGGGAACAGCTGAATTTGAAAAATTCCAGGCAAAGTGGATGGAAGAGAATCAGATCAAAGAACCCACCCCCAAAGACAGACGAACACTCTTCAAAAAATATTTCCTGGAAAGACAGCGACAGATTGCCGTAGAAGATGGTGTAATCCCGGCCCATCGGACAGAATTGATAGGGATGAAACAAGCGCTCTTTCGGCTCGTCTTTAGCTGGTACGCGGTCAAAGTTACTATGGGCTCTACAGCCCACGTCTGGAACTGGTATTTCTGGTTTAGAAACACAGTAACTGCCCCCGTAAGATCGCTCCTCAAATTCTTTTTCCCCGAATTCAGCAGAATCGCGCGGGAAGGGGCGATGCCTCGTCTATCAAATGGCGGTTTTCGGCCTACATTATGGGGAGGCGAAAGATGGGGAGGCAAAAGCGCGGCAAAGACATCTTCCATTCAGGAAGCGCTCTTTCAAGATGAACTGCGCATTCGTAGGAAGGCAGCCGAACGGGCGCTTGAAGAAACACGCGCGTTTATAAACAACGCGTTGGATCGCGCTCGTCTCGCCAAAGCGCAAACCGAAGCCCCCTTAAGCATCGAACAAAGCAGAGATAAGATCCAAGTCTTAGCGAAAGAACTCACCCCCCGCGCCCGTGCTTTTATGCGAGTTGTTACAAACGGCGTCGTCTATGAATGTTTGGGGCGGGCTGTCACGTTTCACGAAAAAAACAGTTCATCCCCACTTTCAGAAGCCGAGCTCGATCAGTGGATCGCAGAGGTTTTGCCCGAGGCCGTCATCGCTGCCGAGAGATATGTTCATTCCAATCGTCTTGTCCGACTGTTTACACAGACGGGCCGCGAGGATCTAAGCACGCGTTTTTCCGAATGGGTCGTCTCACGCTTGGCGGGAGCGGGGCTCCAGGAAGGTCGCTATAATGAGGTTAAGAAGGCGCTGAAAGATGATCCAAGAGCAACCGAACGCGCAGGTTTAAAAGTACTCAGCGAACTTAAAGTGGATAAACCCCAGGATATCGTGTTCCTTTTCATTCTTTATGCCGGGGCTCAAGGCGAGATGAGGCCAATTCAGGAAGATTTTTTTGGTCCCACAAGTGTCTTTTATGGCAGCCGAATGCTATTTGGTTACGGCTTTGGGATCGATCTGATCTATAGCACCTTCGCATCCGCGTGGGGAAAAATCCTCGAAGACCGAAACCTCAAAAAATCGGAAGAAGAGTTCAACAGACGCTATGATGCGCGACCGGATAACCCAGAGATCTCCTTTGCCCATTGGTGGCTGATCCGCACCTTTATGAATCCTGAAAATTCACTTGGCGCCAATTACTGGAGATATTGGAGCATCATTACGGCCAACCTCCGGGCGGCGCTCTTTAGCATGGGTTTCTTCCAAATCTTATTTTTGGGGCGTATTGACGTCGATCTTCTGGCGTGGGGTTATCTCTGGGCATATATTCTTGGGGGACTCGATATGCATATGGACCAGGGCTTTGAAAGAGCCACCGGATGGGCTTATGGGGAATTTACAGATGAACAGTTGTGCGATCCCCAGGTTCAAAGGATCGTCAGACAAAGAATGCAGCGCTTGAGAAACCGATTTAATTTTGCGTTCCACTTCTACAAAAACATTCGAGACATCGCGATGCTTCTTTTCGCGACACTCCCCGCGCAAGATCCCACGACCGGAGAGACGGTTAACCGCGCCGGCATCCGCCACTTTTTTGGCGGAACAACACCCACCGCGTGGCTTGATGAACGGCTCTCAAACATCGGCGCCGAATACCCGCATCTTCAATCAGCGTGCAACGCGCTAAGACACATCATTACAAATAATCATCCTGACTTTGTCGATCCGTCTGGGCCAGCGGGGCCGTCGGGGGATTAATCTAGAAAATAACGAGGCTGCCATGAGATTCAAATTCAAAAGGGACATGAAGGAAAATCTTAAGCTTTTCAATAATACGAACATGATATTCCGGTTTGGCAAAGAGGAGAAAAAATCCCCCAGCTCCCGCCCCCAGAAGTTTTCCACCGATTGCTCCCTCGGATCTCGCGACAGCGTAAATTTCATCAATAATCGGTGTAGTGATTCGACTGGAAAGCGTTCTTTTCAGGATCCATGCCTCATGGAGCAGTTTTCCAAATTCATCTATGCCGCGTGAACTTTTAAGAATATGGATTCCTTCATCCACCATTTGCTGTATTAACTTAAGTTCTGCTTCCCGGTAAGGAATATTTTTTATTTGATCAGCGGCAATGCCTGAAGCATTCCGGGAAAGACTGGTGAAAATTAATATTAAATGACTGTGAAGCTCTTTTACTCTCGCTTGTTCGAGAACCAATGGAGTGACTGAAATTTTTTTAAGTCCTGAAAACTCAATGAAATTAAGTCCACCGTAAGCAGCCGCAATCTGGTCCTGAGAGCCGACACTTTCCTTGATTAATTCCTGCTCAATATGTATGGCATTCGACGCGAGTGTTTCTTTGGAAATTTTTTCCTGTTTGAGAGCGTAAAGGGCATTTAAAAGTCCCACCGTAAAGGCGGAACTTGATCCAATGCCAGACCTCGCGGGAAGATCTGCATTGTGATGGATTTCGACCCCCTTTTCTATGTTTAAAAACTTTAAACAGGCGCGAACAGAGGGATGCTCAATTTCTTCATGGTTGTTAACAAGCTCTGTTCTCGAATAAACAATTCGTGATTTGTGATCAAAAAAAGAAGGAAGATATCTGCAAAAAATATAACAATATTTGTTGATGGTTGTTGAAAGAACGGATCCCCGTTGTTTGTAATACCATATCGGATAATCCGAACCCCCGCCAAAAAAGGAAATCCGAAAGGGGGTTTTTGTAATGATCATTACTTAAGAAGACTCTCTCGCATTTCCAGCTGAAGCTCCGCTCTACAATAATCAAGTAAATATTTGATACTCTGTTCGAGAGTATATTTTGGCTTCCATCCCGTCAATTTGAAAAACTTAGTCACATCCGGAATTTGAAGTGTCACATCCGCAGGGCGGAGGAGTTCGGCATCCAATTGAGTGGGGATATGAACATACGCTGATTTTTTTAAGCGCTCCAGAAACTCACCGACGCGAATGGTATGAGACCCGCCAATATTATAAACGTCTCCAAATTCTCCCCGTTGAGTCGCAATCCAATAGGATGCCATGGCATCCCGCACATCAATGAGCGTTCGAACTGAATCCAGATTTCCATGATAAAGCGTCTTTTGAAGACCCGCCTCTATTCTGGCAATTTGTCTCGCAAAGGCAGTGGCAAAAAGATCAGATCTTCTGGGATTCAAATACGCAAACATACGCGTGCGAATGATTTTTAAGTTATAACTTTTGAAATAAGTAAATCCCAACAGATCCTGCGTAACTTTGGAAACTGCGTAAGGGCTTGAGGGATTTAGGGAACACGTTTCTTTGATCGGCACATCCTGAGGGTCGACCTGACCATAGACTTCGGATGTTGAACAAAGCTGTACAATGGGATCGACGGATGCAAGCCGGATTGCCTCAAAGAGATTAACCGTTCCTACAATGTTATTATTCAAAACTGCCACCGGCGTTATAAAAGAAGTTCTGACATTGGCATGCGCCGCCAAATGGAAAATCGCGTCTGGTCTGATTTTTGTGAGGAGAACCAAAACAGAACCGAAATCATTGAGATCGCATTCATGTACCGAGATCTTGTCTGAAATGCTCCGGATGTTCTTGAATGAGCCTGTGCTGTGCCATCTTGAAATGCCATGAACTTTAACATTTGGATAATGGGTAGTGATATATTCAGCCAAATAACTGCCGCCTGAACCGGTAACACCTGTAATGAGAATCTTTTCAAGCTTTCTATCCATGATACCAATGCAGGGTCTTTTCAAGACCTGTCTCCAAAGATATTCTGGGCATCCAACCAAAAATTTCTCTGGCTTTGTCAATGTTAAGACATAATCGCGCGTTTATGGACGGTTGTGATGGATCGTATTGCACATCTAACTTTCTGCCAGACAGACGAACAATGTTATGAACCAGGTTTCTCACGGAAATCGATTTTCCATAGCCGACATTACACAATTCAAAAGGGGTTTTCTGTCTATCCAAAGATAATTCCACAAACTGCAGAAGATCATCAATGTAGAGCAGATCTCTTTCTTCTTTCCCCTCCCCCCAAACGATGATTTTCCCATCAGTCGCGCCGATAACTTTGGCAACTGTCGCACCCACAACATGCGATCTTTCAAAATCAAATTTGTCATGAGGGCCATAAATATTGGAATGACGTATGACTGTGTGGCGCGTTCGTCCAAGGCTTGAGTAGAACTCACACATTTTTTCAATGTAGACTTTGGTCCATGCCGCCCCAAAGTATTTAGGGTGGATTTTTCCATTAGGATCGAAATCAGTCTCCTTGAGCGGTGTTCGACTTGAGGGATACATGACCGTACAACTAAAAAAAACAACATGCGGCAGATGATATTCATGCGCCGCGCGAAAAATCAAAGAATTCATGATGGCATTATCTGTGGTGTGAATATAAGGCTTCGTAACAATCTCTTTTGAACCCGAAGTGACCGCGGCCGCCTGAATAACAATATCTTTTTTGGCAATCGCGCGGTCAACATCCTTTTTTTTCGTAAGATCCGAACGCAGCCAGGTGATTCGCCGGTTTGGATAGGGTTTAGATTTAAAATAGGTTCCGAAAATTTCAAGGTCTCCGCGCTTTGATAAAAAATCAGCAATATTCCGGCCAATGAATCCGGTCGCGCCGCATATTAAAACTTTTCTTCGCACTTTGAATATTTCCCTCTATACCACTCAATAGTTTTTTGAAGACCGTCTTCCAAAGAAGTCTGGGAATGGTTCTTTATTTTGGAGCGCAATCGCTCTACATTCAGCGCCCGATACGCAATTCCGGTTGATTTCGTCAAATCGAACTGCGGCTTCACCGGGTGATCGCAGATTCTTAAAATATGCGACACAGCCGTACGAACCGTGGTTGCCTCGCCACTCCCCACGTTGATGGGAGTCGCATCCAATTTTTGTTCTGCCAGTTTTAATAAAATGTCGATTAAATCTTCAACGTAAAGAAAATCTCTCGTCGCGGTTTCATCGCCCCAAACGACAAATGGATTTTCTCTCTGGAGCGCCCTTTTGATCAGGGCAGGCAAAACATGAGAGACCGCTTCATCATCAAAATGATCGTAAGGGCCATAAATATTTGCAGCTCTTAAGACACCCATTTCCATACCGTAGGTTTTATTATAGAAAACAGCGAGCTTTTCAACAAAACGAAAAAGCCATCCCACACCAAAATAAATCGGGTACGGCGGTAAATTGAGATCTAACTGATCTTCATGAATTGGAAAGGGGGCATCCTGATAGACCGTCGAACTGCTGATCAGAATTACTTTTTTAGCGCCATTTAAGCGACAGGCTTCCAGAAGGCCGGAAAAAATTTGCAAATTTGGAATGACCGATTGAGCGGGGCTTTCTTTCATTTTTTGGGCGCCAAACGTTTGAGCGGCACAAATAAATACAATCTGGCGTCCCCTCGTCGCATCGAGACAGTCTGAAAACTTTGTAAAATCAAACTGGCGATAATATGGGGCAAGCAGTCTTGGTTTTCGGGTATAATATGTTGACAAAAAATCGACTCCCCTCTTGTGCAAAGCTTGAGATAAGTGGGTCCCCACGAGGCCGCTTCCGCCTGCAATCAAATAACGCTCAGACATGGATATAAATATGCCCCCTTTTTATTCCCATACCAGACAACTTCCTGGCACCAATCCTCCCAGTTTTTCCATGATTTTTCAGAACGAATAATTTGATACCTGTAATTTCCATCCTCAACGGGTCTCTTTTCACCGCAATAGGCTGCCTGATAAACCTCCCAAAAGTTATAGGATAATGAAATCGTCATATCTGATTCTATAAAAGGGAGTTTGATCAATTGATGATTGAATTGGACCGCCTGATGTAGAAAATCCTTTGGACAAGCAATGAAATGATTCTCAAGGTGCTTGTCAAATAAAGATTCGGCCTCTTTATAAAACAGCCCAAGCTTCTCCTCGGCACAAAGTTTAATCAAAACAAGTTCATCGGCAGGCCACCAGATGTTTAGCCATTGCCTGGATTTACAATACTCCGCCCCCCCATTCTGAATATCTTTTGCCTTATCATAGAAAAACATTTTTAATTCAGAAAGAAGGGGAAACTCCGGCCCCGACCCCATAAACAATTCAATCATTTCCCGATAGGAGAGTGAACAAACTTCATGGAGAAGAATGAATGGAATTTGGAGCATTTTATCAAAATGAAGCAGGGCTGTTATCCAACAAAAAACCCGGGCCCTTACCCAATCCCCCGGGGGCATCGTTGAGGTTCCAACGACAAGCTGCTGTTTTTCAGCGACTTCCTCAATCTCTCCAAGGCTTCCGTGAATATTTACAATATCGGTTTCGCGCAGGCAAAAACCATATTTTTTTTGATAATCGGGATCCCCCATCTCCGCGTTGGGGAGCGCCGATAAATTATTGAATTGCATTCGATTGTGTTGTCCATGTTCAATGATCGAAGAGACGCCATTTGCAAACGAATCATAGGTCTCGCCAGGCAGACCCAATATGACATCTGTATATGTTTCAATCTTATCTTTCGTAAAACGATGCTGAAGTTCACTAAAGGTGTCGGTTTTAATATTGGCGCGTTTCACGCTCTTTAAGGTAGTGGGATCAACAGATTGGAGCGACAGCGTCACCCCCTTATTCAGACCACTTTCCCCCAATATTTTCTGAATATTGTAAGATTTTTCCGTAGAATTCTTTGTGTTTTGAACAGAGAGGGCATTGGGATAGCCATATTTTTTCTTATTTTGGGCGACATATTTGACAATGTCATAGTCCCTGGAAAAAATTCCGAAATTCGCATCACAGCAATAGATAAACTCAATGCTATTGGAACTAAACCAATCGACCTCTTCTAATACGCGGTCGATGCCAAAGGGATATACCTTACTCGCAATCGCAGATCCCCAGTCACAAAATGTGCAGGCAAAGGGACACCCCCTGTTGGTTTCCCACAATGCGATCCAGGATTCATTGGGATGAAAATCCATTAATCTGTCAAAAGCGCCCGACAGATATGGGGATGGCAGCGCCGCCAGATCTGGAATTCGCTTGGCGCGCTCTGTCTGAACCAGGTTTCCATGATCGTCAATATAACTGATTGAGGGAACCCCTTTCCAGATTCCTTCCTGACAATTTTCCAGGAAAAAAAGGAACGCCTGTTCCCCTTCCCCATGACAGGCAAAATCGACTTGTCGATTATGCCGAAGGAAGGGTTCAATCCGATCGGGAACCTGAGGCCCGCCAAAAATAGTTAAAATATGGGGATTTATTCTCTTTAATTGATAAGCCACTTCCAGAGAAAGACGAATGTTCCACACATAGGCGCTAAAAAAAACAATATCGGCATGTTCGAGGTCGTTAACAATTTTTTCAACAGGCTGCCTTTTGAAGATCGGTATCAAAAAATGAAAGCGGTCTTTATCCTTGAGATATTTTTCAGCATAAGCCTGAAGACACCCTACTGAATAGGGAAAATAATTTTGCCCGGAAAAGCTATTGTTGATATTTATCAATCCAACATTAATTCTAACCCTATCTGTCGGAGTAACATATTTTATCATGGCACATCAATTAAATTTCGATGGTGAAAGAGATGAAAGCGCTTCTGAGGGGTTAGCCGATATTTTCGATACCAGTCTAGTGTCATTTGAATGCCGCGCCGCA
Organism: uncultured bacterium; assembly: GCA_964371555.1. Lineage (GTDB taxonomy): Bacteria > Bdellovibrionota > JACOXK01 > 2-02-FULL-40-11 > 2-02-FULL-40-11 > CAYJMQ01. The sequence continues at coordinate 23,948 of CAYJMQ010000012.1, read as the reverse complement.
AATCAGTTCGGGGCACATATCCTAATCGCTCTTTGGCCCTGGAAATGTCCAACACCCGAATATCTTCCCCCTTCGGTTTTGAGAAATCCCATTCTACATTGAGTTCAGGGATATATTCCTGAATAATGCTGACGAGAGTCTTAATGGAATAACCGATCCCCGATCCAAGGTTGAGAGGCGTACCATCGGCAGCCTTTTCGAGCGCCAAAAGCATCCCCTCCGCAACATCGTCAGAATAGACAAAATCCCGAATAGCAGATCCATCCCCCCAAACCACAAAGGGATCCTCGCCATTGACAGCCCTTCTAATTAAGGAGGGGATCACCATTGAAGAATCGGACTCAAAGTAATCAAATGGACCATAAACATTCGCGGGGCGAACGATCGCAATTTTGTCCCATCCGAATTCACGCTGATAGGCTTCAGCCTGAAGCTCCCCCATTCGCTTGGCCCACCCCGCATAATAATTGGTATAATGAGGGGGGCCGTCCCATGCGTTTTCCTCTTTAAAAATCTTTGCGGACGGATAAATGCCCACCGTACTGGTATAAAGATATCGATCGACGTCCCCCTGCCTTGCCGCTTCCATCATAAAGGTATTAAAGACAAGATGGGGCACAAAAAAACTCGCCGCCTTCTGAATACCGGTAGAAACGGCTCCTTTTGTCCCGGCAAGGTGAAAAACCGCATCCATATTTTTAACAATCGATTTACAAAATGCCCAGTCACAAAGATTTCCCTTAATATATTCCGCTTCCATATTGATGGCAGGGGGATCATCAAGACTGACAACCTTCACATTTGCCCCCTCTTCCAGAAGTCTTTTCACCAATGGAATTCCAATAAGGCCCGTCCCCCCTGTGACCAAAACCCTTTTGTTTCGCCAAAAGCTCATCTAAAACGGCCCTTTAAATCTATGTTCATAATTGTAGAAAACTTCCTCTGAAACATCAACACGAGAGAGGCCAAATGCCTTTTCCACATATATAATAAAATCCCTGGCAGTGGGATAAAATTGATTTTCAAGCGGCCTTGAAGAGGGGCAGGGAGTCGGCTGAAAGCCGAATCTTCGAATCGGCATCTTTAAATCTGAAAAGCATTTTTCTGAAATGCGCGCCGCAACCTCGGCGCTGAAACCACAGTTTAACCAATCATAATCGGCAATCATACATGCCCTGGTTTTTTTAACTGACTGGATCAGGGTCTCTTCATCCAGGGGACTTATGGTTCGGGGATCGACGACTTCCACACTCACCCCATACTTTTGCAGAATCTCGGCAGCCTTTAGGGCCTCAATATTCATCCAGGAGGTCGCAATGAGAGTCATATCTTTCCCAGGTCTTAAAACAGATGCCTTTCCCAAAGGAATAGGTTCAAGATTTTTCGGGACATGATCTGAAACATAGTAGAGCCAGCGGTGCTCAAAAAAAATGACCGGATTGGGATCCCGAATGGCTGAAATGAGGAGACCCTTGGCATCACAAGGCGAGGTAGGCATAACCACTTTAAGGCCGGGGATATGAGCAAAGAAAGAATGAAGGCTTTTGCTATGTTGGAATGACTGCCCCCATCCCCTGCCTATAACAGCCCGAATGACCAGCGGAACATTCAGTTGTCCCCCGGTCATGTAGCGGTACGACGAAATCATATTGACAATCTGATTCATCGCAAGCATCAAAAAGTCAGCCCGGATATGAACATGAATAGGTCTCAAACCGTTCATTGCCGCCCCGAGGCCAAAACCTGTCATGGCATCTTCTGATAAGGGAGTTTCAAAACAGCGTTTGGGTCCGAATTTTTCTAAAATACCGTGGGTGCTTCCAAAAATAGCCTTGTGATCTGTAACCCCCAATCCATATAAAAAAACGCTCTCGTCCCTTTCCATTTCTTCAAAAATGGCTTCCCGGATCGCTTCTCCAAAAGAAATGACTCTCATGCGTAAATATCCGCCCAAAGCTCGTTGTCTTCAGGAAAAGGGGCCTCTTTCGCTTTTTGAACGCTTTTTTCAATATCGGCCGCGATTTGTTTTTCGATATCTAAAATAATGTCTTTAGAAATTCCCAGAGACAAAAGCTTTCTCTCCTGCACATGTAGCGGATCTTTCCCAAGCCAGTCCAAATACTCCCCTTTTGACCGATACCCAAATTTAAAATCTTCATCCACGCCGACATGCTCTAAATAACGATAATACTTCAAATGGAGAAACGCAGGTTTCCCATCGGTTCTCATTCTATCGAGGGCGGTTCGTGTCAACTCATAGATCACCTCCGGATCGGTAGTCGATTCCTGAAATACATGCGGGGTAAATTGAGAGGCAATCTTTGCAATAGAAGAAAAACTTTGCCTGCATTTTAAGTCCGCATGAATAGACAGCCCATTATCTTCACAAACGAAAAGAATCGGAATATTCTTTAAACAGGCCGCATTTAAGCTTTCCCAAAATACCCCTTCCTCAAGAGCGCCATCGCCGAAAAATACAGAAACGATATGTCCATTTTTCTTGATTTTATTTGCAAAGGCTGCCCCAACGGCTACCGGAATTTGACTGCTCACCACTGCCGAGGCAAGCAAAAAGCCTGCTGAGGTGGCGTGAAGATGCATCGATCCCGCCTTTCCCCTGGCAAGTCCCGTTTTTTTGCCGTAGAGCTCCGCAAAAAACCGGTCGGTTTCCCCCGTCCGGCATAAATAGAGCCCATGACTGCGATACGAGCCAAAGAGCTGATCCCCCTCACGCAACGCCTGGCAAATGCCAGAAACAATCGCCTCTTCACCTATAGAAAGATGAACAGGGGTCTTCATGTCATCTTGGGGATAGATTTCCCGGATTTTTTCCTCGACCCTCCTGATCAAAAAAATCTTTTTATAGAGTTCTATATTTAAGTCTCTTCGAAGCATTTCTTTTAAAATAGGGAAAGGGCAGCATGGTATCTCTCTGGAATACCGATGTCTATGAACTTCCCAAAAAAAGGATACCCATAAGTATTCTCTAAAACACAATTTGGAAAAACGTCATATTCCAATGATATTTCCTTCCTTTGAGGGAAAAAATCAAATAGCCGTTGATTCATTAAGTAAGTGCCTGTATTCACCCATTTGGGGGATTCCTGTTCTTTTATCCCCATTTGAGAAAAACCCTCCACACGACAGCTCATCTGATTCATCCTCAATACGCCGACATCATTCCTGTCGTTTCCTTCCGTCACCGCAATCGTAAGCCCGGATTTCTTTTCTAAATGGAATTTGAGCATTTCATGGAAATGAATCTCGCAAAAGGTATCTCCATTTATTACAAAAAAATCGGGATAGCGAATCAGCGAAGACGCCTGCCTCAATGCCCCACCGGTGCCGAGCGGGGTATTTTCCTCAGAAAATTGGATTTCAAGTTTTTTTCTAAAAGGAGAATCGGTGTAATGTTCTTTAATGAGTTCTTTTTGATACCCGGTTAATAAAATAATACGCCTCCCCCCGGATAAGTATATATGTTCAATTACATAATCGAGAAAGGGTCTGTTTTTAACCGGCATCATTGGCTTGGGAACGCCTTGGGCAATTGTTTTGAGACGCCGGCTTTCACCGCCGCACAATATGAGAAAATCAATATCTAATACGATGTTATCCACTTATATGTTAGAAAACTGATTTCGCGAAAGAATCTGAAAACCCTTAATAAGCTCTTCTATGCCATATCGCAAAGATATTTCTGCGAGATAGCCACTCTTTTCAATTTTCTCATTGCTCACAATATAGTTTCTCTGATCCGGATCTTGTCTAAGATCCGCAGCCGCACAATAGAAGTCAGGCAAAAATTCCTGAATGATCTGACATAATTCTATCTTACTCAAATTAGCATCGCTCAGACCGATATTATATATATTATTTTTCATGCCATCGAATCTATTTAAACAATGAAGAAAAGCCTTTGCCACATCACGAACATGAATAAAATTCCTTTTAAAGCGCCCTTCATAAAGGACGATAAAACGATCCCTGACAGCCCGATAAGTAAAATCATTTACCAAAAGATCGAGGCGCATGCGGGGACTTATTCCAAAAACGGTGGCCAAACGCAAACTGACGGTGTTTTCATACGACATGAGCAGACTTTCCAATTCAACTTTGAGTCTCCCATAAAGGGAAATCGGGTTCAAAGGGGAGTCTTCGGTACAATAAATATCTTTTTGACCCACGCCATATCCACTATTTGTATTTGGAAAGATCACCCCCTGATTCCTGCTTTTTAGATCTAAGATGCTCTTTACCGCATCAAAATTGATCGATTTGGCCCCGTGAGGATCACGATCGCAAATCGGAGCGCCTGTCAGACACGCAAGCGGCAATATAAAATCCGCTTCTTTTAAATGCCTTGAAATCAGCTGTTTGTCTCGCGCATCTCCCCGAATGACATCAAACGATCTGTGATGACAGCACTCCAAAAGAGACGTTTGTCCATACCTAAAATCATCGATCACGGTAACCTTAAATCCGCTCTCTAAAAGCTTTGGCACCAGAACGGAGCCGATGTAGCCCGCCCCCCCCGTAACCAGGATTTTCATCGCGGTAAGGCCTCAGTTATGGGGTAATATCGTGATCTCCTATAGATACTTTCTAAAATAGGTATGAAGATGCTCACTGACATAATCTAATTCTTTTTGATTCAAGTATTGATGACAGCCAAAATGAAGCCCTTTTTTACCGACATATTCCGATTCTGGAAAATCCCCCTCCCGATATCCCAGGAATTTAAAAGCACGGTGCTGTGTTGGAAGACTCCCAAAAAGCGTTTTAACCTGCACACCCGCTTCTTGAAGATAGCTAGAGATATGATGCTGATCAATAGGGATATCCTCCCGGATGACGAGTGGAAAGGCGTGAGGAGAAATGACTTCATGCGGCGCCTCTTCCAGAAGATAAAGAAGATGGCGAAGATCCTGATTTTGTTTTAACAAATACGCCAGATTTTTCTTCCGCCGGTCAAAAATGGCTTGAAAATTCTCCATCCCTTCGATCCCAAGCGCCGCCTCTAAATCATTCATTTTACAATTCAATCCAAAACGATCAAATTGAAAATAATCGCTCCCGTCAGGCCGCCCATGTGAACGAATCGATCGTAAAAATTTCACAAACTGGTCATCTTGAGTGACAATCATCCCTCCTTCGCCAGAACAGACAAGATGGGCGGCATAAAAACTAAACATTCCGGCAAACCCAAAGTTCCCCACAAAATTCCCCTTATATTTCGCTCCATGGGCCTCGCAGCAATCCTCGAGCAGGATCAGACCATGCTTGTCTTTGATCTGACAGATGCTATCCATATCACACGGCTTTCCCATCGTGTGAACAACCAGAATCGCGCGTGTTTTTGGGGTGATGGCAGCCTCAATTTTTTGAGGATCCATATTCAGAGTCTCACGCCTGATATCGACAAAGACGGGCTTAAATCCTGCGGCGAGAACTGCATTTGCTGTCGCCACAAAAGAAAGCGCTGGAACGATGACCTCATCTCCCCATGTCGCCCCATATTCATGAAGAGCCGCAAGCGCCGCAAAACAGGCGCTCGTGCCACTGGAGACAGCCACTGCATATCTATATGAAAAAGTGGAAGAAAAGATCTCCTCAAATTTTTTTGTGTATTCCCCTGCAGAAACCCAATTTCTTTGAAAGCTTTCTTCAATAAGTGATCTGGCACGATGACCAATCTCAATATGTCCAAAAGTATATTTCACGACCATCCTAGACGACCGAACTTCTTGACAATAATTCTGTGAGCATTTTATAACTAGATCGCTCTGAATAGCTGTTAAGGTAGCTTATGTCTCAGCCTCTTTTACTCAAAAAACCAAAGGATTTCTTTCAAAAATTCATTATTTCTTGTTCTGGGGAACTCCCAGCCATTTTATTCATTATTGTTATGATTCTTTTCGGTTACCATGAAATTTTTTTGGGCGCAAATTTTTTTACATTTAAGGACCCTATAGGAATGTCTGATTTCACCTATTACACCCCCTTCAATGGCTGGAGACCGGATATTCGATTAGGAATATCTTTCTTCTTTGGGGATCCCGGGATGTCGCATCCATGGTCATTATTTTCCCTATGGGAAAAAATAGCCCCTTCCCGGGAATTTGCATATAATTTTGTGATCATCCTTTTTGGAATATGCTCTGCAATTTCACTCTATTTTTTCCTAAGAAAAATCGCTCCCGAACTGGGGAGATCTGTTGCAATTTTTTGTCCGTTGGTGGTTTTTTGTCAAGAACAGCTGAATAGTCAATACGCGCGCGGACGCTGTTCCGTCTCCACCGGTGTTCCTTTGCTGCTCATGCTTTTGTATCATTTCTATCAGAGACCGAGGATGCTGCATTTCTTACTCATGGGGCTCCTTTTCTGGTTCGTCGCTTTTTTTGGCACAATACTTAATTTAACCCAAATGATGATGGTCGGATTTCTTTTTACGATTCTTTACACCATTTATTTTAAGGAAAATATAAAAAAAATGGCAATGAAGTTTTTATCCGCCTATTCAGTCGCGGGATTTCTTATGATTTTTCTGGGAATGTGGATATTTTACTCTTTTTTCTGGGAATATCTCTTTGTAGGATACATGAGAGAAAAAGCCTTTTATTTTCCATTAAAATTCGATTTGCTTCCGAACCTTCGAAATCTCTTTCACTTCTTCATGGGGCTTTTTCAGGTTGAATGGTTGCCGACAAACCTTGAATTACCTGGGATGTCGTGGCGCCCTGTTCCACATTTTTTTAATGTCGTGGTCATTATGCCTCTTATTTTATTTTTTTTTATTTTTCGCCGTTCTTCTTCAGGAAATTTTGGGGGGAATTTTTGGGAATTCGCATTAAAGTGGCTTGTCGTCATCAGTATTGGGACGTGGGCGCTTGAAGCTTTTTTCCCTGTATACGCCAGTTTGCAGGCCTACATTTCTCACAAAAGTTCATCGATAGTCAGTTTGCCAGTCATGGAAAGGACTTTTTTTCCTCTTCAAATTGGATTGCTCACCCTCTTTTTTTCCAAAATGAAGTCAGGGAATTTCTCCCTCAAAAACGTATGTGTCAGAAGAATCTATGGAACAGTCGCCTGCGTATTATCGGCCTGTTATGCCGGACTCCTTTTATTTGCAATATTTGCTATCTTGCTCCCGGATTTTTTTCCGACGGCCGTTGTCTATCTTACTGATAAATTTATTCCCCAAAAAATGGGCGAATATCCAAAGGAATTTGGACTTTCGGTCTTGCTTTTCATTGTGGAACACCTGCAAAGCGCGATGAATTGGCGTGCCATTTTATTTTATCTGTCGAGTATTGTCTTAATAGTGTTATTTGCGAAAAATAGATGGCCTGTTTTTGATAAAACGAGAGTATTTATACCCGGACTGCTCCTTTTAAACGGAATCATGTTTTCATGGACAGTATATCCGCTCAATTATAAAAAGTTCCATTTTGAAGAACACGCAGAGAGACTCCCCAGCTTTCATCCCACCGATCGTTTTTATCACGCGCGTGTCGATTACTCTGACTTGCCAGCGGCAAAAACGATCCGGCAATTCAAAGATAGTTGGATCGACATAGAAGGCCAGGGGAAAAGGGAATACATTCTCGGTGAAGAAGAAACCCCCGGGCTCAATCTTTCATCGTCATATAATTTTTCACCGAACCATGTTAGCAGTTTTATCTATCACATTTTTAACGACGACAAAATCCAGAGATTACCACATATTAGAAATCTTGTTGCGGGTCCGGTGCTGTCCTCAGAATTATTGGATATGAGCGCTGTTAACTACTATTACTCGCTCAATGAGGTGGGGGGGGGCGGCCGCGGGCGGGCCCGGGGGTGAAGGGTGTGACAGGTGGTCTATGTGGAAAAATATAAATAAAT
>CAYJMQ010000012.1:0-16051 GCA_964371555.1 uncultured bacterium | reverse complement strand
CCCCCCCCCAAATTTATCCCTTACTTACAGAGGAAAACAGCTCTACATTTATAAAAACAATTCTGCCTGGCCTTATTTCTACCTGGCCAGGAATTTAGAAATCATCAGTGGCGAAAAAAACGAGATCCAAAATGTAAAACAAGGCACAGCATACATAGAAAAAAAAGATTCCTTTGCGTTGTCCCAAAACGCTGGCGGGGGAATCATAAAAATGAAAGAATTCTTATTCGGAAAGATGATATTTGATTTTCAGAGCAGGCAACAGGAACTTTTGGTTATTGCTGACTCATGGCATCCCCTTTGGAGGGCAAAAGCAAACCATCATGATTTATCCATTATCCGGGCAAATGATATTTTCAAAGGAATTATTCTGCCCGCAGGAAAATATGATGTGACTGTTTTTTTCGACAACTCGCCTTATCTCATCGGTATTTACCTAAGTATCATTGCCTGGACTTTATTCTTTGTCTGTTTTATTTTTGCAATTAAATTTAACAGGGAAGTAGTAAGGCCTCAGTTATAGGGGGAGACAAGGCCCGAGGCGAGGAGGGCGACGGAGACGTACTTGAAGTACGTCGAAGAAGACCGACGACCGAGAACGCAGTATACCCCTATAACTGAGGCCTTACCGATCTTTAATTTTTATGAAGCCTGTTTTTAGAAAGAGGGCAAAGCGATAAAGATACACGCGTATAATCATGAGCAGAACGCAGGCGCCATTATAAACAATGCGCATCTTTCGTTCACCCCCGATTCTTTTGGGTTCATCTCCCGGGATTTCAACTGTTTTCAACCCATTGAGAATCGAGAATGCGCTGATCGCGGGTTCGAGCACAGGACCCAGAAGGAAGCGCTTGAGTTGGGGGTGAATCAAAAGATTTTTCTTATATCCCCGATAGATGTTTAACGCATCCGTAATCTTTTGTTTTCCCAATCCATTAATGAGTTTCGTAAAAAGAAAATTGCCGAAAGCCGTCGTCAAAGTGTCATCATATGAACGGGCTGGCGGCAGATACCGTGACGCAATGACAAGATCTGCTCCTTCCTTAATTTTTGAAACCATTTGGGGAAGGAGCTCTGGCAAGGCATTTCCATCAGGACTGAGCGTAATCACATAATCCCCTTCGATATGAGGATATGCGTCCAAAATAGCAAATAAGATCCCCGGGCGTTTTTGTCGATTCACTTCAATCCCTTGTTCCCTGGCATAGGCCTGAGATCCATCCGTTGAGCCTCCATCCATCATGAGAATCTGAACAAATAAATTTTGATCTATTTTGGGGACAGTTGCTTTGAGACCTTCTATTTCATTGAGAACAGGGAGTAAAAGGGTTACCGTAGGTTCTTGATTGTTCATTCTTCAATCTTTGACGCAATTCTTCTTACAATTTCCGCTTCTTGTGCCATCTTCTCAGCGTGAATGGGAATCAACCAAATGTGGGCATGGTGAACTTCATCCCCGATAATTCGGGACTGGACCATCTCCGTATTGAAAGCCCTTTGCATTGCTTTGGCAATTTTACCGCAGGTTTCAAAATAGTCCCCCAGATTCGGAACATCCCAAACCCAACGGGTGTGTTTTTTGGGAACAACCTGACAGTGACCCGGGGTTTGAGGATATTTATCCAAAAAAACGAGAAAATCTTTGTTCTCATAAACTTTGGCGCACGGAATCTTCCCTTCAACAATTTTGCAAAAGACACATTCCATGTAAGAAGATTCTAGATTTTAACCCCATGAATGGCAAGACTTTCCATCACGTGTTTCTCAAGTTGCAAGTCCATTTCCGTGGAAAATGGACTTCAACCGATTGAAATATATATTTGACGATGCTATAACTAAAAGTGTGTCGTTAGGAACACCTTCCAAAGAATTCCGGGTCTTGTTGGTTTACCCAAATCTTCACATGATATTGGTTCCTTCCACAGCGATAGCTATATTTACGCGCATTTTAAAAGATGAGGGGATGATGGTTGATTTATTTGACACGACCCATTATGAGCACGAGGATACTATCAGCGTCGAGAAGAGAGTGGAAACACTTCAGGCGCGTCCTTTTAACCCTGAAAAAGATCTCGCTTTTAAAGCCATTTCCAGTGAGAGGCTTATTCCTGACTTTGTAGCCAAAGTAGATCATTTCAAACCCCATCTTATTCTTTTTTCAGTTGTGGAAGATACCTTTAAACAGGCGCTCAGGCTTTTGAGCGCGATTGAAGAGAGAAACATTCCAACTGTGATGGGGGGGGTTTTCCCCACATCAGCGCCTGATGTCGCCATTTCATTCCCGCAGGTAAAAATGATTGGCGTTGGAGAGGGGGAGCATGTTGTAAAAAAGGTCGCAACCCATATTCGTGACGGACTGCCGCTGGACAATATTCCCAACCTTTGGATTAAAAAGAACAATGGAAAAATTATTAAAAATAAGATGGGGCCGCTGATCGATCTGAATACACCCTGGCTGAATAAACCCTGGCCCGATTTTTCCCTCTTTGACGAAAAACGTTTTTTGAGGCCGCTCGGCGGCCGGATTTTTAAAACAGTCCCGTTAGAGTCTTACCGGGGGTGTCCGTTTAAATGCACCTTTTGCAATTCCCCGATGCAGGTCGATCTGTCTAAAAATAACGGCCTCGGCAATTTTTTGCGAAGAAAAAATGTCAGCCGTTTAAAAGATGAAATTTTGTATTTAATTGAGAGATATCAACTGGAATATTTTTATTTTGTCGATGACAGTTTTCTTTCCCGCCCCCAGCACGAATTGGATGATTTTATAAAAATGTATTCAGAAATTAAGATCCCTTTTTGGTTTAATACCCGCCCGGAAAGTGTTACCACAGAAAGGCTCAAGCAGTTAAAAGAGGTCGGCTTGGATCGCATGTCAGTCGGCCTGGAACATGGCAATGAGGAATTTCGTCAAAAAAAGCTTTTGAGACAGCCACCCAATAAAATGCTTTTAAAGCATTTGGGGATTTTAGCCGACGGGGGGGTGGCCTTTAGCATCAATAATATTATAGGATTCCCCGAAGAAACCCGTGAACTTATTTTTGACACGATTGAGTTTAACAGACAACTGAGGGGGTTTGATACGCTGACGATCAGCATCTTTACCCCCTATCATGGAACATTTTTAAGAGAGCGGGCTATCCAATTGGGCTATTTGGAACCGGGGACTTTCACCACGCACACGACCAGCAGCTCATTGTTAAATATGCCCCATTTGACGAGCGAGCAAATTGACGGCATTTTTCGCGTATTCATGATGTATGTGAGATTTGAAAGAGAGCTTTGGCCGGATATTGAAAGGGCGGAAAAATTCGATGAAGAGGGGAATAAGATTTTCAGGGAACTTTTCAACCTTTATCAAAACAGATTTTATAAGACAGACCAGGATGGCATGCCATTGCGACGTTCCATCGCATCGGAAGATAATCTTACGCCGATCAAACACCCAAAAGGGGATCACTGGGAAGAAGTATTCGGCCCGATGAGCAAGACCCAAATGAGGTAACCAAAAAAGATACAAAGATGAGATGATAGAATGAAAGTCGTTGGTGTTATTCCTGCCCGTTATGCCTCTACCCGGTTTCCGGGAAAGCCGCTGGTTCCACTATTGGGAAAACCGATGGTGATCTGGGTTTCGGAAATCGCAGCCAAAGCCCTCGGCAGAGAAAATGTATACGTCGCCACAGATGATCAGCGCATTTTCGACATAGCTGTGAGATATGATTTTAAATCTATCATGACCCCGGATACGCTGACCGGCACGGATCGAGTATGGGAAGCATCAAAAACAATAGACGCCGATATTTATATTAACATTCAGGGGGATGAGCCGATGGCGCTGCCTCAGGATATTAAAGATGTGTTTGAAGCAAAAAAAATATATCGCGATGAGGTTGTGACCGGCATGTGTCAGATACAAAAAGACGAAGATCCTCATAATGTAAATCTCCCCAAAGTCATTACAACCGAAGATGGCAGAATGATCTATATGTCGAGACTCGCCATTCCGGGAACCAAGTCTTTAGAGAAAAGACCCATAACCTATTGGCGGGAGGTTTGTATTCACGCATATAATAAAAAAGAACTCAAACTTTTTGGAGAGTTTGGAAGAAAAAGCTATTTAGAGCGCTTTGAAGATATTGAAATTTTACGATTTCTGGAAGTCGGCGTGACAGTGCGTATGATAAAAATCGGCAGAAGCTCAAAAGCTGTGGATACGCCAGAGGATGCCCTGATTGTCGAAAGAAGTTTAAAAGAATTACAACTCGCAGACTCTATATAATAAATCCGTTGAAAAATCGGGATGATAAAGTCCCATAAAGGCCTTGTAATCTTCAATCAGTTTTGGATCGGCGGTGGTTTTCATCCGCTCAGACACATCATCTGATGAAATATCATTCACGTGAATCCTCAAATCTTTTGAGAGAGAGAGAACATCCGCGCACAAAAAATCTTCATGAAAAATATTGAGCGTGGGAATGCCAAGCAGCATAGCCTCCTGAAGCGTTGTTGTATTGGAGCCGACAACGAGGGACGTATGTTTAAGGGTCTCTTCCAGAGGCCCCCTCGATATTTCTATTTTTCCAAGCTTATGGGCCAAAAAAACCGATACTTTATCAAAAATCCTCATCTCTCCGTCCGGATGAAACCGGACCCAAAATCGGAAATTTTTATACCGGTTTTCCTTCATCAGTTTTTTGATCGCCGTAAGAAGCAGCATCACGTCATAAAACATAACGCCGCTTACAAAAAGAAGGTTTTTCACGTCGCCATTCTCACGGAGTAGAGACTTTTGATCCCTCCACCTGTTAAATCTTGGGCTGCAACCCAAAAGAAATCGGGTTTTCGGAAAATAGGGTTTCAAAAGGGTGACCATCTGGGGACTATATACGAAAAAAATATGCGGTTGCGGAATACCCGCTTCTATTTCGTTTTTTTCAGGAAAAAAGTTCAATTTTTCGGGATAAATCATCGCGTGCTGCGCGGTCACGCCCAAAAGGCCGGCCTCTTTCGACACCTGCCAGATCATCTTGGTGTAAAACGACATCTCGTGAACAGATACCAAAACTTTATAATTCCCATCTCCCGATAAACAGAGATTTCTTAGAAAGTGGTAAAAATCCCAATGAAAAAACCACTTTTGCGCGATGATCCACTGAAATAAGATAACAAAACTATCGAGGTACGCTTCATGCGTCTCTTTTTTCAAGATTCTTGTAAAAAAATCACCGAGAAGTGTAAAAAAAAGAACCATGAAAATCCTGATTCTTTTATAAACGGTCAACTCATAGCGCCTGACACCCAGGGGCTCAGTTCGTGAAAAAATAAGTTTGTCGATTTTCGCAGCCGGGCTCATTCCCGCGCTTTCAATCATATAAGATGTTTTGTATGGATTTCGCTCCTGCGGAGGGCGCCCCTGCGGGTGGCGCCCCTGCGTAACTTCGACAGGCAGAATTAAAAGCGCTTTTGAGCCGGTTTTTAGGATCTCGTAATGAAACCCCTTATAACTGAAAAACCGCCAAAAACCGACAATCGCATAAACAAATAATGTTGAGAAAAAATAAATCCATTTGAGCCATATCTTCTTTTTTAAATAATAGGGCTGCCAGCGGATAGTATCCTCTGCCTCTCTGCTCGCGGTGGGGGCGGCCCAAATAAGAAAATCGAGGTTTTTTTTAGCCAGACTTTGCGCGCAACGAACGTTTAATTTTGAACATTCCCTGATGAATTCAGAAAGCTCCATATCTTCATATTTTCTAACTTATTTCGTAAAATCTTTTCATGAGAATGCCAGCTAAATTCACCGTCTTTAGACACTCCCTGATTCTGTCTGAAGCATCCCCTTCGCCATAAAGCGGGACCAGAGACAAAAGTTGTTTCTGAAAATCATGAGATAATGCCTTCTCAATCGCTCCCCGGATGGAGAGTTCCGTTTCATCACAATCGATCACCGATAAAGCCTTCATCCGGCCATCCTGACGACTGCCGATATTCACAGCTGGTTTTTTTGCGGCAGGCGCTTCAATGATGCCGCTTGAAGAATTTCCAATAACCACATCGACATTCTTCATCGCGCTTAAATATTTTAACTGCCCCATATTCGTAAAAACGATCGCCCTGTCTGAATTTTTTTTAACATAATCATCAATCATCCGGTTGATAACCCTTCCCTCGGTATCCGAATTCGTCCTTGTAAAAATAACCCGCGATTCAGAAAAATGATCGAGGGCGCCTAAAAGCGCTGTCATCGGTTTTATCGGCTGCCCGGTACTGAGTGTCACCGAATGGTAGGTAACCAGAAAATTAATTTTCCCCAGGCGAAAATTGATCGATTTTTCAAAATCGCTTTTAGACAGAAGGTTTAGTTTTCGAAAATGATCCAGCCCCGGCGCTCCAAAATTGTATACCCGATCGGGATTCTCTCCCAATTGTATGACGCGCTTTCGGTAACGTTCCGCGGCAACAAAATGAAAATGAGCCATCTTTGTGATAGAGTGCCGAATGGCCTCGTCAAAAACCCCCTCCGCAGACTCTCCCCCATGAATATGCGCGATTGGAATTCTTGCAACCATCGCAGCCTGTGCCGCAGCCAATATCTCAAAGCGATCTCCCAATAACACAAGAAGATCCGGTTTTAGGCGGTTAAATGCGTCGGCAAAACCGATGACGCCGAGTCCAATCGATTTCGTAATCCCAACCGGCGTATCACTTGACAATTGCATCTCGATTTTCTCATCGATCTTAAAGCCATCCTGTTCAATCACTTTATAGCTTAAATCAAATTCTGTGGAAAGATGCATCCCCGTTACGACAATCTGGAGGCTCAAGTCAGGATCCTCACTCATCCCCTTCATCAACCAATAAAGATGCCCATATTCCGCCCTCGAACCTGTAACGACGCAAATCTTTCGCATAGATAATAAAAAACATGCGAAAACGAGAGTGTCAAGGCAAGTCTATGTTTAAAATTGATAAATTGTTGTTTTTATTTACATCTCCATTAGAGTAATTACTTATGTGCGGAATATTTGGAATTCTGGCAACAAAAGAAGCGGGGCTTTCAGCTGGCGATAAGGAAAACGCTGTCAAATGGTTGTTTCATCTTTCTGAGAAGCGCGGCCGGGAGGCTGCGGGGTTATCGATTGCATCAATAGCCAATGATGCCATCCAGGTTTTTAAAAAACCGCTCCCCCCTTCTCAAATGTTAAGGCTTCATGAATTTGACGAATTTTTAAAAAAATCGACGCGACATAACACAGAAGAGGGGATTGGCATCATCGGACATTCCCGGCTGGTGACAAATGGAACCCAGATATTGGCGGAAAATAATCAACCGATTGTCCGAAAGAATATCGTTGGCATACACAACGGCATTATCGCCAATGACCGTCTGTTAAAAACCCAATTTTCGGATTCAGATGGTATTTCAGACTCTGATTCATCCGTTCTCTTTGAATTAATTGACAGATGGTCAGATCAGGATCAGGACCTGACATCGGCGCTTAAAAAAATATATGCTCATATCGAAGGATCGGCATCTATCGCGCTTTTTCACAGAGAGCTTCCAGTTTTGACATTGGCTACAAATACCGGATCTCTCTATTACGCTGGCTCTCAGGCCAACGGTCTTTTTGTCTTTGCTTCCGAACACTATATCGTGCGGCGTTTTTTGAATCGCTTTCGGCAATTTCGGAATGGGGAGGCAAGCCCCGTTCATCAGCTGGCCCCTTTCACCGCGCTTTACGTGGGATTTAAGGATGCCGTGCCTACGACATTCCCGCTTAAAAAAGAAGAGGCTCAGCCGATCTCATTTAAAAGAGCGAAAATATTTGACAAGATCGATGAAACAAGCTCCCGGATAAAAACCATGAAACGCTGCAAAACCTGTATATTGCCGCATAGTTACCCCTTCATTCAATTTGATGAAAAGGGGATCTGTAATTACTGCCGTAGATATGTAAAACAGGAATTTTTAGGGCAGGGCGCCCTGGAAAAAATCCTTGAGAAATACCGCTCCAGGGATGGATCACCCGACTGTATCGCTGGATTTAGCGGGGGACGGGATAGTTCTTACGGGCTTCATCTGGTTACGAAGGAACTGGGAATGACCCCTATTGCATATACTTATGATTGGGCGCTGGTTACAGATCAATCCCGAAAGAATCAGGCGAAAATGGTTGGAAAACTTGGCGTCGAACATATTATTCGCGCGGCAGATATCCATAAAAAGAGGCGTTATATCCGAAAAAATATCTATGCGTGGTTAAAAAAACCAGAGCTTGGCCTTGTTCCCCTCTTTATGGCAGGAGACAAAATGTTTTACTATTATGGCCGGCAATTAAGAAAGGAAACAGGTGTTAGACTTACCATATTCGCCGCCGGTCATCAATTGGAACAAATGGAATTCAAAGTCGGTTTTTGCGGGATCGACCAGCATCTGAAAAATAATACAAAACTCTACCACTTTAACCGGCTGACCAAAGCGCGTCTGGCGCTTTGGTATGCCAAACAATATCTTCTCAATCCGGCTTATATCAATGAATCGCTCTGGGACAGTGTTTTTGCTTTTTATTCCAGTTTTTTGAACAAAGATGATTACCTCTATCTCTATCGCTACATTCGGTGGGACGAAAAGCTTATCGAAAAAACATTGCGGGAAGAATATGGATGGGAGGCAGATGCCACTTACGGTAAAAATCAATGGCGGATGGGAGATGGTCAGACCGCTTTCATCAATCATATTTATTATACAGTCGCAGGTTTTTCAGAATACGATAATTTTCGGAGCAATCAAATTCGCGAAGGACTCATCACGCGCGATGACGCGCTTAAGTGTATTGAAGAAGAAAATCAACCAAGATTAAAAATGCTGGAAGAGTTTAGTCAGCTCATCGGCTTTAACCTGGAAGATGTCCTTTTGAAAATCAGCGCCATACCCAAATTGTATTATTGATTCCCGTACAAACTCCTTGCTTCTTCATTTTTAAAATAGTAAATAGAGTGGTTTTCAAATTTTTTTAAAAAACCTTACAAATGCCTTTCCAAATCCATTCTTATTTGTTATAAATTTTCTTAGATGACAAAAATCAAAGATTTTCTAAAGAGAAATTACCGGCATTTCAATGCGGCAGTTATCACGGATGCGTCTGAGGCGTATGTTCAACACCTTAAAAAGGGTGGAAAAATGTTTTTGACCATGGCGGGCGCAATGAGCACGGCAGAACTTGGAATTTCTTTGGCGGAGATGATCCGTCAGAATAAGGTCCATGGAATCTGCTGCACCGGGGCAAACCTTGAAGAAGATATTTTTAACCTGGTTGCTCATGAACACTATGAACGGGTGCCCCATTATCGGAATTTGACAGATAAAGAGGAGGTCGCATTGCGCGACCGGGGGATGAATCGCGTAACCGACACCTGTATTCCCGAAGAAGAAGCGATGCGAAAGATTGAAAAAGAACTCCTTAAGCTTTGGCAAAAGGCGGATAAAGAAAACAAAAGCTACTACCCCTATGAATATGCTTATAAGCTTATCAGAAGCGGCAGTGTAAAAGATCATTATCAGATCAATCCAAAAGATTCATGGCTCGTCGCCGCGGCTGAGAAGGACCTGCCGATCTTCACACCCGGATGGGAAGATTCCACAATGGGGAATATTTTCGTTTCAAATTTTGTGAAGAAAAAAATTTCTTCCCTCCATGCGGTTAAGTCGGGTCTTGAACAGATGGTTCTTCTGATTGATTGGTATAAAGAACACTCCAAAAATTCATCGATCGGTTTCTTCCAGATTGGCGGGGGAATTTCGGGTGATTTTCCGATTTGTGTTGTCCCGTTGATTACCCAGGATTTAAAAGAGACCTGCAGACTGTGGGGATATTTCTGCCAAATCTCCGACAGCACAACTTCATACGGCTCTTATAGCGGTGCGGTTCCAAATGAAAAAATCACATGGGGCAAACTCGATGTGAACACCCCGCGATTTGTCATTGAATCAGACGCAACGATTGTTGCGCCGTTGATTTTCAGCTACGTCCTCGATCAATAAGCGCCGGTATCATGGCAGACGTAAAGAACTTCCCGACCGCAACGCTTGTGAAAAAAAAAGTTGTCGCCCCCGAGCATTTCATCCTTTGGTTTAAGCCCGCCGAGCCCTTCTCATTTAAGCCCGGTCAATATTTGACGCTTGGAAAAGAAGGGATTGAAAGACCCTATTCCATTGTTTCGTCACCTGATGAATCCTTGGTTGAACTCTACCTGGAAGTCATCCCCCCGAAATTTCGCAGTGAAAAATCTATTTCGCCCAGACTTTATGCCATGAAAGAGGGGGAAACGGTAACGTTTCGCCCGAGCGCCAAAGGAACATTTTTGCTGGATGAAACCATCGAAACACATATTATGATTGCAACGGTTACCGGCATTGCTCCATTCATTAGTATGATTCGCGCTTACCAGAAGGGCTATTACAAAGGAGTTTCCAAAAAAATTTATGTTTTTCAAGGAGCAAGTTATTTTGACGAACTTGGATATTTCGAGGAGCTTGAATCTGCGGCAAAGCTTGGCTCTATCATCTATATCCCAACCGTCAGCCGACCAGAGGAAGCCAGAAATGCTTCATGGAAAGGGGAAACAGGGCGTGTAAATCTAATTCTCGACAAATACTTTGAAAAATTTAAAATTACATTGGAAAAATCAGTGGTCTATCTCTGTGGCAATTCACAAATGATAGACTATCTGGGCAACAAACGGGTAAAACCTGATAAACCCCTTGGAAAGCTGGTCCAGGCTGGCTTCAGGGTAAAAGAAGAGATTTTCTGGTGATATGAAAATTGCAGTCACCGGTTCCACCGGTTTTATTGGCTCTGCTCTGGTTGACTGGTTCACAAAAAACAGTTCGTTTGAGATCGTTCGACTTGTCAGGGAACGCAATTATCCCGATTTAAGATATAAAACCATCTATTGGAATCATGAAAAACACGAAATAGATAGCGCTTCTTTGGAAAATTTCGACCTCGTGATCCATTTGGCGGGGGAGGGAATCGCAAAAGGGCGCTGGACACCCAGGCAAAAAGAGATAATCCGCAAAAGTCGTGTGGAAGGAACAACGTTTTTGGGAGAAATATTGTCAAAACTCAATCGCCCGCCCAAACATTTCTTCTGTGCCTCTGCCATCGGTTTTTATGGCAACCGCCCGCCGGAAGAAAAGCTGGATGAAAATAGTCCCCCGGGCGCTGGATATCTTGCATCCGTCGTCCGCGAGTGGGAAAGCGCCTCTTCAAAAGCCTTTGGGGCCTTGAGAGAAAGTGGAAGTCATCTGGTTCAGATGAGATTCGGTCTTGTTCTCGGCACACGCGGCGGGGCGCTGTCTCGAATGTTACCGATTTTTCGGCTGGGATTGGGAGGGAAAGTTGGGACTGGAAAACAGATCGTCAGCTGGATTGCGCTCGATGAAATTCCAAGGATCATTCATCACCTTCTGTCACGTCCGGAGATATCCGGACCGGTTAACTTTACAGCCCCGAATCCCGTTTCAAATGAAACATTTGCCAAAACCCTGGGAAAGGTTTTATCCCGCCCCACCCTTCTGCCATTCCCAGCGCCTCTTGCCAAATTTCTGTTAGGCGAAATGGCTGAAGAGCTGTTGCTTAGCGGCGCCTATGTTCTGCCCAAAAAACTTGAGGAATCCGGGTATGCTTTTCTTTTGCCGACTCTGGAGAAAGCCTTGTTTCATATTCTTTCCGAGATACCGGTTCGCTAAACGGCGAAATGGCATGTCATTATCATTGCGCAAGATTCCCATTTCTGATACGCAATACAGATAAGGAGATCGTTATGAAAAAAATAAGATTATCAGTGTTGGCCATTGGGGTTTGGGGTTTGGTTTTTTTATATGCGGGTTTATCTCAAGCCCAAATCTCCCAGCTCCTCATCCCTCAGAGCAATTTTAGGGATGTTATCAATTGGAAAGTGGGTGATTACGCCGTTTATAATCTCAGCATGGGCTTTCTCGGCAGTGGGAGCGTCAGAAAATCGGTTGCCAAGGATGAAGGGACATCTCTCTGGCTCAAAGTTGAGGCTAAAATCCCTATGGGCGCTCAAAATATTGATATTCAAATCAGAAAAGCCGATGGCAAAATCTTAAAAATCATTATTGACGGAAAAGAGCAGCCCAACAATGAACACAAAATCGAAATCGTTGAAAAGCGCCCGGAAGAAGTGAAAGTTCCCGCGTGGAATCAACCTTTCAAGACAATCTTCATCAAAATTAAGGATGAAACCGAGAATGCAGAAATCGATAACTGGATCAACACGAACACACTGCCGATCGAGATTCAGCCCAAGACCCCAATCGATGGATCGGTTAAATCGATTATCAATAAAGGCTTCCTGACGATGACACTGGAGCTAACTGAATACGGCTTTGCGGGGGCTTCGAATGACCTTTAGCATCTGTTTATGAATGATCCCATTTGACGCGACAATTTGCTGATCATAGATGGTTGCCGGAGTTCCATCATAACGGCTGATTTTTCCGCCTGCCTCCTCCACAAAGATCATCCCTGCGGCGACATCCCACGGCTGCAGGTTTTTTTCCCAAAAACCATCAAAATGCCCCTCTGCAACCTGACAAAGATCCCAGACAGCTGAGCCTGTGCGACGAATTCCATGGGTCATCTGCATGAAGTTTCTCAAAATATCGACAGATTCTCTGAGTAACGCCCCTTCCTGATAAGCAAATCCGGTTGCAATCAGTGAATTTTCCAAATTCCTGATTTTAGAAACCCTCATCTGTTTTTTGTCCTTAAACACCCCTTTTCCCCGAATCGCGGTATAGAGATCTCCTCTGATAGGATCCCAGACGGTTCCCAATACCACTTTCCCATTCTCTTCAAGCGCTATAGAAACACAAAAAATAGGGATCTGATGCGCGTAATTTGTTGTGCCATCCAATGGATCAATCACCCATTTATAGCAAGTCGGCCGTAGTTCATCTCCACTCTCTTCTGCCAAAATAGAATGATCGGGAAAAGCAGACTTAATCACCGATATAATCTTCTTCTCAGATTTTCGGTCAGCCTCTGTCACCAATCCCGCATGCTTTTTTTTCGAGATATTCCGAATTCGTCCATAATAAGAGAGAAGAATCTCCCCCCCGGCTTTGGCAGCCTCAATTGAGATTCTTTTTACTTCATTCCATTCGCGCTCATTCATTTGTAACCAACGATAGCAAAGTCAAAGAAGAACACCTAGTGAATTTTGGAATGCCCTTTGCTTGACACCCCTAAAAATTCTCTTTACAATCAAAGTGTTACAGCTTTATCATTCCCAGTACTAACGAACACTACAGGAGATCTCAAGCGCTCATGCTCACAGTGAATTTGCAGAAGAAGCGTCGAGAGATCTGGGGTATCGTTTTTCTCTCCCTTTTTTTCTTTGTGGCTATCGGCCTCTTTTCGTACGACCCCAGGGATCCTTCATTTAATAGTGTTTCCACTTCCAAAGAAGTTTGGAATCTCACAGGTCTGGTTGGTTCATACACTGCCGATCTTCTTTTCCAGACATTTGGATTAAGCGCCTTTCTTGTTCTTTTCCCCGTCATTTTCCTTTCAATTCTCTGTTTTTTCCCGATGTCGATCACACGGAAATGGCCCAGAATCTTTGGTTTTCTATTGCTCATTCTTTTCGCCTGCGGATTTTTATCTCTCTCTTTTAAAACTATTCATTTGAAAGACCAAGGCTTACTGGCCGGCGGATTTACTGGACATATTATCACATCCATACTCCTCCCCTATTTCAATAAAGTGGGTTCATACATCATCATTTTGGGAGGAATCGCCGCCTCTTCCATTTTGTCCTTGAACATTTCACTCGTGGCTGCCGGCATGTCGATTGTCTCTCTCTTTCTAAAACTTTTCTCGCTCTTCCCATTTTTTAAATCCCGCCCCGTTCGTAAATTAAAAGAAGAGGCTTATGAGCCGCCTGAATTTGACGGAGTGGAAACTGAATTCGATGAATCGGATGTCCCTTCATTTGAAGATGAGCCGACGGTGATTGAAACACAACCGGAGCCGGGGAAAGAAGAAGAAAAAGATGAATTTTCAGAAGTCCCCGATATCCCCCCAGATATCATAGAAGAATCTTTTGAACGAACATCCCCCCCATTTTCAGATTCGGCGGCAGATATTGAATTTCTTGATGACACTCAAGCCCCCACAGAAAATCCAGGTTTTCGTGCCACAGCCAAAAAATCCCGGGGGATGAAGACCACATATGAATTTCCGATACCTAAAGGAAATTTTAAACTCCCTAAACTGGATATGCTTTCAGATAATATAGAGAAAGTTCAGATAGATAAGGAAACCCTGCTCAAAAATGCGAGAATTCTGGAACAAAAGCTAAAAGACTTTAATGTTGAAGGGCGTGTGGTTGAGGTTCGTCCGGGCCCGATTATCACAGTCTATGAATTCGAACCGGCGCCTGGCATTAAAGTCAGCAGAATTGTCAATCTTTCAGATGACCTTTCATTGGCTTTAAGCGCGCTCTCTGTCCGGATCGTAGCCCCAATTCCTGGAAAATCGGTCGTCGGAATTGAACTCCCCAACGACCAAAGAGAAATCATTCGTCTCAAAGAAATCCTGCAAGGGAATGATTTTAAGAGCTTAAAGTACCGGCTCCCCCTCTCGCTCGGGAAAAATATTTCTGGTGAGCCGATCATTGCGGATCTTGCGCGCATGCCTCATCTTTTGGTTGCAGGGGCAACCGGCTCCGGAAAGTCGGTTTTTATAAATTCTATCGTGAGCAGTCTCCTTTTCCGATATACACCCCATCAGTTAAGATTCCTGATGATAGATCCCAAAATGCTGGAACTCTCAATCTATGATGACATCCCCCATCTTCTTCTCCCTGTCATCACAGATCCCAAAAAAGCGGCGCTGGCTCTGAAATGGGCAGTCGAAGAGATGGATCGCCGTTACATACTGATGACCAAGCTA
Source organism: uncultured bacterium (assembly GCA_964371555.1). Taxonomy (GTDB): domain Bacteria; phylum Bdellovibrionota; class JACOXK01; order 2-02-FULL-40-11; family 2-02-FULL-40-11; genus CAYJMQ01. The sequence continues at coordinate 1,061 of CAYJMQ010000012.1, read as the reverse complement.
TTTGTCCGAAATATCGATAGCTATAACAAAAAAATCCAGGATACCTCCAAAGAGGAGCTCGAAAATATCCTGAAAGAATCTACCCCGGCAATAGATACGGAAGAACAGATCATCGAACTCCCCGATCAACTCCCTTACATCATTATAGTCATCGATGAATTAGCCGATCTGATGATGGTCGGCTCTAAAGATGTTGAGCTCTCCATCGCAAGACTGGCACAAATGGCTCGTGCCGCCGGGATTCATCTTTTAGTAGCGACACAACGCCCTTCGGTTGATGTATTAACGGGGCTTATTAAAGCAAATTTTTCATGCCGGATTTCATTTCAGGTCCCTTCCAAAATTGATTCCCGCACGATTTTAGACTGCATAGGCGCTGAAAAGCTTTTGGGCAATGGGGATATGCTTTTTTCTCCACCGGGAACTTCCAAAGTCATTCGTGTTCACGGCGCTTATGTCTCTGATCAGGAAGTAAAGCAATTGGTTGAATATTTAAAGAAGCAGGGTGAACCACACTATGAGCCTTCAATCCTTATATCAAAGAAAACAGATGAGGTGGGGGATGATTATATCGCCCAGGATGATGAAAAATATAAAGAGGCTCTGGAACTTGTTTCCAAATGCCGTTATGCCTCTATTTCAATGATTCAACGAAGATTGCGAATTGGATATAACCGCGCCGCAAGAATGATTGAGCAGATGGAAGCCGACGGCATCATTGGCCCTGCCGATGGGGCTAAACCGAGGGAAATCCTCACAAAATCCCCTTAAATTTTTGCCGGACAAATCGATGGATTTTTGACAACTAAAAAAAGATATGATACCCGAACGGCATGCCTTCATTCGATATTGTCTGTAAAGTTGACCCGCAGGAACTCGATAACGCAATCAATCAGGCACGAAAAGAACTTGTGCAGCGTTACGATTTAAAGGACACGGCAAGCGAGATTCTTCCCGATGGAAAACAGATTACTATCACATCGGCTGACGATTTTAAAATCAAGGCAGTGCTTGACATTCTTCAGTCAAAGCTCGTCAAACGAGGCATTTCGCTAAAAGCA
>CAYJMQ010000011.1:33981-46743 GCA_964371555.1 uncultured bacterium | reverse complement strand
GGAGATGCTTCGGGACTTCGTCCCTCAGCATGACTTTTTCAGCAGAATCTAATTATTTGTTTCCGTTTTTACCGAAAAAATATCGCTTGCATAACGCCTTCCGCGGCGATCTTCCAGATGAATTGTATAAAAATAGCGGGTATCGGGTTTTAATCCATCTAATTTAAAAACATGTTCTGTTTTATAATTTGAGTTTACGATTTTTTCTTTTTGAGATGATTTCAGTGGGACGCCTCCCCAGCGAATCAGACTTTTACAGGGGCGATCTGTGAGCCATTGAACTTTGATGCTATCTATTTTTCTTGAAGCAACCGCAGGCCCCTCGGCAATGACAGGTTTCAAGATTCCTTTGGGAGTCACAAAAGAATCGTAACTCGATTTTTTAATATTCCCGGCTGAATCCCGGACAGAAACCTGGTAGAAATAGCGGCTCTCAGGGAGCAGATTTGAAAGTGTGAGAATGTGATATGTGGTGTCAAATTCCCCGGCTATTTTTTTCGGTCGCTCCCCCTTTGTGCCGTAAAGAACCATTGCTTTGGACGGTTTGTTGGCGCTCCAGCTAACCATCACGCTGTTTGCAGATACGGGTGTTACGACAGGGGGGGAAAGAATCTTTAAAATTGTCTCATCAGGCCCTTCATAAAGAGCTGTCTTAAAGGTATAGGGTTCGGTTGAGCCTATTTTATCTGGAGTCTCCCACGCCTCTATTTTGAAATAATAAACAGTTTCCGGTTTTAATCCGCGAAGAACAAGGCGATGCCCTTTTGAAAAAGAGAGGTCGGAAACCTCTTTCCCGAGCTTCTTCGTTTCACCAAAATGAATTTTGCCTCCGCTTTTTTTTGATGTTGTCCATTCAATCGTAACCCGATCGTGTTTAATGCGGACGATAGCGGGGTCGTGGATTTGGGGTTGGGAGAAAATGGCGGGGGAAAAGGAGATAACACCCAGAAAAAAAAGGAATTTTATCATTTTTTTTATTATTATTGATTTGTTGGCTAGGATCAAATAGTTTTTTTATAGGCAGCCGATTTCAAAGAAATCGGCTGCCGACTTATGATCCGCAAAAAAGACGCGCTCGACTATCATCAGCTTGGGCGGCATGGAAAGATCGAGGTTGTTCCAACCAAGCCCTGCAGTACCCAACGGGAGCTCTCGCTTGCCTACACCCCGGGGGTTGCCGAGCCATGTCTTGAGATCAAAAAAGATCCTTCGAAAGTATTTCAGTATACAACCAGAGGGAATCTCGTCGCTGTTGTCACCAATGGAACGGCTGTGCTGGGGCTTGGAAAAATTGGGCCGTTGGCGGCGAAACCTGTTATGGAAGGGAAAGCGATTCTTTTTAAACGCCTTGCCGATATAGATGTCTTTGATATCGAACTCAATGCGGAGGATCCAGACCGGCTCGTTCAGGTGGTTCAGGCATTGGAGCCGACCTTTGGCGGCATTAATCTCGAAGATATCCGAAGCCCGGACTGTTTTTATGTTGAAGAGAGGCTTAGGAAAATGATGAAAATTCCTGTTTTCCACGACGACCAGCACGGAACGGCGATTATCACGGGGGCGGCATTGATGAACGCCCTGGATCTTGTAAAGAAGAAAATTTCAGATGTGAAAATTGTTTTTTGCGGGGCGGGGGCGGCAGGGATTGCCTGCGCGAAATTTCTTCTTTCATTGGGGGCACAAAAGGAACAGATCACGATGGTCGATGCCGCTGGCGTCATCTATGAAGGGCGTTCGAAAGAGATCGATCCTTATAAATCTTTCTTTGCGCGGAAAACAAAGGCGAGACAGCTTTCCAATGCCATGAAAGGGGCAGATGTCTTTTTTGGTCTTTCTGTAAAAGGGGCATTAAAAAAAGAGATGGTCGGATCGATGGCCAAAAACCCAATTATCTTTGCGATGGCAAACCCGGATCCCGAAATTACCCCAGAAGACGCGCTTTCCGTGAGAAAAGAAGCGATTATGGCAACCGGTCGGTCAGATTATCCGAACCAGGTGAACAATGTTTTGGGATTCCCGTTTATTTTTCGGGGGGCGCTCGATGTGGCTGCCCGCACAATCAATGAAGAGATGAAAATTGCCGCCGCAAAGGCGCTTGCAAGGCTTGCGAGAGAGGAAGTTCCGGAATCTGTGTCACATGCTTATGGCGATGTGAAGCTCAAATTCGGTCCTCATTATATTATTCCCAAACCATTCGATCCCAGAGTGCTGCTCTGGGTTGCACCTGCGGTTGCGAAGGCTGCGATGGAATCGGGAGTTGCAAGAAAACCGATAGAAGATCTTGAAGCGTATCGGCAGTCACTTGAGAAGCTTCAGGGATTATCGCGTGGTTTTATGAGAGATATCATCAATAAGGCGCGCGGGGGGGTTGGGGCTTTGCCAAAGCGAAAGACCAAATCTCTGAACCGAACCGCTCCAGAATTAAAGCGGATTGTTTTCCCGGAAGGTGAGTATACAAAAATCATTCAGGCCGCGCAGATTATCCTGGATGAAGGATTGGCGAGGCCGATTCTTCTGGGAAGCCAAAAGATCATTTTAAAAATTGCCAAAGATGCCCATCTTGATCTCAAAGGGGCAGAGATAATTCTGCCTGCCGCCTCTCCCAAACGCCCTTCTTATATTGAGGAATTTTATGAACTTCGAAAATCAAAGGGGATGACAAAAGAGGAGGCCGAAAAACTGATTTCGACTTCACCGGTCTACTTTGGCTGTATGATGGTGAGATCCGGCGACGCGGACGGGCTTGTTTGTGGTGTTACAAAAACCTATCCGGAGACGATCCGGCCGGCGCTTCAGGTTGTGAAGGTTAAAAAAGGGTTTTCAGTGGTGGCAGGGCTCTATGTGGTTGTGCTCAAAGAAAAAGTCCTCTTTTTTGCGGATACAACGGTCAACATCGATCCAACGGCTGAGCAGCTTGCGGAGATCGCCATTGCGACGGCCGATAAGGCGCGCTATTTCAACATCGATCCCAAAGTTGCGATGCTTTCGTTCTCAAATTTCGGCTCGACAAAGCATCCGTTTGTTGAAAAGGTGCAAAAAGCGGTTCAGCTCGTCAAAGAAAAGCGGCCTGATATTGTGGTTGCCGGTGAACTGATGGCCGATGTGGCGGTAGTGCCAGAGCTTCTTGAACAGATGTTTCCCTCATGTGAACTCAAAGGGGGGGCGAATGTCTTGATTTTTCCCGATCTTCAGTCTGGAAACATCGCTTATAAACTGATGCGGACCATCGGTCGGGCAGAGGTGGTCGGCCCGATTCTTCTTGGAATGAGCAAACCAGTTCACGTTCTTCAACATAATTGCGATGTCAATGACATCGTCAATATAACAGCGGTTACCGTCCTCGAGGCCCAGTTTCTTTCTTAAGCAGCGCTGCCGTTTGCTTTATATCGAATTCAATAATATAAGTACCTACTTTTTATGGGTTTTGAATTTCGAATTCTTCATAAGGATAGATCGGCGCGGTTGGGGGAGCTTAAGCTTCGCAACCGGCTGATTCAGACTCCCGTTTTTATGCCGGTCGGCACCGCCGCGGCAGTGAGGGCGGTAACGCCGTTTGAACTCAAACGAGCCGGGGCAGAGATTATTTTGGGGAACACCTATCATTTGAGTATTAAACCGGGGGAAAAGTTGATCGCAAAGGCCGGAGGGCTCCACCGGTTTATGGGGTGGGACGGGCCGATCCTGACAGACAGCGGCGGCTACCAGATTTTTTCACTCCCCAAAGTGAAGGTTACCGACGAGGGGGTTTCTTTTCATTATGAGGTCGACGGCTCCCCTGTCTTTTTGACCCCTGAGCGTTCGATTGAAATTCAACACGCGCTGCAAGCCGACATCATGATGGCGCTTGATCAGTGCGTTGCCTATCCATGTGAATATGCAGAGGTGAAAGAAGCGGTTTTGAGGACGACGCGCTGGTCGAAGCGCTGCAAGAAGGCGCATCAAAATCGGGATCAGGGAACAGCTGGCCAAGCTCTTTTTGGAATCGTTCAGGGGGGGACCTATCGCGATCTTCGAAAAATATCGGCCGGGGAGCTTCTTGAAATTGGATTTGATGGCTATGCGATTGGAGGGCTCTCCGTCGGGGAGGGATTAGAGCGAACTGTTTCAACGATCGGAGAGACCGTTTGTTATCTGCCGGAAAAATTTCCGAGATACGTCATGGGGGTTGGTCTGCCCGAGGATTTAATTGCTTCGGTTGAACAAGGGGTTGATATGTTTGATTGCGTGATCCCCACCCGCTACGCGCGAAGCGCCAGTGTCTTTACCAACCGGGGAAGAATCCGTTTGATTCACAAAAAATACCGGAACGATTTTTATCCGATCGACCCCAATTGTCACTGCTATACCTGTGAGAATTTCACGCGCGCTTATCTCAGGCATTTATTTATTTCAAAAGAAATACTGGGGGCCATCCTGGCCTCGATCCATAATCTTTACTTCTATCAGGACCTCATGAAACGGACCCGTGAAGCCATTTCAAAAAATACATTCCTCCAATTCAAGAAAAATTTTCTTTCAGAATATAAGGCCTCGGTTATGGGGTAATACTCAAGTTCTCGGTCGTCGGGCTTCTCAGAGAGCGCTACTTTTCGTCTCTCACAAGAATAAATCTCCCTTTATTCGTGAAGTGGGGGCTGTCATCGAAAGCCTGAACGGCATCGCCTTGAATGAGATTGTCATTAACGACATTCCCTGTCAGCGTGAAGTGGTAATAATGATCCTGAACAAATTCATACATCTCTACATCGAACTCAAGCGGCGAGTGGACATCTGAAAAACGAAGCAGGGCTTTTGTGACAAAGAGTTTTCCGTTTTCATTTTCTGCTTCTTCAATGATTAATCTTGGCCATGTTTGCCGAATCTTCATTTTTAATTCATGATTTATCTTTAAGGCAGGATTTATCAGGACATTCCTCAAGTTCATTCTTCCAATCCAATTGCCATCGAGTGTTTGTCGGGTATCCGCCCTTGCAACTGTGAGTGATACAAGCAAACAGATGATTGTGAATCCACTTTTTTTCATGCCATACCTCCTGCTCAAGACAGAAGTAGCGATTTAGAGCGTTTCTGTCAAGGAAATCTCTAGCTTCATCCCAAAGCTCAGTGGGTGACGATGTGAATCCCAAAACTGGGGTAAGGCGAGTAGATTCTTTCGTTGAATCGCTCTCAAGCTCCGTGTTAGAGCTACTGGTATGTCGAAAGAAGAGATCAGGCGAGGGCTCGAAAAAATGTGGGAAGCCCCGGTGACGCATAAATTCATGACGGGGCTGATAAAGCTTATCGATTGCAGGCATTATCCCCTAAAAGATATTGTTTTGGAGAGTCTTTCAGTGATTTCAGAAAGGTGTTCTCAAAAGCAATATGGAGAGATGATTCCACACGCGCTCATGGGATTGGAGGCTGCCTGGCAGATCGGTGAATTTTTTCATTCAAAGAACCGGGTTTTGCCGATTGCCCAGATGCTCTGGTACGCTGTCAATGAGGCGAGGCAGCCTGCGATCGATTTCAAAAGGGTGATCGCTACCCCCCCCGCCCGCGATGAACTCAATTTTGAATCGTTTAAAAAAGTTTATGAAAACGAATCCCGGCATCATCAGATGAAAGAGACATTCCGGTATTTTGTTTTTTTGATCCGAGATCCCCTCATTCGAAAAAAGATTTTTTCGTATCTTTTGCAGCGCTCGCTTCGTAATGAGGCAAGTGTTGGACATAAATTGATTTATCTCATGAAATCGTATGAGTTTTCTCAGGCGACCCAATGGCAGAATTTTCATATTTGGTACCCGCCGCTTCATTATTTGATTCATGGGGGGGAGGCGATCTATCATTTTCCGCTGGTCTCTGATTTTTATGAAAAGCATGAGAAAATTTTTTTGGACGCAAAATTGGGTTATGCCGGGGAATTTTCTTTGGGGGGCATTGGAAAGCTTCGCGAATCGGTTTTGAACGATGAAAAAGAGGAAACACTTGAAAAAATAAAGACATTCATTATGGAGGGGGAGAGCCTCTTTTCTTTATTTGAAATGTTGAAATTGATTTCAGCTCAGGTTGTTTATCAGTGTTCGTTTGATCGCTGGCCAACAGCGATTCATGGCTTTCATTATATTTATGGGCTCTCATTGGTTTTTTCTGATCTGGAGCTTGAAGATCGCTCAAGAGCGCTTCTTATGAGCGCACTTTTTTTAAAGAAGATGGCTGTGCTTTCAAAACCGTTTTCAGAGCCCGTATTGAAAGCGCCACGGACGGTAGATGAAAAAAACCGACCGCTCTATTTTGTGGAGTATGCGATCAGCCGTGGGGATGTTCCCGCGGCATTGGGGGCCGCCGACCATTTGTTAAAAGATAAACCGGCGGATTCAACAACGCTTGAGACGCTCGCCTTTTTATCGTCTAAAAATCTTTACTCGGTATTGTATGGACACGATATCAAATTTGCTTATGCCTGCCTCAAAAGTTATAAGAATTCAGAGCATCCCTTGAGAAATCAATATCTCTTATCTCTCGTTAAGTTATTGGCTGAGATGCCCAAAGAGCCTACGATTTATCATTCGGTGATGAACAGTCAGGAGATTAAGGCGTTTGGCTATTTTTCTGTTTAGCTTTTTAAAAGTCAGTTATCGACACTTTAGAAAACCCAAAAAGTTCAAAAGGGCAATTTTTCAAAGAAATCAGAAAGTATTTGAAACGCACGAGCGAGATCATCAGAGAACCCACATTCTTGTGCCATAATTTGAAAAGGATTTCGCCAAGTTTGGGGTGGTTCATGTAACTTTTTGGGAATAGGATGTGTTTCATATTGCTTAAAAGTAGATTTTATGGCGCTGGCTGTTTTCATTAAATCCATAGATCCAATTTGAATGAGAAGAACCATGTCCATGAGATCCTTTACCCTAGAGTTGTGACCTGTTGTTCGTGGGCGTGTGTAAGCATGAATTTTTTCAGCAAACTGTTGCTCAATAGAAATTGCAGGATATTCTTTTGATGGAATTCCCGCAAAAGAAAGATAATTTCTGGGTGAAAGCAACTCAATGGGTTGAATGATTGTATCACCGACACTCACATCAAGTTTGAACTTTGAAAATATTCGACCATCTAATTGTGCTTCAACTGGAAACCTGGCTCCATTTTGAGGAGGGCCTTCGAGTGTCATTGTTGCACTACCAATTGTGACATTAAAAAAATCTTCTGCTTCATCTGCCACATATGTTTGAAGTTTTTCATGTAAGGCTTCGTTTTGTTCCTCCGGATTTTCAGATAAGAATGCATTTTCTCTGAGTGAAAGATCAATGTCTTTTGTGGCGGGGGAATTATTGAGACGAAGTTCTATGGCATATCCACCCTTGAGCAGCCAAGGTGAAGGTTCCTCACGAAAAAGTCGAAATAAAAAACGATCAAATGCAATTTTATGTCTTAGGCGTGAAATTTCAAGCCCTTCTTTATTGGCTATATTCCTAAGATGATCATCAAGTGCCTGTCGAAAAGAACTTGCGGTTAGATATTTTTTAGTTTTTTTCATCAAGCCTCTGTTTTAATTTCGACCCGTGAATTCAGTTGCTTGAATTCTGTTTGAGTTATGAGCCCTCGATTCAAAGCTTCTTTAGTTGCTTGAACAATCACCTCTTCTGATGTTCCACGTTTTATAAGATCTTCGATCGTGCGCATAGGGGTTGTAACAGAAAACCCCCGCATTTTTCGAATATCGGATTTAGGGAGGTTTTCATGATAGAGCACTAAAACTTTTGGAATTTTGGAATGACGTCGAAATGATTTAGGAACAGTCATATGTAGTTTTGTTGGCATAAGATCTGTAAGATCATAAATGTTGAGCGCTGATTCAAAGGAATAAACCCCTTGCGGTGCCCCTTGCTTGTTTCGTGACCAAAGAGACCAAAGAACAAGCTGAGACTCATCAGAATAGGGGAAGTTTTTAAGTCGGTAGACTCCTCTTGTTTCTCGAATCCAGTTTCCTTTGCGAACATGGTAAGGATGGTTTCGTTCATCAAACCCAGCCTCTATGGCTTGTTTGGCCGTAAAAACCCCCTGTTGGCTTTCTGCAATTTTAAATAAGGCCTCAAAACTTTCTTTTTCTTTATGGAGCCTCGATTTCATAATATAAAACTCTTATTTAATAAGAGTTTTATATAAAAATATAAAAAGGTCAAGTATTAAACACATATTATTTACGAGTTTTGTGACTTATCGCCTGGGCAGGCTTGCACCGTATCCTCATCAATATCTCATGATACCGATATGCTGGCGTCGCATCCGGCGACTGCTGATGGTCTGGGCGTAAGATCAAACTGCTGGTTTTCATAAGCAGTTCTTTTGCTTTTAAATTTTGGTCGATTTTTGCTTGCGTTGCCTGAAAAATGAGTTGGTAATGTTCCCGCTGATCTTTTCCCTTATATTCCAGTCTTTTCCCGCGATAAGAGATCCATTTAATTCCCAATTTTTCATAGTTCTCTTTCGTTGCCTCTCCGGCATGTTTTGCCTCAAAGCCAGAGAGCTCTGAGACTTGTTCTCGTGTATATTTCCAACTCAGATCGGGGCGATGTCTGGAATCACTAGGGTCATCAGGATCCGGATATTTCATCATCTGCCAGAATCCCTCGATACTTGCGTAAGTTTTTCCATCCAGCTCGAAGGGGGTGTTTGCAAAATTGGAAAAAATGCCAAGCTCTGTGCGTTTCGAAAGAATCACATCGACACCATAGGTAGCATCCTGAGGAAGAATTTCCCAGGTGGGGGCAGATTCCCGGGGGAATGGTTTCCACCAGTCGGTCGGGTAGGGGTCTGGGGCATAAAGATTTGCTATTATCAGTGAAGTGAATAGAAAAAAAAATAAACGAAGAGACCCAATAATTATCACATCTCTTACTTCAACTGATAAATATACTCGTCAAAGGCTTCCCGGGAGGGGCGGAGATCTTTTTCAGTGAGCTCTTTTAAGGGAGTGTCGGTCATTTTCAGGGTGTCATTGAGTGTGGGGGTGTTTTTCTTATAGTAGATGAGACCTGTGACAACCTGGTTTTCACGAATGCTTTTTTCAATCGCCGCCAGCGCCAGGATTTTATCAGTGGGATCGTAATCTTCATGGAGCTTTTTTAAGACGAGGCGTGAGCCGTCATGGAGCGTCACTTCTTTTGCTTCCCCCGGTTTATATTCGACGGTAATCTCTTCAAACGACGGGACAAAGCCCAGTTCCTGGAGCGGGATATCGTGCGTTTTCATGTAGGCGTAGCTCTTGTCGCTCCCTTCATGGTCGTTAAAGGTGACGCAAGGACTAATGATATCGATGAGCGCATATCCGCGGTGACAGATCGCCGCTTTGATCAGCGTTGTCATTTGCTGACGATCCCCCGAAAAGGAACGCGCGACAAAAGTGGCGCCGAGCTCAATCCCCATCTGACAGAGATCCATCGGCTGGAATTCATTGAGTTCACCGTAATGATCTGGAACATGAAAGCTTGCTGTCGCTGAAAATTGTCCTTTCGTGAGGCCGTAGGTTCCATTATTTTCAATAATATAAACGAGATCTGTATTTCTTCGGAGTGAATGAACGAGCTGGCCAACGCCGATATTTGCGGAATCCCCATCCCCACTGACGCCGATCAGACGAATATTGTGATTGGCAAGCTTTGCCCCCGTCGCCACAGACGGCATTCTGCCATGCACGGCATTAAAACCATGCGCGCGGTTTAGAAAATAGGCAGGCGTTTTGCTTGAACAACCAATTCCGCTCATCTTTGCAACTTCATGAGGGGGAACGCCCAGTTCATAGTAGGCTGCAATGATCGATGTTGTAATAGAATCGTGGCCGCATCCTTTGCAAAGGGTAGAGGGCAAGCCGCCATACTCTTGTTTGGTGAGCCCTATTCTATTTGTGATTTCAGCCATATCAAACCCCTGCCACGCGATTCATAATTCTCACCGGATCCATCGGAAGACCGTCTGAGCAGGCCGCGGATATAATTTTTTTGTCGCTGCCCTCTATAAAATGTCTTAACAAAAGTGCAAGCTGACCGTCGCGATTTCCTTCAACCACGATCACTTTATCTACGCCATTTATAAAATCTTTGACTTCATCATGGAATGGGAATGACAAAGGACGCATAAACTGCGTCGATATTTTCTTTTCTTTAAGAAGATCCATTGCTTCAATAATGGCATGGTGTGTTGTGCCGACACCCAAAATTCCTATTTTTGCTTTTTTATCCCCCATCCAGAGAGGTTTGGGGAGATATCGTTTGGCTGTTTCAAATTTTTTATCGATTCTTTTCATATTTCTTTCATAAGTCGCGTGATCTTCAGTATAAGCCGCGGCTTCGTCGTGGCCGCTCCCCCGCGTAAAGTAAGCGGCGAGCGGATGAGGGGTCCCCGGCAATGTCCGGTACGGAATCCCATCGCCATCGACATCTTCATAACGTTTGAACGATTTTAATTTTTCAACATCTTTTTCCGTCAATACTTTCCCGCGATCAAAGGGTTTGTCGATATACGGAAATGGCTCAGACATCCACAGATTCATTCCGAGCTCAAGATCGGCCATCACAAACAGAGGGGTCTGCAGCCTCTCCGCGATATCAAAGGAGGCGGCGGCCATTTCATAATATTCTTTAACAGTTGCCGGAAAGAGCATCGGGTGTTTGGTATCTCCATGAGAGGCAAATGCGCAGAGCAAAAAATCCCCCTGCTGTGTTCGTGTCGGAAGACCTGTGCTGGGGCCAACCCTTTGGACATTAAAGACGACAACCGGAATCTCCGCGTAATAGGCAAGACCCAAAAATTCACTCATCAGAGAAATTCCAGGCCCCGATGTCCCTGTCATGGCACGGGCCCCCGCCCAACCGGCGCCGATTGCCATTCCAATTGCCGCGATTTCATCTTCGGCCTGAATGATGGCGATGTTTCTTTTCCCGCTTTTGGGATCGGTACGAAATTTTTTCTGAAGCCCCTCAAGTGATTCGCTCAAGCTGCTTGCGGGGGTGATGGGATACCACGCCGCCACGGTGCAGCCCCCCATGATGGCCCCGAGGGCCGCGGACATATTTCCTTCGACAACAACTTTTCCCTGCGTTTTATTGTCGTGCTGATAAAAGTAAGGATCTCTCTTTTGAATCTTTTCTTTTACATAGTTTGAACCGAGTTCAACCGCTTTCAGGTTTACATCGACGACCTTTTGCTTCTTCTGGAACGTGTCTTTAATGACCTGTGTCACAATCTCCCGATCGAGATTGAAAAGCTCGGCAATGACTCCGACGTAAACGGTATTGGTGAGCAAGGTTCGTATGCGCGGGCTCTCGAAACTCGATTTTGAAAGTTGAGAAAGGGGGACAGGGTAGTAGATGACCCCTTCTTTTTCCTCCGGACTCCGGATGGTTGTTGAATCATAGATGACGACATAACCGGGCCGGACTTCTTTTAAATCCTCTCGAATCGTTGCGGGGTTTACAGCCACGAGAATTTCTGTTTGCCGCCTCATCGATTCATACCCCTGCGGAGAGGTTCGGATATGAAACCATGTTGGCAACCCCTGGATATTCGATGGAAAAAGATTTTTTGCCGATGTCGGAATCCCCATTCGAATCAATGTCTTAAAAAGGATATTATTCGCCGACTGGCTTCCGGTTCCGTTTATTGTGGCGATCTTGATTGTAAAGTCATTAATGATTTTCTTATTCATCTTATTATTATTACTTCTTAGGGTACCATTTCAAATCTGGCACTATAGCATGACGATTTTTTTATACGCAACAGATAATTTCCTCAATAACAGCGTTCTGGAACTCTGTGGTTGTTGCTTTTCCCCCCAAATCGGCTGTGAGGGTTTTTCCTTTTTTTAAGACAGAGAGCAATCCCTTTTTGATTTTTTGCGCCCAAGATTCGAGATGCAGATATTCGAGCATCATGATCGATGAGAGCAGGAGCGCCGTTGGGTTTGCCTTATTCTGCCCCGCGATATCGGGGGCGGAACCGTGGACGGCTTCGAAAAGCGCGCATTTTTCTCCGATATTGGCGGCGGGGGCGAGCCCCAATCCCCCAATAAGCCCCGCCGTTAAATCGGAAAGAATATCGCCAAAGAGATTTGTCGCCACCAAAACTTCAAATTGATAGGGATTTACGACAAGCTGCATACAGACATTATCAATAATTTTATCCTGAAACTCGATTTTCTTATCGTATTCTTTTGCGATCTGGCGCCCTGTCTCTAAAAAGAGTCCCCCCGTATATTTCAGAATGTTTGCCTTATGAACGAGCGTTATTTTTTTTCGCTGATGCGTGAGCGCGTATTCGAATGCGTATCGGATGATTCTTTCAGATGCTTTCTTGGTAACGAGAGCGACAGATCTGGCCGCGGTATGTTTTTCATCGACCCACGATTCCTCTCCACAATAAAGTCCCTCCGTATTTTCACGGATTACGACGACATCAATATTTCCATAGCGTGATTTAATTCCCGGGAGACTCTTTGCTTCCCGGACATTCGCGTAAAGATCGAGCCTGCGCCGAAGTTCGACGTTAATGCTTCTAAAACCCTCTCCAATCGGCGTTGTGCATGGCCCTTTGAGACAAACGCCATTTTTTTGAATCGATTCAATCGTTTTTTCGGGGAGCGGGGAGTTGTATTCCCCCATCGCGCAGAAACCGGCCATCTCAACTTCCCAGACAATCGGAACGTTAGCGGCTTTGAATACCTTTTGAACGACCGAGATAATTTCCGGGCCGATGCCGTCTCCGGGGATTAATGTGACCTTTTTTGGG
>CAYJMQ010000011.1:28741-33881 GCA_964371555.1 uncultured bacterium | reverse complement strand
ACCTTTTTTGGGAGGCGTTTCATTGGAATTTTTTTAGGGGAACTTTTTCATGGGAGTCTTGAGATGACCCCCCCTTTAAGGGACGGGCGGTTCGACAATATGTCCTGGTTTATAATAAAATTCGATTCAAAATAGTCGGCCATTTCGTATTCCGGCCCCATCCGGATCGCATCGACAGGGCAGGCCTCTTCACAATAGCCGCAAAAGACGCAGCGCAAAAGATCGATTTCAAAAGCGATTGGGAATTTTTCGACTTTTGGATCCTCATTTTCACTTGCGGTAATTTTAATGCAGGTCGCGGGACACGCGGTCTGACAGCACATGCAGGCGGTGCAGCGCAGTGACCCGTCCAATTTTTTTGTGAGGATATGCTTCCCCTTAAATCGCTTTGAATATTCTCTTCGTTGTTCCGGATACTGAATTGTCGGAATCTTTCGGATTCTTAAAATATTTAAGGTGAAATGTTTCATCGTGACATACATCCCCACAAGAAGCCCCCGGATCAAGAAAAAGATAAAGAAGAGCTTGTGATAGGCTTTGGGGCGCTCTAGAAGCATAGGATCTCAGAAATAGGTTTTGCCTCGTCAACGAGCCGGGGGCCTGCATGAATTTTTTGTTCGAGCCCCTTGAAATTGACAAAGGTTCCGTTTTTTTCGGGAAATGTGAGTGTCGGAAGAACAAGATCAAAAAACGGGGTTGCGTGCACACTCTGCGTGCCGATAAGGATTTTTAGAGGAATCTCACCCGCCTTGCCCGTCTTATCAAGAAGGGTCAGAAAATCGGCATAAGGTTCTGGATCTTCCGGGGCAAAAACGAAAAGTGTTTTCAAACGATTTTGAGATAGGGTATTGAAGAAGGAATCAAAATCGTTTTTGTCCAGATGGTGAATCTGGCTTACATTGAGAAGTCCATTTGAGTTGGGATTTTTATCGGATCTCAAGAGAAGACCGTCAATCGGTTCATTGTTGATTGCAGATTTGCGATCGAGGGTGTGAAAAATGAGGCGGGTTCCGATTTTTTTTATAAAAAAATCATAGATTATTTCAAACTCTTCTGTCGTATATTGCGGCGTGATAAGAGCCGCAATTTCATTGGAAGGGGCTTTGAGCGCTTCCAATAATCTCTCCCTTGCTTCACCCCACTCAACCGGCATCAGCTCATTCTCTCTCTTTTTCATTGGCGAGTTAATACGATTTTCACTGTTCGTCTGTTTATAGCGCATTCGTCCATAATCACACATCCAGTAGCCATTGACAGCCTCATTATATCTGGGCAGCATCCGGTAAGTTCTTTTTTCTTTCGGATCCGCTGAAACCTTCACATTGCAGCCGGTCGAGCACCCTGGACAGATCGAATCGATATCCTTTAAGAACCAGACCCGTTTTTTAAACCGGAAATCCTTGCTTGTGAGGGCTCCAACCGGGCAAATGTCTACGCTGTTTAACGTATAATTGTTGTTTAACTCACGATCTTCATAAGTGCCGATTTCGGAGCGATCGCCGCGATTAAAAATAGCCATCTCAGATGTTTTTGTCACTTCGTCAAAAAAACGAACGCAGCGCGAACAGAGTATGCAGCGCTCTGTGTCAAGCATGACCTCTTTTCCGATACTGATTACTTTTCGTTTCAAGACCTTTGGTTCGTGCATGTCGCTATTGTAGCGGCCATATTTCATGTAAAAGTCCTGCAGGCCGCACTCCCCGGCCTGATCGCAAATGGGACAATCGAGCGGATGATTAATGAGATGAAACGAGAGATTCCATCGTTGGATTTCTTTTACCTTCTCTGTCGTCGTCTTTACAATAAGCCCTTCTGTAACCTGCATGTTGCATGCAATCATCGGTCGTGGGGCATTCGATACTTCAACCATACACATCCGGCAGGCCCCGGCAACGGAGAGCCCCGGATGGTAGCAGTAGTAGGGGACAGAAATTTTGTGTTCAATCAAAACCTTTAAGAGATTTTCTCCTTTGGGGGCTTCGATCTCTTTCCCATCGACAATAATTTTTACTGTTTCAGTGGACATTTAACGGGCACCTTTTGTTTTTGATATGATATTCGAATTCACTCTTAAATTTTGTGACAAAGCTTTTTACCGGCATTGCCGCCGCGTCAGAGAGCGCGCAGATCGTTCTCCCCCCCATCATATTTGAACTGATATTCGAAAGGAGTTCCAAGTCATCTTCACGTCCCCGTCGCTCAATAATGCTTTTTACAATTTTTTGCATCCAGCCGGTTCCCTCGCGGCAAGGGGTGCATTGCCCGCACGATTCGTGCTTAAAAAAGTAAGTAATAATGTCCATCAAATCAACCATGCACTGGTTATCGCCGATGACGATGACCCCCCCTGAACCGAGCATGGAACCTGCCCCGGCAAGCGCTTCAAAATCAAGGGTGATTCTTTGAGCCTCTTCGGCGGTAAGCACCGATGACGAGAGCCCTCCGGGGATGACCGCCTTCAATTTAAGATCCCCTTCGAGTCCCCCTCCAATGTCGTAGATTAGTTCTCTTAAGGGGATTCCCAGAGGGAGCTCGTATGTTCCCGGATTTTTCACAGGGCCGGAGAGGCAAAAAAGTTTTGTTCCCGGACTTTTTTCAGTTCCGATTTTTCGGTGGGCTTCAGCGCCGTGAAGAATAATCCAGGGGAGTGTGGCCAGCGTTTCAACATTATTGATTACTGTTGGCTTTTTGTTAAATCCGGAAATAGCGGGGAAGGGTGGTTTTAACTTCGGCCATCCCTTAAAACCTTCCAGAGAGCTGACAAGCCCTGTTTCTTCACCGCAGATATAGGCCCCGGCCCCCCGGAATAGATAGATATCGAGATCAAAATCAGAGCCAAGAATTTTTTCCCCAAGAAGATGGTTTTTATAGCATTCATCTATCGCTTTTTCGATAGAGTCGATGCTTTCTGTATATTCGCCGCGCACATAGATATAGGCTTTGTGGCAATCAGTCGCGTATGCCGCGATGATCATCCCTTCCAGAGTGGAATGAGGGATCTGTTCCATGAGAATCCGGTCTTTAAATGTTCCAGGCTCCCCCTCGTCGGCATTGCAGAGAAGATATTTTGTAAGAGATCGATCTTTGGGGACAAATGAAAATTTCATCCCCGTTGAAAAACCGGCGCCCCCCCGTCCCCGGAGACCGGATTGTTTGACAATCTCGATCACATCGTCTGGTTTCATTTTTTTGAGCGCCTTTTCAGCGGCCGTATACCCCCCCACACTTTTATAAGCGGCCAATGTCTTAATGTGAGCTGCCTCAAGGTGTTCAAAAACAATTTTGGTCATATAGTCTCTTTGTTACCGTTTAAGTTTGCTAAAATTTCTGTCATTTTATCCATTGAGACACCGTAATGATAAACATCGTTTACCCGAATTGCCGGCGCTTTGTCACAGGCGCCGAGGCATTCCACGCGGGTCAGCGTAAATTTTTTGTCTTGAGTTATTCCACCATCGTCAATGCTTAATTTTTTTTTCAAATGTGAAAAGAGTTCCCGGCTTTTCATCAGGGCACAGCTGATATTAAGACAGACCTGAATTTCGTATTTCCCAACCGGTTTTTTATGAAGCATCGTATAGAAGGATGCAACCTCCATGACTTTGGCAGGGGTCAGCCCCATGAGCCCTGCCACGTATTCAATCACCTCAGGGCTCAGATAACCAAATTCCCGCTGGGCGAGCGCGAGCGTCGGAATCAGCCTCGATTTCGGGTTGTCGAAAAGGGGTTTTAATCCCTCAAACTCTTTCATCGCTTTTTCTGAAAATCGGGGCGTCATGGTTTATCGATCCAGTTCTCCCGCAATAATGTTTAAACTTCCGAGGACCGCGACCGCATCCGCAATCAGTCCGCCTTCAATCAATTGGGGATAGGCTTGATAATGAGCAAACGACGGGGCGCGGCAATGAATGCGATAAGGTTTTGCCGATCCATCACTGATGATATAAAATCCAATTTCCCCGTTGGCAGATTCGATATAGCCGTAAACCTCCCCCGCCGATGGTTTTATTCCTTCGATGACCAGCATGAAATGATTCATCAGTCCCTCAATGTTTCCATATACATCCTCTTTTTGCGGCAGGACAATCGCTTTATCATCGATTGCAATCGGCCCCCCCGGGAGTTTTTCGATCGCCTGTTCGATGATTCTCAAACTCTGCCTCATCTCTTCCATCCGGACGAGATAGCGGTCATAGACATCCCCCTCTGTGGAAATCGGCACTTCGAAATGGTAGTTTTCATAGCCGCTGTAGGGGGTGAGTTTCCGAAGGTCAAGCTCTATGCCGCAGGCACGCAAGAGCGGCCCGGTAAATCCATAGCTAATTGCCTCTTCTTTTGATATCCGGCTGATACCCTGCGTGCGATTAATGAAAATGCGGTTGTTCGTAAGAAGCCGGTCGATGTCTTTAATCGTCGATCGGATATTGATGATTGTCCTTTTGGCAAGATCGAGCCACCCCTCCGGGAAATCGTAGATGGCCCCTCCAATAATAATTCCCCGGGGGAACATCCTCCCCCCTCCCCATTTTTCAAAGAGGGTGTAGACCTCTTCCCGCGCTCTGAATGCAAACCAAAAATTGGTTAATGCCCCAAGATCAACGGCAGCCGTGCCTATGCTGACCAGGTGATCGATAATCCGGGAAAATTCCCCAATAATGACGCGGATTGCCTCTGCGCGGGGGGGGATTTTAAGCCCCATCAGTTTTTCCATCGCCAGGCAAAAACCAAAATTATTCATGGGACCTGAAGAGTAATTGAGCCTTTCGGTATAAGGGATGACCTGATGATAGGGATGGGTTTCCGCCATTTTTTCAAAACAGCGGTGAAGATAGCCAATTTCAACATCCCCCTTCACAATTTTTTCTCCTTCGAGCACCGCCATGGCGCGCAGTGTTCCATGTGATGCCGGGTGAGAGGGGCCAATGTTGATCAAGACCCGCTTTTCAAAGGATTCCTCCTGAAGATCTTGGGGGGTTATTGTCATCAATTCTTCAATGGCTGCGGTGCGGTCGAGAGGCTGCCTTTGCTCGGGATCATAATCTTTTCTCAGGGGGTGCCCGACAAACTTTTGATGACAGAGGATTCTCTTTAAATTGGGATGGCCCGAAAACCGCACGCCAAACATGTCGTAGACTTCCCG